>CAZFSA010000011.1:0-54030 GCA_964521535.1 uncultured Gemmatimonas sp.
CCGGCGGCGGCGGCCCGCTCGGCTCGCTCGGACACCTGGGTGGTCGCCTCCAAGCCGTTCCGGGCAAAGGCCTCCTGGGTGGCCGCCTCCCGCCGCATGTTGTCGGAGGCCGTGGCCAGGGCCATGGCGGAGGCGCGCAGCGAGTTGGCCGCTCGCGCGAGCGCCTGACTCTGGGCGCCGATCTGGTCGACGGTCTCGAAGAGGGGGCGCCGCAGTTCCGCGATGTGGATCGCGGTGGAGATCTGGGCGGCGACCGCCGCAATCGCCGCCAGGTCGCGCCCGCGATAGGTATACCGCTTGTGATGTTCCACCTCGAGGGTGCCCAGCATCTGATCGGCAAACCGGAGGGGGTGAAGGACGACGGACCGGACATCTTCGCGGCGGGGCAGGCCGGGATGCCGGTGGGTGTCCGGCACCACCAGCACCTCACCGGTCTCGATCACCCGGCTCCGAAGCGGGGCCAGGGCGGGCTCGGGATCGCCGCGTCCCGGGCGGCCGGCGGCGGCACGGTAGGCCAGCGACACGGTGCCGTTCTGCACCCGGTGGATCCGGAAATCGCCCCAGTCCACGAGACGGTAGGCCAGCTGCTCCAGCTGCTCGAACGAGAGCGTCAGGCTGACGTTGCTGGCGATGGTCGACTGCATCAGGTGGACCTTGTTCAGGTCCTCGGCGGCAATCGCCTCCTCCAGCAGGGACCGGGTCAGGAAGCCGAGGACCACGAGGACCACGCCCACCGGGATCCACCCCACCGGGTCGAGCGAGCGGAGCGCCCAGACCACGATCGCCGCACCCAGCAGCGAGGCCATGTAGGTGACGACCTCCCAGCGGAGCAGGAAGAGCCGATCCTCCGGGGTGAGCTTTCGCCGCACCTGGAGCGAGAAGTAGAACAGCAGGCGGCTCGCCGCGAAGTAGGCGCCGACCAGCACGGCCAGGGCCGGCAGGAATTCGATCGAGAGATGCGTCTGACCGGTGACCCGGGCCGTGGCCGCATAGAGGCCGAAGGCGAAGGCGAAGGCCACCACTTCGCGGCCAGCGTTCACCAGGGCGGCGTAGGCGGTCTTCCGGAGCAGGAAGCGGTCGGCTGCGAAGACCCCCACCCACAGGCCCAGCACGCCCACGGACGGCGGCGCGGTGACGGCCGCGACCAGCCCCACCAGCGCCGTCTGGGTCAGGTAGGAGAACTTGCTGAGGCGCACCGGCGCGGCGCGGAGCGCGGTCGTCGCCGCCAGCACCGCGAGCGCCCCGACGGCCTCCCCAAGCCAGCGCCGGTCGAGCGCCAGGATCCCGACCAGAACCGCCGGCCCCAGCACCTCGAGGGCGCGTGAGAACCAGCGAGCTACCCGCTCCCCGCGGTCGACGGCCGGATCGCTCACACGAAGAAATCGCCCGGGACGAGGCCGTAGCGCTCCGGGGACGTGACCTTGACGATGGACCGGGTATAGTGGCCGGCCCCGTCCCTTTCCTGGAGGTCGACGGGGACGCCTGGGGGACTGACCGCGCCGCCGTCGGCATCGATGGCGATCCGGACGATCGGACGGTTCAGGGCGCTGCGATCGCTCACGGTCGAGGCGACAATCGCGACCTCGAGGGAATCGAGAATGACGCAGGTGCCGACCGGGTAGATGCCGATCAGGTTGATCAGCGCCTTGACCAGGGTCGGATCATAGCCGCGGCGCGGATTGCTCCACATCTCCTTGAGCACCTGATCGGGTTCGATCGGCACCGTCTGATAGCTGCGCCGGGTGGTGGCGGCGTCGAACCCGTCCGCCACGGCGACCAGTCGGGAGAAGAGACCGAGCTCGCGCGGGCGGACGTGCCGGGGGTATCCCGACAGGTCGGTCCGCATGTGGTGCTCGTGCGCCACCAGAATGGACCGGTAGGGGATCTCGTCGTAGCCCCGCAGGTTGAAGAGGGTCATCGCCCCGAGCCACGGGTGCGCCTGCATCAGCCGCCACTCGGCGTCCTCGAGACTCGAGGTCTTGTTGGTGATCTCGATCGGCACCCTGGCCTTGCCGATGTCGTGGAGCAGCGCCGTCATGCCCAGATCGTAGAGCTGGAGCTTGGAGAACCCGATCTTCCGACCCAGCGCGACGGCGAAGATGCACACGTTGACCGAGTGCATGAAGGTGTACTCGTCGTAGTCGCGAAGGGTGGTGAGGCCGATGATCGAGGTCTCGTTGTTGAGCACCTGATCGACGATCATCTGCACCGCCCGCTTGACCTTCTTCAGACTTGAGGTCCGCCCCATCCGGACCGAGTTGACCACCTCCCGCGTGACCGCCACGCCCTGGGCGTAGGTGCGCTTGGCCAGCTCCTTCGCCTCCCGCTCCCCGCCCTGGTCCTCCGGGTTCGCCGCCGCCGGCTCGAGCTCCACGTTGGGAAGGTTGGCGCCGCCCATCCGTCCCACCAGGGCCACGAATCGGTCCTCGTGCTCACGTTCGGCGGCGAGGCTCAGGAGAATGCTGAGAAACGCCAGCCACTCACGGCGCTCGACCTGACCGTGAATCCGCAGCACGCCGATGTCGAAGGCACGAAGCATCGACAGGACCCCGCTGAACGCCGCGAAGTTGTCGAGTTCCAGCCGGAGCCGCACGCCGTTGAGGAACAGGAAATCCCCGGAGAGGCGAAGCTCGATCTCCTGCTCGGTCGAGAGGATTCCAATGGCCGCCCCTTGCAGCTCATCGAGCGCCTTCTGGACGGTCGCGTTCTCCACCGGATACAGCTTGAGCGCCCGCAGGGCCGTATGGAGGGTGATCAGGAGGCCGCGCCCAGCGGAGCGGAGGTGCCCCTCGTCCCCTGTCGGCCGGGACGGCTGCTCGATCATGCGTCCCACTCCCTGAGCGCCCGGCTCGCGGCATTGCGGACCGACAGCTCCTTGTCCTGGGCCGCCCGCTCCAGCAGCTGACGGGCCTCCGGCGTCCGGATCCTCGCCACCGCATAGGCGGCGCAGGTCCGGGTTTCCGGTGACGCCTTCCGCCGGAAGACCCCCCGGGGCTCGAGGAGCTCGGCCAGTTGGGGCAACCCGCCCGGACCGGCAACCGCCGCGAAGGCCTCGAAGAACTGCCGTTTCTCGGCCCGTTCGAGCTCATGGGGTCCCCTCCCCTGCACCACGGCCTCCAAGCGGCGAAGGGCGCCCTTGTAGCCGCGCGCCGCCACCACCGCCACCGCCGCCAGCCGCACGGCCCGATCCGGATCGTCGAGGGCCCGCTCCAGTAGGCTCAGGGCCCCGGGCGTCCCGAGGGCGCCCAGCGTCTCCACGGCCGCCAGGCGAACCGACGCCTCGCGGTGGCCCACCAGGTCGCCGAGGGGGGCCACCGCCGGCTGGAGCGCCAGCCGGCGGCAGACCTGGATCGCCCCGACCAGCGCCGGCGACTCGCGCTGGCGGAGAATCCGCATCAGTTCGTCCAGGTGGGCTCGGCCGATCCGGTCCGCCGCCGCCTCGAGCATCCGGTGAACATCCGGCGACCGGGCCTTCGGCAGATGGGCCAGGAGCGGCTCCAGCGCCGGAGCCCGCAACTCCTTGAGCAGTTCGGTCAGGTCGCTCTCATTGACGATGCCCGCCGCCTCCTCCACCACCTGGAGCAGCTGGGCCAGAATCCCGGATTCACTCAGCCGGTGTTCGAAGGAATCCAGCTTGGCCCGCACCGCGGCATCGATCAGGGCCACCCGGCCACCGATCAGCCGAAGCTCGCGCAGCAGCCAGGCGACCAGGCGGAATTCCCCCCGGGTGAGAAGGTTGGGGAAGATCGCCTCCAGGATCCCGATCACCTCTTCCCGGATCTCGGTCGCCGGCTGGAGCTCGAAGACGTCCAGCATCGCGGCGATCGCGCTGGCCCGGATGTCCCGCTGGTACTCGGCCTCCACCTGCTCCTGGAGCGATCTGGTCTCGGCCTCGTCGAGGAAGTAGAGGGTGGAATCGAAATCGTCGAGATCGACCATGCCGGGAGCGAACGATCCCAGCTCCTGACGGATCTTCTGCTGAGTCTCGGCCTGACGATAGGGATCGGAGCCCGCCGCCATCTCGGCGGCCTGGGGGTCGAGCACCTGCAGCGTGTCGGTGATGATCTCCGCGAACCGGTAGTCGAGGTACTGGAACTCGTGCTCCCAGAGCAGCGTGAGCAGATCGTCACCCGCGTCCGCCGCCAGGAGCCGGGCCTGCACCGCGGTCTGCAGGAACCGCACGATCTCGTCGTCCTCCACCCCGGGTCGCAAGGTCAGCCGCCGGAGGCCGTCCTTGTACAGCATCCAGGCGAGACTCTCCGACCGGTTGGGCTGGCGATAGACGACCTGGTCCTGCCAGATCAGCTCCGATTCGCTGACCTCGAGTTCGAGCGCGGGCACGCCCGACCAGATCGGGTTGAACGCCGCCCGCAAGGCCTCGATCGACCGTTGGTAGACGGGGTTGTTGGGCAGGTACATCTGGAACGCCCGCAACGCCTTGACCAGGGTGCGGATCAGTTCCTCGACCTGCTGCGCCGGCAGCTCCAGTGCCGAATCGGGAACGGTCACCTGCGGCCTGCCCCTGTTGGGCTCGAGTGACGGATTGGTAGGCGTCAGCACAAAATACACGAGCCCCCGGCCCGGTAGGGGCCCCCCGGACCCTCCGGGGTGCCCGATCCTCGGCTTGCGCTTCGGGAAGTATTCGGGTAAGTTGGCGGGTACTTCGGGGGATCTTCGGACGAATACCGGGAGCGACGATGCCTCTCACCAAGCGCCAGAAGGAGATCCTGTCGTTCCTTGAGGCCCACATCCGCGAGCATGGGTTCGCGCCGAGCTTCGAGGAGATCGCCGAGCGGTTCTCGCTCCAGTCGCTGGCGACGGTACACGAGCACCTGACCAACCTCGAGCGCAAGGGATACATCCGGCGCACCTACAACGAGAGCCGGTCGATCGAGGTGCTCCCGCCCAAGGGCGTGTCGGGCGCCACCGAAATTCCGCTCCTCGGCCTGGTGGCCGCGGGGCAGCCGATCGAGGGAACCCTTCATGGCGAGACCCTCCAGGTTCCCGACCAGATGCTGCCCCGCCGCGGGCCGAACTATGCCCTCCGGGTCCGGGGGGACTCCATGGTGGACGACCACATCGTCGATGGCGACTACGTGGTCGTCCATGGCCGCCAGACCGCCGACAGCGGCGAGATGGTGATTGCGCTGGTCCACGGCGCCGAGGCGACGGTCAAGCGGTACTTCCGCGAGCCCGGCGGCTGGGTCCGGCTGCAGCCCTCCAACGCCGCCATGCAGCCCCTCCGATTCCCGGAGTCGGAGGTCCTGATCCAGGGCGTGGTCGTGGGGGTCATCCGCCGCTTTCAGTAGTCCGTGCCGCCATCGGGGCCGGGCGCCGTTCCGCCTTCCCGTGCCCCGCCCATCCGAGTAGATTTCGCAATGCCGCGGACGTTTCTCGCGACGCTCCAGTACGACGGCACGGGCTTCGTCGGCTGGCAGCGGCAGCGGGAGGGCCGCACGGTGCAGCAGGAGCTCGAAACCGTCCTGGCGCGGCTCGCGGGCCACGATGTCCGCGTGCACGCGGCCGGTCGGACCGACGCCGGGGTCCACGCCTTGGGAATGGGGGTGAGCTTCACCCTGCCCGACCGCTGGACCCCGGATGCGTTGCAGCGGGCGATGAACGCCCTGCTCCCGGCGGATTGCTTCGTCGTGGCGGTCCGGTCGGCGCGCCCCGGGTTCCATGCCCGGCGATGCGCCACCGAGCGGCGGTACGAGTATCGGGTCGGCACCGACCTGCAGGCGCGCTCGCCCTTTCGGCGACCGTTCGAGTGGGCCCTGGGCCAGCCGCTGGACACCGCGCTGCTGAATCGGATCTCGGCGGCACTCGTGGGCCGGCACGACTTCGGGTCGTTCGCGGTGAAGAGCGCCCATCGGGCGCACTCGTGGTGCGAGGTGCGCCGCGCGGCCTGGGAGCCGCGGTCAGGCGTGGCAGGGGTTCGGCTGGAGATCGCGGCGGATCGGTTCCTGCACCACATGGTGCGGATCGTCACCGCCACGGTCATTGATGCGGCGCTGGGCCGCCGGGACGCGGCGGACGTGACCCGGCTCCTGACAGGTGCCCCGGGGATCAGGGCCAGTCCGCCGGCCCCGGCCGCCGGTCTCTTTTTCCTGAGCGTGCAGTATCCCGGCACATGGTTCGAGACCTCCGACGACGCCTGATTCCCGCCCCCCTGCTGCTCGCGGGGCTGGCGCTCGCGTGCGGCCCATCGGGGCAGGACCTGCCCATGGTGGCGCCCGCCAACGCGCAGCGACCGGCAGTGAACGAGGCGATCGGCGCCTCTCGACGCACCGCGATTGTGGACGCCGCAACCCGGGTCGCCCCCTCGGTGGTCTCGGTCAACGTGGTCTCGCGCCGCCGGGTCCAGGCCCGGGATCCGTTCGACTTCTTCTCCTTCTTCGTCCCGCGGTCGACCGAGCAGCTGGTCCAGGGGTATGGCACCGGATTCGTGGTGCGGCGCGACGGCGTCATCATCACCAACCAGCACGTGGTGGACAACGCCGAGACCATCACGGTCTCGCTGCCCGACGGCACCGACCTGCCGGCCCGCCTCCTGGGCGAGGACGCCACCACCGACATCGCGGTCCTCAAGGTGGATCGGGAGCTGCCCCCGGTGGCCGTCGGCCGAAGCCGCGATCTGCTGATCGGCGAGTGGGTGGTCGCCCTTGGCAACCCCTATGCCTATCTCCTGGGCAACGCCGAACCGTCGGTCACCGCCGGCGTGGTCAGCGCGCTCGGACGGAACGTGCTGCCCAACCGGGAACAGCCGGGCCTCTACCTCGACATGATTCAGACCGATGCCGCCATCAACCCGGGCAATTCGGGCGGACCCCTCACCAACGCGGATGGCGAGGTCGTGGGCGTCAACTCCTTTATCTTCTCCAGCTCCGGGGGCTCGGTGGGACTGGGATTCGCCATCCCGATCGAGCGGGCGCTGCGGGTCGCCGACGAGATCGTGCGCGCCGGATCGGTCCGCCGCGCGTGGACCGGACTCCAGGTCGCCGGGCCTTCCGCGATGCGGGACTGGAAGAGTCAGGGTGGTGTGGCGGTCACCACCGTCGACCCCGGCGGGCCGGCCGCGCGCGCCGGAATCCAGCCGGGGATGATCCTCGAGGAGGCCAACGGCCGCCGCCTCCGCAACTATCTCGACTGGGAGGCCGTCAAGCTCGATCTCCACGTCGGCGACTCGGTGCAGCTCCGGATCAAGCGCGGCACCGGATCCGACGTCCGGCGGATCGTCACCGGCGACCTGCCAACGGTCACGGCCACGCGGGTGAGCGTGATCCGGGGCCTCGAGGTGATCTCGGTCACCGCGGGGATCCAGGCCGAGCGCGGCCTTCGAACTGACCGCGGCGCGCTGATCTACCGGATCACGCCGGAGGTGAGCCAGGCCACGGGCCTGCAGGAGGGCGACGTCATCACCTTCATCAACCGGACGGCGATCACCTCGGCGGGACAGGTCGCCAGCATCCTGGAATCGATGCGGGCCGGGGAGGTGTTCCAGATCGCGTTCGAGCGCCAGGGCGCCACCCTCGTCACCCGGCTCTCGTTCCGATGACCGACCGGTACCAGTCGCCGCTCGGCAGCCGCTACGCGTCGCCGGCAATGCAGGCGCTCTGGGGAGAGCGTCACCGGATCGGCCTCTGGCGCCGGCTCTGGCTCGCCCTGGCGGAGGTTCAGCGGGAGTTGGGCCTGGCCATCCCGGACGAGGCCCTCGCCCAGATGCGGGCTCACCTCGACGATTGCGACTTGGCGGCCGCCGCCCAGTACGAGCGGCGATTCCGCCACGACGTGATGGCGCACATCCATGCCTTTGGCGACCAGGCGCCGGCGGCCCGGCCGTTTCTGCACCTGGGCGCGACCAGCGCGTTCGTCACCGACAATGCCGACCTGCTGGTGCTCCGGGACGCGCTCCGCCTCCTGCTGGGTCGGGTCGTGGCCCTGCTCCGGGCCCTCGGCGCCTTCGCCGAGCGGTACGCCGAGTTGCCCTGCCTGGCCTACACCCATTTCCAACCCGCGCAGCTGACGACGGTCGGGAAGCGCGCCACCCTGTGGGCCCAGGACTTCGCCCTCGACGCCCTCGAGCTGGTCTATCGACTGGAGACGCTGCGGTTCCGCGGCTGCAAGGGCACCACCGGGACCCAGGCGTCGTTCCTGGAGCTGTTCGCGGGAGACCACGACCGGGTGCGCGAGCTGGACCGACGGCTCACCCGCCGGATGGGATTTGCCGAGGCGTTCGCCGTCACCGGCCAGACCTATCCCCGCAAGGCGGACAGCCAGCTCGTGGAGACGCTTTCCGGCGTGGCCCAGTCGGCATCGAAGATGGCGGCCGACCTCCGGCTGCTGCAGCACGAGGGAGAGCTGCTTGAGCCGTTCGAAGCCGAGCAGATCGGATCGAGCGCCATGGCCTACAAGCGGAACCCGATGCGGGCCGAGCGGATCTCCGCCCTGGGACGGTTCGTGATCTCGCTGGCGGCCAACACCGCGCACACGGCGGCCGGGCAATGGCTGGAACGGACCCTCGACGACAGCGCCAACCGCCGCCTCACCCTGCCGGAGGCCTTCCTAGGTACGGACGCCGTGCTGATCCTGGCCACCAACGTGGTGACGGGTCTCGAGGTCCGGGAGCAGGTGATCGCGCGACACGTGGCCGAGCAGATGCCGTTCATGGCCACCGAGCGCTGGCTGATGCTGGGGGTGCAGGCCGGCGGCGACCGGCAGGCACTGCACGAGACGATCCGGCGGGCGAGCCAGCTGGTCGCCGTTCAGGTGAGCGAGGGCGGGCCCAACGACCTGCTGGAGCGACTGGCCGCCCTGCCGGATTTCGCGACCGTGCCCGCGGAGCGGCTCCGGGCCGAGCTGGACCCCGACCGTTATGTTGGCCGGGCCCCCGCCCAGGTGCGCGAGTTCCTGTCGGAGTTCCTGTCGCCGGTCCTGGCTCGGGCCGCCGAGGCGGCCGCCGAGATCCCGGGGGCGGAGGTTACGGTATGAAGACCATGGCAGCCAGCTCCCTGCCGCTGCCGCTGCTCAGGCGCGGCAAGGTCCGGGAGGTCTACGAGATCGATGCCGCTCGCCTGCTGCTGGTGGCGAGCGACCGGGTGAGCGCCTTCGACGTGGTGATGCGGGAACCGATTCCGCGGAAGGGAGCGGTGCTCACCCAGTTGTCGGCCTTCTGGTTCGAACGGCTGGCGTACCTGGGCCCAACCCACTACCTCACCGCCAACCCCGACGAGATCGTGGGCGAGGTACCGATCCTGGCCGCCGCGCGGGAACAGTTGGCCGGCCGGGCGATGCTGGTGCGACGCACCGCACCCGTGCCGGTCGAGTGCGTGATTCGCGGGTACCTGTCCGGGTCGGCGTGGAAGGAGTACCGGACCAGCGGCACCCTGGCCGGCCAGCCGCTTCCGGCCGGAATGCTGGAAAGCGACCCGTTCCCCAGTCCGATCTTCTCCCCCGCCACCAAGGCCGAGACCGGGCACGACCTGAATATCACGCCGGCCGACGTCGCCCGGACGCTCGGAAGCGCGCTGGCGGCCGAGCTGGAGCAACGGAGCCAGGCGGTGTATGCCGCCGGCCGGGCGCATGCAGCGGAGCGGGGCATCATCATCGCCGACACCAAGTTCGAGTTCGGGACCGACGCCGACGGCGTCCTCCGGCTGATCGACGAGGTCCTGACCCCGGACTCATCGCGGTTCTGGCCAGCCGACCGTTATGTTCGCGGCCGCGCCCAACCCAGCTTCGACAAGCAACCGCTCCGCGACTATCTCGACGACCTCCGCCGGGCGGGCCGGTGGAACGGCGAGGCCCCACCTCCGACGCTGCCGCCCGAGGTCGTTTCGGCCACCAGCGCCCGGTACCTCGAGGCGTTCCGGCTGCTCACCGGTTCGCCCCTGCCGGAGTTCGACTGAGGTGCGTGTCGCCCGCGAAGGATGGCCCTTCATCGGGACGGCGTGGGCCATCGCCGCCGTTCTGGCCCTTGCGGGGTGGTGGGTGGCTGCGCTCGTCTGGTTGCCCGTGGCCGTGTGGGTGGTGGCCTTCTTCCGCGACCCCGCGCGGGATCGGGTCCGGGGCGACGACCTGATCCTCGCCCCGGCCGACGGGCTCGTCGTGAGCGTCATCCCGATCGACGAGCCGGTGTTCCTGGAGGGCCCCTCCACCCGGGTCTCGATCTTCATGAACGTCTTCAGCGTGCACGTCAACCGGTATCCGGCCTCCGGCGTGGTCCGCTTCCGTCACTACTCCCCCGGGCGATTTCTGAATGCCCGGGGCGAGAAGGCGAGCCAGGACAACGAGCAGTGCACGATCGGGCTGGAGACCCCGCGGGGACGGATCCTGATCCGCCAGATCGCGGGCCTCGTCGCCCGCCGGATCGTGACCGACCACCACCTCGGACATTCGGCCAGCCAGGGCGACCGGCTCGGCCTGATCCGGTTCGGATCCCGGGTGGACCTGTTCCTGCCCCTGAGCGCCGCCGTGACGGTCAGGCCGGGGGACCGGACCCGGGCCGGGGACACGGTCGTGGCTCGATGGAAGGAGGCGTGATGGAGACCGCGGGACCGGGCGAGCGGACCGGACCGATGCGCCGGGTGGTCGTGGTGGTGCCCAGCTTTTTCACCCTGGCCAACCTGTTCTTCGGGTTCTGGGCGATCGTCTCGGCCTTCAACGGGAACTTCCGGTGGGCCGGCTTCTTCATCGTGTTCGCCGGCATTCTGGACATGCTGGACGGGCGCATCGCCCGGCTCTCGAAGACCGGCACCAGGTTCGGGGCGGAGCTCGACTCGCTGGTCGACGTGATTTCGTTCGGGGTCGCCCCCGCCCTGCTGATGTACTTCCTGGAGTTCGCCAATACCGGGAAGTTCGGATGGGCCGTCTGCTATCTCTACGTGGTCGCGGCCGCCCTCCGTCTGGCGCGCTACAACGTGACCTCGCATGCCAAACCCCACTCCAACTGGTTCACAGGCCTGCCGTCGCCGGCCGCAGGAATGACCCTGGCGATGTACTATCCGTTCAGCCAGACGGCCTGGTACGGATCGACCACGGCGTATCTCAACCTCCAGCACGAAGGCCTCACCCTGCTGGTGCTCCTGCTGGCCGCGCTGATGGTGAGCAACGTCAAGTACCCGCGGGGACCGCGAATCGGCCTTCACAGCGTCGCCGGGGTTGCAAGCCTGCTGCTCTTCCTCGGGATTCTCGCTGGCGCCATCCTGGCCCCCAGCTCGTTCCTGTTTCCACTCGGAATTGCCTACATGCTGTTCGGCATCGCGCGCAGCACCATCCTGAGCCTCCTCGACCGCGGCCCCCCGGCCGACCATCCGGCCGATGGGGTGCAGCCCTCGACCACCGGGACGGGCCGGCCCCGTCTGGCCTTTCGCCGCCGCCGGGAGGGCCGATGAGCTTCCGGGTGCACATCCGCGTGATGCCGCGGCGAGGGCTCCGCGACCCCCAGGGGCAGGCCGTCGAAAGCGCCCTGGCGGCGCTGAAGTTCACCGGGGTGACCAATGTTCACCTGGGCAAGGCAATCGAGCTGGACCTGGCGGCAGGCACCGTCGAGGAAGCCCGGGCGCTGGCCCGGGCCATGTGCGAAAAGCTGCTGGCGAATCCGGTCACCGAAGACTTCGAGATCGAGGTCGAAGGAGCATGATGCGCGTCGGGGTGATCCGGTTTCCCGGAAGCAACTGCGAGCCCGACGCGCTGCGGGCGGTGCTCCGCGAGGGCGGGGAGGCGTTCTATCTCTGGCATCGGGACACCGACCTTCAGGGCGCCGAGGCGGTGATCCTGCCCGGCGGCTTCAGCTACGGCGACTACCTCCGCGCGGGCGCGATCGCGCGCTTCAGCCCGATCATGCCGGCGGTGGCGCGGCTGGCCGCCAACGGCGGGCCGGTCCTCGGCATCTGCAACGGCTTCCAGATCCTCTGCGAGGCGGGCCTGCTCCCCGGTGCCCTGAGCCGGAACGCCGGGCTCAAGTATCTCTCCCGCCCGGTGGACGTCCGGGTGGAGCGGACCGACACCCCCTTTACCACCGAGTACGAACCCGGAGCCGTGCTCCGGATCCCCATCGGGCACGGGGACGGCCGGTACGTCGCCCCCGACCCGGTGCTGGACGAGCTCGAGGCCGAGGGGCGGGTGGTGCTGCGCTATGTGGATACCGGGATGCCCGACGCCCCCGCCAACCCCAACGGCGCCGCCCGCGACATCGCCGCGATCTCGAACCGCGAAGGCAATGTCGTCGGGATGATGCCCCACCCGGAGCGGCTGGCGGACCCGCGGCTCGGCAGCGACGCGGGCGCCGGCGTGTTCCGCTCCCTGGTGCACCGCACCACCCCTGCCATCCGGGTGGTGGGATAGCCGCCACCATGAACCACTCACTGGACGCCGACTCACGATGACGGACAAGCCCAGCCAGAACGAGGAAGAGTATTTCGCGCGGCTCGACGCGGAGCTGATCAATCGGAAGCGGCTCGAGCAGCAGAAGGCGGCGATGGCCGCCGAACGCCGGAGCCACTTCATGAAATGCCCGAAGTGCGGCGCCGATCTGGAAACGGTCGAGTACCAGGACATCCACATCGACCGGTGCACGGAATGCCACGGGGTGTGGCTCGACGATGGCGAGCTCGACCAGATCACCCGGCACGCCGACCCCGGGTTCATGGGTCGGGTGTTCCGCGACTTCCTGGGCCGAGGCCGCAAGTGACCTCACTTGCTGCCGGACCGCTGCCCCAGGCCCTTCCGGGCGAGCCGCCGGTGACCGAGGCGCTGGTCCGGGAGCACAACCTGACGGCGGAGGAGTATCGGGAGATCGAGCGGATCCTGGGGCGTGCCCCGACCCTGACCGAGCTTGGGGTCTTCAGCGCCCTCTGGTCGGAGCACTGTTCCTACAAGCATACCCGGCCGGTGCTCGCCACCTTCCCCACCGGGGGGCCGCGGGTGCTGCAGGGACCCGGGGAGAACGCCGGGGTGCTGAGCCTGCCCGACGGCTGGGCGGTCGCGTTCAAGATCGAGTCCCACAACCATCCGTCGGCGGTGGAGCCCTATCAGGGCGCCGCGACCGGCGTGGGGGGGATCCTCCGCGACGTGTTCACGATGGGAGCCCGGCCGGTGGCGGTCCTCAACAGCCTCCGCTTCGGGCCCCTGTCCGAGCCCCGGAACCGGTACCTGTTCGCCGGCGTGGTGAAGGGCGTGGGTGACTACGGCAACTGCGTCGGCGTCCCTACGCTGGGCGGGGAGGTCTCGTTCGCGCCAGGGTACTCGGGCAATCCCCTGGTCAACGCCATGTGCGTCGGCATTCTGCGGGCCAGCGACCTGATCCGGGCCAGGGCCCACGGCGTGGGGAACGTCCTGGTTGCCGTCGGCGCCAGCACCGGGCGCGACGGGATCCATGGGGCGAGCTTCGCGTCGGAAGAGCTGTCGGAGGCCAGCGAGGCCCGGCGGCCCCAGGTGCAGGTGGGCGATCCCTTTCTGGAGAAGCTGCTGCTCGAGGCCAGCCTGGAGCTGATCACCTCGGGCGCCATCGTCGCCATCCAGGACATGGGAGCGGCCGGCCTGACCAGCTCATCGGCCGAGATGGCGGCTCGGGGCGGCGTGGGGGTCGAGATCGATACCAGCCTGGTCCCGCTCCGGGAGCCCGGCATGACTCCCTACGAGATCCTGCTCTCGGAGTCACAGGAACGGATGCTGGTGGTGGCCGAGCCCGGGAGGGTGGCCGAGGTGCAGGCGATCTGCGCCCGCTGGGAACTCAACGCCGTACCGATCGGCCGGGTCACCGACGACGGCCTGTTCCGGGTCGTGCATGACGGACAGTTGGTGGCCTCGATTCCGGGCGAACCGCTGGTCAACGGGGTTCCGATCTACCGGCCTGAGGCCGTCGAGTCCCCGGCCGCGATTGCCCGCCGGCATGCCGGGCCGTCGGCACCGCCAGCTACCGACATCGAGGGGGCCCTTCGGGTGCTGCTCGACGAGCCGATCGTGGCCAGCAAACGCTGGGTCTACGAGCAGTACGACTCCACCGTGCAGGCGGCAACCGTGCTCGCTCCGGGCGGAGACGCCGGCGTGCTGGTGGTGGGGGACACCGGATTCGGCCTCGCCGTGTCGGTCGACTGCCCGGACCGGTACGTGGCGCTCGACCCCTACGAGGGCGGCAAGATGGCCGTGGCCGAGGCGGCGCGGAACGTGGCCTGCACCGGGGCGCTGCCTCTCGGGATCACCAACTGCCTCAACTTCGGCAACCCGGAGCGGCCGGAGATCTTCTTCCAGTTCCGCGAGGCCTGCCGCGGCCTGGCCGATGCCTGCCGGGCGTTCGAGACCCCGGTCACCGGGGGCAACGTCTCCCTCTACAACGAGAGCCCGACCGGGGCCATCGACCCCACCCCGACGGTGGGGATGATCGGCCTGCTGGAGGACGTCACCCGGGCGGTGCCGAGCCACTTCCAGGCCTCCGGCGACCTGGTGGCCGTGCTCGGCGCCACCCGCGGCCACCTGGGGGGGTCGCTCTACTGGGCCAGGATCCGGGAGTTCACGGGTGGGCCGCCGCCGCCCTGTGATCTCGACGCGGAGCGGCGGCTCCAGGGCCTGCTGGTCGCTGCGGCTGCCGAGGGGCTGCTCCGCTCGGCGCACGACGTGAGTGACGGCGGCCTGGCCGTGGCGGTGGCCGAGGCGGCCATCGGGCCGCCGTACGCGCACCATGCCTTCGGAGTCGGCCTGCACTTCACCCACCCACCGGGAGTTGAAGCAGAGGCGATGCTGTTCGGCGAGGATGGGGCCCGGGCGGTGGTCTCGGTCGCGCCCTCGAACCTCCCTGCCCTCCGCCGCCTGGCGGCTCAGCACGGCGTGCCGTTCGCT
This sequence comes from uncultured Gemmatimonas sp., assembly GCA_964521535.1. Classification (GTDB taxonomy): domain Bacteria; phylum Gemmatimonadota; class Gemmatimonadetes; order Gemmatimonadales; family GWC2-71-9; genus SHZU01. The sequence continues at coordinate 14,833 of CAZFSA010000011.1, forward strand.
GCGGTCGGGAGCGTCGGCGCCCGGAACGGCCTGGTCCAGTTGACGGTAGGGACGTCCGCCTGGCACTGGCCTTCGCCGGAGCTGCGCCGGATCTATTATGACGCCATTCCCCGGCGGATGGCGGCCCAGGCGTACGAGAACGTGGGAGCGGGTTGACCATGTGCGGCATCATCGGCGTCTCCCGCGTCCCCCACGCCTCCCGGGCTGCCTACCTGGGCCTCTACGCCTTGCAGCACCGGGGCCAGGAGAGTGCGGGCATCGTCGCGATCGACCCGAGCGGGCAGGCCCACGTACATCGTGGCATGGGGCTGGTGGGCGACATCTTTCACGAGGCGGAGCTCGAGGCACTGCCCGGTGACGTGGCCGTGGGCCATACCCGGTATTCCACGGCGGGGACCTCGGTCCTGGCCAACGCACAGCCCTGCGTGGCCAACTATCGCGGGGGCCCGCTGGCGTTGGCCCACAACGGCAACCTGACCAACGCCGCCACCATCAAGCGGGCCCTGGTGGCCGAAGGCGCCATCTTCCAGTCGTCCTCGGATTCGGAGGTGCTGGTTCACCTCATTGCCCGGTCGCAGGGCGCCGATCCGGAGGCTCAGATCCGCGAGGCCCTCGCCCAGGTTCAGGGCGCCTACAGCCTGGTGATTGCGGCGGGACGAACCCTCTATTGCGTGGTCGACCCGCACGGATTCCGCCCTCTGGTGCTGGGGCGCCTTCAGGGTGGGGCGGTCGCCGCCTCGGAAACCTGCGCGCTCGACCTGGTCGGAGCGACCCTGGTCCGCGAGCTCGAGCCCGGATCGTTCGTCGAGTTGAGCGAGGGACGGATCCGGGAGCTCGCTCCATTGCCGCCCGCTCCGGTGGCCCACCGGTGCGTCTTCGAGCTGGTCTACTTCGCCCGACCCGACAGCACGGTCTTCGGCGAGTCGGTGGACCGGGTCCGGCGGGAGATCGGCCGTCAGTTGGCCCGCGAGCATCCCGTCCCCGGCGCGGACGTGGTGTTCAGCGTTCCCGACAGCTCCAACATGATGGCCCTGGGCTTCGCCGACGAGTCGGGGCTCAAGCTGGAGCACGGGCTGATCCGGAACCACTACGTCGGTCGGACGTTCATCAACCCGACGCAGGCCCTCCGAGTCGCCAAGGTCCGGATCAAGTTCAACCCGGTGCGGGACGTGATCGCCGGCCGGTCGGTGGTGGTGGTGGACGACAGCCTGGTCCGGGGCACCACCAGCCAGGGCCTGGTCCAGATGATCCGCGCGGCCGGGGCCCGGGAGGTCCACCTCCGGCTCGGGTCGCCCCCGATCACCGGGCCATGTCAGTACGGCATCGACACCCCCACCCGTGAGGAGCTGATCGCGGCCACCCACTCCGTCGAGGAGATCCGGCGGTTCCTCGGCGTCGACACCCTGGGATACCTCTCACTGGAGGGACTCCTGAGGGCCGCGGGCCCGCGCAACAGCTTCTGCCATGCCTGCTTCTCCGGCGAGTACCCGATTCCCATCGACGACGAGGTCCTCCGGGCCCGCCACCTCGAGCCGATCGGCCTGAGCCTCTTCCGATAGGGGAACCGAACTCGCTCCAGTCGGCTTGACTTGGGTGGCGAGCGATGCAGGTTAGGGCCACCCGGTCGCCCCCGGGTGGCTGCCGGAACGAGTCTTGCTTTCCGGACTCGTGGCCATCCCCCGGGCCGGACCCAACCCCTGCCCACCCCCGACTTTCGCCGGGAGCGAAGGCATGAGCGACAGCCTGACCCAGCCGCTGGTCTACTTCTTTGGACAGGGGCGCGCGGACGGCACCGCCGCCATGAAGGACACCCTGGGAGGCAAGGGGGCGGGCCTCGCCGAGATGACCAACCTCGGGATTCCGGTGCCGCCGGGGTTCACGATTGCCGCCACGGTGTGCGGCACCTACCTCGAGATGCAGCACTTTCCGCCCCGCCTCCGGCCGCAGGTCGACGCCGCGCTCCAGCGGCTGGAGACCGCGACCGGGAAGCAGTTCGGCGGCGTGACCAATCCCCTCCTCGTCTCGGTCCGCTCGGGCGCCGCCCTGTCCATGCCGGGGATGATGGAGACCATCCTCAACCTGGGCCTCAACGACGGCACCGTGGAGGGCCTCGAACGCCTCTCCGGCAACCCGGCGTTCGCCTGGGACTCGTACCGCCGCTTCGTCCAGATGTACGGCGGGGTCGTCTTCGACGTCCCCAAGCGGCGATTCGAACACCGGCTGGAGGAGGGCAAGCGGGCGGCGGGGGTCAGCCGGGACATCGACCTGCCGATCGCGGAGTTCCGGGCGCTGGTCCGCGACTTCAAGGACATCGTCCGCGAGGTGACCGGGCGGGACTTCCCCGAGGAACCCATGGACCAGCTCTGGGGCGCCATCGCCGCCGTCTTCGAGAGCTGGAACACCCGGCGGGCGATCGATTACCGGAAGCTTCACGACATTCCCGACACCATGGGCACCGCCGTCAACGTCGTGGCGATGGTCTTCGGCAACATGGGGGACGACTGCGGCACCGGCGTCGCCTTCACCCGCGACCCGTCCACCGGCGAGCGGGTGCTGTACGGCGAATACCTTCTCAACGCCCAGGGCGAGGACGTGGTGTCGGGCACGCGGACCCCCCGGCCGATTGCCCGCCTGGCCGAGGAGATGCCGCAGGCCTACGGAGAGCTGGAGCGGATGGCCCGGACCCTGGAACGCCATTTCCGCGACGTCCAGGACCTGGAATTCACCATCGAGCGGGGCCACCTCTACATGCTCCAGACCCGGCGCGGCCAGCGATCGGGCCAGGCCGCCGTCCGGATCGCCGTGGAGATGGTGGGCGAGGGCCTGATCAGCGAGGAAGAGGCAGTGGCCCGGATTCCCCCTAACGACCTCAATCAACTGCTCCACCCCACGATCGACCCGACCGCGCAGCTCGACCTTCTCACCACGGGCCTGCCCGCCTCGCCCGGCGCGGCCAGCGGCACGGTGGTGTTTGACGCCGACCGGGCCGAGGAGCTGGGGCGGAAGGGCAACCCCGTCATCCTGGTCCGGCGGGAAACCTCTCCCGAGGACTTCCACGGGATGGTGCTCGCCAAGGCCATTCTCACGGCCCGGGGCGGGATGACGTCCCACGCGGCGGTGGTGGCCCGGGGGATGGGCAAGCCCTGCGTGGCCGGCGCCCAGGACATCGAGGTGGACGAGGCGGCCGGCGCGTTCCGAATCAATGGGAGGCAGGTCCGAACCGGTGAGTGGATCACGGTCGAGGGGAGCACCGGCAAGGTCTTCGCCGGCCAGGCTCGGCTGATCGCGCCGTCCCTGAGCCGGGAATTCACCCAGCTGATGACCTGGGCCGACCGGATGCGGCACCTCCGGGTCCGGGTCAACGCCGATACCCCGGCCGACGCCCACCGCGGCCGGGATTTCGGCGCCGAGGGGATCGGTCTCTGCCGGACCGAGCACATGTTCTTCGAGGGCGACCGGATTACCGCCATGCGGGAGATGATCCTCGCCGAGTCGAGCGAGGGCCGGCAACGCGCCCTGGCCCGTCTGCTGCCGATGCAGCGGGCCGACTTCGAGGGAATCTTCCGCGCCATGGAGGGGTACCCGGTGACGATCCGGCTGCTGGATCCGCCCCTCCACGAGTTCCTCCCGAAGGCGCCGGAAGAGATCGAGGCCCTGGCCTCGCAGATGGGCAAGACCCCCCGCGACGTGGCCCGGATCGTGGCCGACCTGAGCGAGGTCAACCCGATGCTCGGCCTCCGGGGCTGCCGCCTGGGCATCATTCACCCCGAGATCACCGCCATGCAGGCCCGGGCCATCTTCGAGGCAGCCTGCACCGTGGCAAGCCGGAAGGGCCGGGTCCAGCCCGAAGTGATGATTCCGCTCGTGGCCCACGTGGTGGAGTTCCGGAAGCAGGCCCTGATCGTCCGGCAGGTGGCCGAGGAAGTCTTCCGCGAGCGCCAGATCACGGTCCCCTACCTGCTGGGGACCATGATCGAGCTGCCCCGGGCCGCCTTGACCGCGGACGAGATCGCCCGCGAGGCCCAGTTCTTCTCGTTCGGCACCAACGACCTTACCCAGACGACCTGGGGCCTTTCCCGCGACGACGCTGGCGGCTTCCTTCCCGTGTACGTGGAGCGGAACATCATCGAGTTCGACCCCTTCCAGGAGCTGGACCAGGCGGGGGTCGGGAAGCTGATCGCGATGGCGGTCGAGCTGGGCCGGCGTACCCGCCAGGACCTCAAGGTGGGGATCTGCGGCGAACATGGCGGCGAGCCGGGCTCGGTCCACTTCTGCGAGGCCCAGAAGATGAACTACGTGTCGTGCTCGCCCTACCGGGTCCCGATCGCCCGGTTGGCAGCCGCCCAGGCGGCGCTCGCTGAACGCGGCACCATGGACCGAACCCGGGGGACCCTGTGACGGCCGCTCCCAGGGTCGGCGTCGTGATGGGCAGCACCTCCGACTGGGAGGTCATGGAGCACGCGGCCCGCCGACTCGGCGACTTCGGCGTCCCCTACGAAACCCGGGTGGTCTCGGCTCATCGGACCCCGGACTGGCTCTTCGAGTACGCTGCGACCGCCGCCACCCGCGGGCTCGAATGCCTCATCGCTGGGGCCGGCGGCGCCGCACACCTGCCCGGCATGCTGGCGGCAAAGACCATCCTGCCGGTTCTGGCCGTCCCGGTCCCGACCCGTCACCTCCAGGGCCTCGATTCCCTCCTGTCGATCGTGCAGATGCCGGCGGGGATTCCAGTGGCCACGTTCGCGATCGGCGAGGCCGGGGCGCAGAACGCCGGCCTGTTTGCCGTGGCGATGCTGGCCCGAACGGATCCCGCCCTCAAGGCCCGGCTCGAGGCGTTTCGCCGCGAGCAGGAAACGACGGTCCGGGCCACAGTTCTTCCACCGCCTCGATGATCCCGCCGGGCGCCACCCTCGGCCTGATGGGCGGGGGCCAGCTCGGCCGCATGTTCACGCTCCGGGCGCTGGCCATGGGCTACGAGGTCGTGGTGCTGGACCCCGATCCCGAGAGTCCCACCGGGGCGGTCGCCACCACGCACCTCGAGGCTCGTTACGACGATCCGGCCGCGCTTGCGGCACTGGCCCGGGGCGCCCAGGCCGTCACCACGGAGTTCGAGAACGTCCCGGCCTCGGCCCTCGAGCAGCTGGCTCAGACCACGATCTGTCGCCCAGCGGCCAGCGCGGTTCGGATCGCCCAGGACCGAATCCGGGAAAAGACCTTTCTCCGATCGCTGGACCTCGCCACGGCTGATTTCGTGCCGGTCCGGTCGGTCCGGGAGCTTGCCGACGCCTGGGACGCGATCGGCCCCCCCGCCCTCCTCAAGACCAGTCGACTCGGCTATGACGGGAAGGGGCAGGCCTCCGTGGACAACCTGACCGGGGCCCTGGAGGCCTTCGAGCGGTTTGGAAACGTCCCTTGTGTCCTGGAACGCCGGCTCGAACTGGAGCGCGAGGTCTCGGTGGTACTGGCCCGCGACCCGGTCGGCTCGGTGGCAACCTTCCCCGTGGGCGAGAACGTCCACCGGGATGGAATCCTGTTTACCACGGTCGTCCCGGCCCGGATCGCCCCCGGGATCGCGGCCGAGGCGCAGCGTCAGGCCCGTCGGGTGGCGGACGCCCTCGACTATGTCGGGGTGATGGGAGTGGAGATGTTCGTCACCAAGGGGGGCCTGCTCTCGATCAACGAAATCGCACCCCGCCCCCACAATTCGGGCCACTACACGCTCGACGCCGCGACGACCGATCAGTTCGAACAACAGGTTCGGGCCCTGGTCGGCCTGCCGCTAGGAGACCCGAGGCTGCTCTCACCGGTCTGCATGGTGAACCTGCTGGGTGACCTCTGGCGAGCCGGCCCGCCCCCCTGGCACCGGGCCCTGAGCCTGCCCGGGGTTACGCTCCATCTTTACGGCAAGCGTACCCCAAGGCCAGGCCGAAAGATGGGGCACCTCAACTGTCTGGCCCCTGACCCATCCCAGGCCGAGGCCCTGGCTCTCCAGGCCTACAACGCGCTTTGTGGATCAGATGCTTTTCCACATGCAAACTCGAAATAGCTTTTGGCTTAAGCAGCCAACCCAGGCAAGAACAACGAGGCGGCGCATCCCTGTCGGGACGCGCCGCCTCGAGAACTGCCCTTGCCCTAGCCATTCCATGGAGGCGCAGGGAATCGAACCCTGGTCCGAATCAGCTTCCAGCAAAGCCACTACGTGCGTAGGCTGCCCTTCCCGCCTTACGCCCGGGCTGGCGAGCGGCCGGCCCTCCCAGGCTTCACCCCCTCACCTCTCGCCAGGACCGTCGGAGGAGCCGACCCCGGCCAAGCCCGGATTTGCGATTCGGTGGGACCGCCCCGGGCGGGCTGCCGTCACCGAAGGTGCGTGAAGCGAGACTAGCTCAGCTTACGCAGCCAGTGCCAAGTTGTCGTTGGCAGTTGTGTTTTCCAGTTGTTTAGCCAGGAACCGGACCTGGGCACGCGTCTTCACCTTCTCCTGACCCGTCGAAGCCAATCGCCCCCGACTCTGGTGACCGGACTAACCTAACCGGCCAACAACCAGGCGTGCAAACCCCGGTCCAAGGTACCGCTGCCAGAACGGCAGTCGGTCCCGCCCCACAGACCGCCCTCAGGCTCTCGGTTTCCAGCCCAGCCAGCCCCTCCGCCAGAACCACCGGCCGATCACGATCACCACCACCACCATGAGCAGCAGAACCGCCGGATAGCCCCACCAGGGTTCCAGCTCGGGCATGTGACGGAAGTTCATGCCGTAGATCCCCACAATGAAGGTCAGTGGGAGGAAGAAGGCCGAGAACACCGTCAGCACCCGCATCACTTCGTTGGCGCGATGCGAGGCGAGAGCGACGTGAATGCCGAGGAGGTTGTTGATGGCGTCGAGCAGGTGTTCCGCGTAGAACTGGTAACTCTCGGCGTTCTCCCTCAAGTCGTGGAACAGCGGGCCCGATCGTTCGCTCGGCGGCACCATCCGATGGATGACGAGGCTGGTCTGCCGGACCAGGCGGGTGAGAATCGTGACCCGCCGCTTGAGGACGTAGAGATCGAGAATCGGCGGCTGCTCCCGGGTGGCCGTGAACAGCGCTTCCTCGCATCGGTCCAGCGTCTGCTCGGCGGTCTCCAGCGGGGGACCGAAGCTGTCGAGGGACGAGTTCACTACCCCGCCCAGGATGCCGAGCGCAGAGGCCTCGATCGTGCCCGCGATGCACCGCCGCTCCACCTCGTCCACCACCGGCATCGGCACCCGATGGATCGTGACCACCAGCCCCGACCGGACGAAGATGGCGACCTTCCGGGTGAGGGCCTGGACACTGGATGCCATCGCCCCGGCCTCGCGGTCGAAGGCCCGGACGATGACGAAGATGGTGTCGTCGAACCGCTCGTACTTGGGTGGGTGCCAGGGGTCCAGGCAGTCCTCGACCGACATGGCGTGAAAGCCGAAGCGGACGGCGATGGCCTGGAGTTCCTCGCGGCTGGGACCGGTGACATCGATCCACTCGACGCTGCCGTCGGGGGCACGATAGACGGTGCGCTCCATGGCTAGTCGTCCCCGGGGCCCAGGGCGTCGAGAATCCGAACCGCCGCCATCGCGGCGCCGAAGCCGTTGTCGATGTTGACCACCGTCACCCCGTCGGCGCAGGAGTTGAGCATGGCGAGCAGGGCGGCCAGCCCACCGAACGACGCCCCGTATCCGACGCTGGTGGGCACCGCGATCACCGGGGTCTGCACCAGGCCGGCCACGACGCTGGGCAGGGCCCCCTCCATGCCGGCCACCACAATCAGCACCTCCGCCCCCTCGAACGTCTCCCGTGCCGCCAGCACCCGGTGAATCCCCGCCACCCCGACGTCGGTCACCCGCGTCACCCGGGCCCCGCAGGCCTCCAGGACCGAGGCCGCCTCCTCGGCGACCGGGAGGTCGCTGGTGCCGGCGCACACCACCGCGGCCGACCCCCGGGCCGGGCCCGTCATCGGCCCGAGCCAGACGGTTCGCCCCAGGCTGTTCCACACGGCGCCCGGGTACCTCTCGAGCAGGGCTTCGGCCTGCGGCTCACTCACCCGGGTACACAGAAACCGCCCCGCCGCGGCCACCAGCCGTTCCACGATGGCCAGCACCTGCTCCACCGACTTGGGACTGGCCAGTACCACCTCGGGCCGCCCCCGCCGGATGGCGCGGTGGTGGTCGATCCGGGCAATGCCGATGTCCTCGAAGGGAAGGTGACGAAGGCGCTCGAGCACCTCGGCAGCCGTGCGTTCGCCGCGAGCGAGCGCCTCGAGCAGTTCCAGGAGATCGCGGCTCACGCCGGGACGGCGTTGCGCTCGAGGTAGGCCTGGAAGAGCGCGCCGGCTTCGGCCATCGACTCCACTTGAAAGAGCCGCTCCCGAAGATTCGCCGCGCCCGGCAGGCCCCGCGTGTACCACCCCAGGTGCTTCCGGAACTCGACCACCGTCTTCCGGGTATCGCCCTGGAGCCGGAGCGCCAGGATGGCGTGCTCCAGCGCGGTCGCGAACCGCTCGGCCGCGTCGGGCCGGGCCGGCACCGGATCGCCGCGGAGCAGCGCCCGGCCGTCCCGGAAGATCCACGGATTACCGAACGACCCTCGGCCAATCATGATCCCTGCGCAGCCGGTGTGTCGCTGCATCGCGACGACGTCGGCGCCGGTCTGGATGTCGCCATTGCCGATCACCGGAATGTCGAGCGCCTCGACCACGCCGGCGATCTCGTCCCAGTTCGCCTTGCCACTGAACATCTGGGTGCGGGTCCGGGCATGGAGAGTGAAGGCCCTCGCTCCGGCATCCTGCATCCGGAGCGCGATCTCCAAGGGCCGGCGCTGCTCCTCGCTCCAGCCGCTGCGGGTCTTGACCGTCACCGGCAGGTGGGTGGCAGCCGCCACGGCCCGGATGATCCGTTCCACCAGGTCGAGGTCGCGAAGGCATCCGGAGCCACCGTTTCGCTGCACCACCTTCTTGACGGGACACCCGAAGTTGATGTCGATGAAGTCCGGCTCGTAGGTCTCGGTGACGATCGCGGCGGCCCTGGCCATGGCGGCTGGATCCGCCCCGTAGATCTGGATACCGATCGGGCGTTCGCCGGGCTCGAACTCGCAGCCTTCCAGGGTTCGCCGGATCCCGCGCCGGATGGCCTCCGCCGCCAGAAACTCGGTCATCAGCACGTCTGCCCCATGCCGCCGGCAGATCTGGCGGAATGGAGGCTCCGAGACCCCGGCCATCGGGGCCAGGATCAGGGGGACATCGACCCCGGGGGCATAGGGTAACCGCATGCCACAAAGCTACTTGGAGATCACTCCCCGGGAAAGCACCGGACCCCGACCGTCTTTGACAGGTCAAGACGCCGACCGTAGACTTCCGCCCCGATGCGGATCCGAGACTTCCTCCAGCCGTCGTCGATTCGACTCGGCCTGACTTCCGCGACGCGGGAGGCGGCGCTGGCGGAGTTGGTGGAGGCCCTGGGGTTGACCGGACGCCGCGCGGAGTCCGTGCTCCGGGTCCTGCAGCGCCGGGAGCAGTTGGGTTCCACCGGCCTGGGTCGGGGCATTGCCATCCCCCATGGCCGGTCGCTCGCGGTCAACCGGCTCCGGCTCGGGTTCGCGACCCACCCGGGCGGCCTCGACTTCCGTGCCGTCGACGGACGACCGGTCCATGCCCTGTTTCTGATCCTGGCGCCACCGGTCGAGGTCGCCAACCAGTACCTTCCACTGCTCGGCCGGATCGCGCAACTGGTGCGGGAGCCCGACGTACCCGAGCGGCTGCGCCTGATCGCGTCCCCCGAGGCGCTGTACCGGCTCTTTGGCGAAAAGGGCGTCTGACTACTCCCACTCGATCGTGGCCGGCGGCTTGGAGCTGACGTCGTAGACCACCCGGTTGATCCCACGGACTTCATTCGCGATCCGGTTCGAGATCAGGCCGAGGACCTCGGGAGGGAAGGGATACCAGTCTGCGGTCATGCCGTCGCGGCTGGTGACGGCGCGAAGGGCAAGGACCTGCTCGTAGGTACGGCCGTCGCCCATCACCCCCACCGACCGGATCGGCAGGAGCACGGCGAACGCCTGCCAGATCTCGTCATAGAGGCCGGCGGCCCGAATCTCGTCGAGGTAGATGGCATCGGCCTGCCGCAGCACCTCGAGGGCCGCTCGGGTCACGGGCCCAAGGATCCGGATGGCGAGCCCGGGCCCGGGGAACGGGTGTCGCCCGACGATCTCCTCCGGCAGCCCGAGGTCGCGTCCCACCTGCCGGACCTCGTCCTTGAACAGTTCGCGCAGCGGCTCCAGCAGGCGGAACGGCAGGCGCTCGGGCAGGCCGCCCACGTTGTGATGGGTCTTGATCGTGACCGACGGCCCCCCGCGGGGCGAGGTCGATTCGATCACGTCGGGGTAGAGCGTACCCTGCACCAGCCACTCGACGCCGGCGCCCACTCCGCGGGCGGCCTCCTCGAAGACGTCGATGAAGGTGTGGCCGATCCGCCGCCGCTTCTCCTCAGGATCGCCCACGCCGGCCAGCTGATCGAGAAACCGGCCCGACGCGTCGACCACCCGGAGGTCGATGCCCAGGTGCCGTCGGAAGGTCACCTCCACCTGTTCCCGCTCGTGCAGCCGGAGCAGGCCGTGATCGACGAAGATGCAGGTGAGCCGGTCGCCGACGGCACGGTGGACCAGGGCGGCGGCCACCGACGAGTCGACGCCACCTGACAGCCCGCAGATCACCCGGGCGTTCGGCCCGACCGTGTCGCGGATCCGGGTCACCTCGGTCTCGATGAAATGGGCCGAGGTCCAGTCCGGCACGCACCCACAGATGTCGAAGAGAAAGGCGCCGATGATCTCGCCGCCACGAGCCGTATGCGCGACCTCGGGATGGAACTGGACCCCGTAGAGCGGCCGGTGCTGGTGCTCCATGCCGGCGACCGGGCAGTTCTCGCTCGACGCGGTCACCCGGTATCCCGGCGGCGGGGCGTCGACGTGGTCGCCGTGGCTCATCCACACCGGGGTGGACTCTCCCTCGAAAAATCCCCGGAACAGCGCCCCCCCCTGCACCACCAGCTGCGCTCGCCCGTACTCCCGCCGCCCGGCCGCCACCACCTGGCCGCCCGCCTCGCGGGCCAGGAGCTGCATCCCGTAGCACAGGCCCAGCACCGGCACGCCGAGGTCGAGGACCGCGGGATCCAGCTGGGGGGCGCCCTCTTCGTAGACCGAGCTCGGCCCGCCGGAGAGGATGACGCCCCGCGGGTTCCATTCCCGAATCCAGGCGGCCGACCGAGTGGGCGGGTGGATCTCGCAGTAGACGTGCGCCTCCCGTACCCGCCTCGCGATCAGCTGGGTGAACTGGGATCCGTAATCGAGGATGAGAATGGCGTTGCGGGTCACGTGGCCTTCGACGCGAAGGGATGGAGCACCTCGCCCGCCAGGAGCTCGTCGACGGACCCGCGCGGGCGGGCCACGGCGAATCGCCCGCGCTCCACCAGAACCTCTGGCGGTCGGGGCCGGCTGTTATAGTTGGACGCCATCACGAACCCGTAGGCCCCCGCGCCCAGGACGGCGGCGAGCTCACCCGGCAGGAACTCGGGAAGCTCGCGATCGCGTGCCAGAAAGTCCCCGGTTTCGCACACCGGCCCGACCACGTCCACCCGCCGCCGCGCCCGGCCGCGCGCCGCCACCTCCACCACAGCGTGATGGGCATCGTAGTGGCTGGGACGCAGCAGGTCGTTCATGCCCGCATCCACGACCACGAAATCCTTCCTGCCTGACCGTTTCCGGTAGAGCACCCGGGTAAGCAGGAGCCCACCGCTGGCGGTGAGAAACCGTCCCGGCTCCAGGTGAAGCTCCACGGCAGGGTCGCGGAAGAGGGGCTCCAGCGCGGCGGCGAGGCTCCGGGGTTCGAACGGCGCCTCGTCGGCGTAGCGGACTCCGAAGCCCCCGCCGACATCGATGGCGCGGATCGTCCCGATCCCGATCCGGTGGAGGTCCGCCCGGAGCTCCAGCAGCCGGCCGGCTCCCTCGACGAAGACCGCCGGGTCGAGAATCTGGCTCCCCAGGTGCATCGCGAGCGTCACCAGCCGGAGCCGGGGGTGGGCCGCAATCCGGGTGGCCATCGCCCGCGCCGAGTCCACCTCCACGCCGAACTTGTGACCCGCAATCCCGGTGGAGATGTAGGGGTGGGTCCGGGCGGGGATGTCGGGATTGATCCGGATCCCGACGCGCACCGGCGGCCCGGCGGGCCGCCGGGACACGATCCGCTCCAGGACGCCGAGTTCGTCCGCTGACTCCAGATGGATGCTTCCCAGACCCGCGGCGCATCCGGTCTCGAGCTCGGCCGTGGTCTTGCCCACGCCGCTGAAGACGATCCGATCGGCTGGAATCCCCGCCCGGAGGGCCCGCTGCAGCTCCCCGGCTGATACGATATCGGCCCCGGCCCCGAGCTCGGCCAGAAGGCCGAGTACCGCGAGGTTGCTGTTCGCCTTCACCGCGTAGTAGATGCGGTGATTGGTCCCGGCAAACGCGGCCGCCAACTCCCGGAAGCGCGTCCGGATGGCGTCGGCGTTGTAGACGTAGGCCGGCGTCCCCACGTCGCGCGCGATCGCCTCCAGCGAGACGCCGGCCAGCCGCAGAAGACCGTCCGGACCCCGCTCCAGCCCGGCATCGGCGAAGAGGCCGGCCGGATCGCGCCAGGGCTCCAGCGGGCTCAGTAGGCCCGGGCCCACACGGCCTCGTAACGAGCCGGGTCGCCGGTCCAGATGCACCGGGCGGGCGGCTCCGCGGAGCGAAATTCCGGGTCGGGAAGCACCCGGATCGTGGCTTTGGTCTGCTCCTTGATCTCGGCTTCGACCGCGGGGTCGCCGTTCCACCCCGCGTAGACCAGACCGCCTCCCTGCTCCAGGTACTCGACGAACTCGGCCCTGCTGGCGGGGCCACGAAGCGTGTTGGCATCGCGCCGGGCGCGGGCCCGGTCGAGCAGATCCCGCTGCATGGCATCGAACTCGACTGGCAGTCGCCCGGCCAGCTCCGACATCGGGACGGCCTCCTTGGCTCCACCGGTTCGTCGGACCAGCGTCGCCGTGCCCTGCGCGACGTCCCTGGGGCCGATTTCCAGGCGGAACGGCGCGCCCCGCGCCTCCCACTCGAAGTACTTCGCGCCCGGCTTCATCCCTTCGCGGGCATCCAGATGCACCCGGATCCCTGCCGCCCGGAGCTCCACCCCCAGCCGCCCGGCGGCCTCCAGCACCTGGCTCCGCTCGCTGTCCGACTTGTAGATCGGGACGATCACCGCCTGGTACTGGGCCAACCGGGGCGGGCACACCAGCCCCCGATCGTCGCCATGGGTCATGATCAGGCCGCCGACCATGCGCGTCGACGTTCCCCACGAGGTGCTCCACACGTGGTCCAGCCCGCCGTCGGCGGTCTGAAAGCTCACGTCGAACGCCCGGGCGAAGTTCTGCCCGAGGTTGTGACTCGTCCCCATCTGGAGGGCCTTGTTGTCCTGCATCAACGCCTCGCAGGCGTACGTCCGGAGCGCGCCGGCGAACCGCTCGCTGTCGGTCTTGCGGCCCGTCACCACCGGCACCGCGATGTAGTCCTCCATGAACCGGCGGTAAAGTGCCAGGATCGTCCGCGTCTCGGCCTCCGCTTCCGCTTCGGTGGCATGCGCGGTATGCCCTTCCTGCCAGAGGAATTCCGTGGTCCGCAGGAACAGCCGGGTCCGCAGCTCCCATCGAACCACATTGGCCCACTGATTGATGAGCACCGGCAGGTCCCGGTAGCTCTGGATCCACTTCGCGAACATCGCCCCGATGATGGTCTCGGAGGTCGGGCGGACCACCAGGGGCTCCTCGAGCTCCTTGCCGCCGCCGTGGGTCACCACGGCGGTCTCCGGGGCGAATCCCTCGACGTGCTCCGCCTCCTTGCTCAGGAAGCTCTGGGGAATGAACAGCGGGAAGTAGGCATTCTGGTGGCCGGTCTCCTTGAACATCCGGTCGAGCGCGGCCTGCATCTGCTCCCAGATCGCGTAGCCGTTCGGCCGGATGACCATGCAGCCCCGGACCGGACTGTAGTCGGCCAGCTCGGCTCGCAGGATCACCTCGTTGTACCAGGCGCTGAAGTCCTGCGCCCGGGTCGTCAATGCCTTGATCTCACTCATGGATCGGTCTTCCTGGAATGTCGGTCGCCGTCCCCGGACCACCCGGCTGGCGGGGCCGCCCCCCTTGGGGGGCGGTTTCCCTCCTCCCGCCCCTAGGACACCGGGTCCGGCGGGGCCGGCGGCCGACCTCCGGCGGCCCCCACCAGTTCGCGCAGGGCCGGCTCGAGCCCTCGCCGCGGAAGGGACCGTTGCGATCCCGACCGGAGGTCCTTGAGCCCGACCTCGTCCCGCACCAGGTCGTCGGGCCCCACCACCACGGCGGCGCGAGCGCCCCGGGCATCGGCCAGGCGGAGCTGCCTGGTGATCGCCTGATCGCCCAGGGCGTACTCGACCCGGAAGCCCGCATCGCGAAGCTGGTGCACCAGTCCCAGCACCGCCGCCCGCTCGGCCGGCGTGACCGACACCACGAAGACGTCGGCCGACGGCCGCGGATCCGGCAACAGGCCCCGATCGCGGAGCAGTTCGGTGAGCACCACATCTCCCATCCCGAAGCCCAGCGCCGGGAGGTCCACGCCCCCCAGGGCCGCCAGCAGCGAGTCGTAGCGTCCCCCGCCGCAGATCGCCCGAAGCAACGGCTTGCGTCCCGGATGTCGCGCCAGCACGTCGGGGCGGTAGCTCGCGTCGAACAACTCGAAGACCGGCCCGGTATAGTAGGCGAGCCCCCGGACGATGGTGAGGTCCAGGTCCACAAAGGCACCCAGTCCCATGGCGTCGAGGGCGTCGACGACGGCCAGGAGCGTGGTCGCGGCGCCCGCTGCCGCCGGAGCGTCGGCGAGCGCCGCCTCGAGCGCGGTCCGTCCCCGGATTCGGGTGATCGCCTCGAGATCGGCCACGGTGGCGCGACCCAGCCGTCCTGCCAGGCGGGCGCCGAAGGCCTCGACCTCCTCCCGCCGCATCCGCTCCACCTTGTCGATGAACTCAAAGGCCGCCGGCAGGCCCTCGTCCGGTAGCCCTCGCTGGCGCAGCAACGCGGTCAGGAGCCGGCGGTCCGAGAGTCGGACCCGGACATCCTCGGGTCCCAGGCCCAGCTCGCGCATCACGTCCAGCGCCAGCGCGATCACCTCGGCATCGGCCAGGGGACCGGGCTCGCCGATCAGGTCGCAGTTGAGCTGGAAGTGCTCCCGGAGTCGCCCCCGTTGCTGCCGCTCGTACCGGAAGAGTTGGGGAATCGAGAACCACCGGATCGGCTTGCGCAACCCGTTGGCGCGCGGCGCGACCATCCGGGCCAGGGTCGGGGTCATCTCCGGTCGCAACGCCACCGCCCGACCACCCCGGTCCACGAAGTGGTAGAGCTGGCCGACGATCTCCTCGCCGCTTTTCTCCGTGTAGAGATCGAGCGACTCCAGCGGGGGGCCATCGTACTCCTGGAAGCCGTAGCGCTCCGCCACCCGCCTCATCGCCCCGAAGACGTGCATCCGCGCGGCCAGGTCCTCCGGGTAGAAGTCGCGGAATCCGGGCAGCGGCTGGTGTCGCATCGGCCAAAGATAAGCGGGTCGCGGCGGCCCCTATACGGTGCCGAGGCCGAGCGCCTCCAGCACGTCCCCGACGGTGTGGAAGGAACCCGTCACCACGATGGTGCCCGCTCCCTCCTGGACCTCGGCCAGGGCGCGGCCGAAATCGGGGATCAGGGCCCAGGTGGCCCGAGCGGGCGGCCGGTCCGGAGTGGCGAGCCAGCGGCGGAGCCAGTCGAGGTTCCATTGCCGGTCGGTGGCGGTCGGAGGCACGGTCAGCACGCCCCGGTCCAGGACCCGGTCCAGCTCCACCAGCATTTCCGGCCATGCCTTGTCGCTCAGAATCGAGACCAGACCGTGCACCGGTCCGGGGAGGGCAAGGTCCCGAACTGCCCGCGTCAACGCCCGCATCCCGTCCGGGTTGTGGGCCACGTCGAAGAGCCAGCGCCCCCGCCGGTCGAGCCGGCCCGGTACGAAGGCTTGACCGAAACCCCGGGCAATCGCTTCGCCGTCGGGCCGATACCTGGGCGGCAGCGCAGCCAGAATACCGTGGGCCACCGCAGCGTTCCGGCGCTGGTGCCGGCCAAGGAGCCCCAGGGGTCCAGTCCATTCGTACTCGGCGGGAAGGACCCGGAGATCCAGACCGGCCCCTGGATCGAGCGACCGCACCGCCAGCCGGCCCTCCCGCCGGATCACCTCGACCAGCTCGGGGCGGCTTTCGCCCACTACCAGGGGTGCTCCGGGCTTGGCGATCCAGGCCTTCTCCCGGGCAATCAGGGCCAGCGTGTCCCCGAGGTACCGTTGGTGGTCCATCTCGATCTTGGTGACGGCGCTCACCAGGGGTCGGACGACGTTGGTGCTGTCAAGGCGCCCCCCCAACCCGACCTCCACCACCGCGAGGTCTACCCCCCGGGCGGCGAGGTCGGCGAACGCGATCGCGGTGGTGGCCTCGAAGAAGGTGGCGTCGAGTTCCTCAATCAGCGGACGGAGTGCGGTCGTCCAACCCGCCACCGCCGCCTCGCTGATCGGCACCCCGTCGACCACCACCCGCTCCCGGAAGCTCACCAAGTGGGGCGAGGTGTAGGTGCCGACCCGCCAGCCGGCTTCCCGGAGAGCCTCCGCCACCAGGGCGGTAACGCTGCCCTTCCCGTTGGTGCCCCCGACATGAATCACCGGGAACAGCCGATGGGGATTGCCCAGCGCGCCCAGGAGCCGTTCGGTGCGCTCCAGGCCGAACTTGATGGTGGTGGTGCGCGGGTAGAGAAACGCCAGCGCTTCCCGGTAGGTGAGCGACATCCTACGGCGAGGCTGCCGGGTCGGCCTCCGCGGTCTTGTGCCCCAGCATGTGGCGCAGCAGCCGGGCCGTGGTGTCGCGGAGCGATCCCCGCGGAACCACGTCGTCGATCTGTCCGTGCTCTACCAGGAACTCCGCCGTCTGAAAGCCCTCGGGCAGGTCCTGGCCAATGGTCTGCTTGATGACCCGTTGGCCGGTGAACCCGATCACGGCGCCCGGCTCGGCCAGGATCACATCACCCTGCATCGCGAAGCTGGCCGACACGCCGCCGGTGGTTGGGTTGGTCAGGATGGTGATGAAGGGGACGGCCTCGCGCTTCACCTGAGCGATGGCCGTGGACGTCTTGGCCATCTGCATCAGCGACAGCACCCCCTCCTGCATCCGCGCCCCGCCCGAGGTACAGACCAGGACCAGCGGGATCCCCTTGTCGGCCGACCGACGCGCCAGGCGCGCGACCTTTTCGCCCACCACCGAGCCCATCGAGCCACCCATGAAGGCGAAGTTCATGACCCCGAGATGGAGCGGCATGCCGTCCAGCTTGGCGAGCCCGGTATAGATCGCGTCCAGCTGGCCAGTCTTCTGCTGGGCCGCCGCCGTCCGTTCGGCGTAGAGTTCAAAGCCGAGCGGGTCGAGGGAACGGAGGGAGGCATGCAGCTCCCGCCAGGTCCCCCCGTCGGTCAGCAGTTCCAGGTACTCCTCGGCCAGCAGCCGCCGATGATACCCGCAGTTGGGACAGACGTTGAGGTTCCGCTCGAACCGCTCCCGGATGTCAACATGGTCGCACGACTCGCACTTGTCCCAGGCGTCCCGGGGAATCTCGAGCCGGGCGCGTTGGGAAACGCGAGGTTTTCGCTCCTTCTTGAACCACGCGGTCACAGGCATGGGCTCGCGAAGCAGGAAACGGCGAATTCGACTGCAACGGGGGACGGGTGGAATCTGCCGACGGCGGGTGATTCGCGCCAGACCTGCACCTCTAAGTCGTTCTCATCCTTCAACATAGCCGGCCATGTGCGAGTCCTTGGCCACCCGGTAGCAGAGCCCCAGGGCCACTCCGCAGGTGAGCACGAACGACCCACCGTACGAAAAGAACGGCAGCGGGATTCCGGTGATCGGCATCAGATTGATGGTCATCCCCACGTTCTCGAACACGTGGGTGAAGAGCAGGCCCAGCACCCCGAACACCACCAGACTGCCGAAACTGTCGGTGGCCCGCCTGGCGATCCGGATCAGAATCGCGAAGAGGGCGAAGAACAGGCCCAGGGCCACGACCACCCCGGCGAAACCCAACTCCTCACCTACCACCGAGAAGATGAAGTCGGTGTGCTGCTCGGGAAGGAAGGCCAGGCGCTTCTGGGGGCCTTGCAGCCAGCCGTTTCCCCACCCTCCCCCCGAGCCGATCGCCACCTTCGACTGGATCGCCTGATACCCGGACCCCGCGCGGTCCACCTCGGGGTTGAGGAACGAGATCAGGCGCTGCTGCTGGTAGGGCTTGAGCCGGTCCCAGAGTACGATGGCCAGGACCCCCATGGCCGAATTGACGAGCCAGATGAACACGCCCTCCGACACGTAGGTGCGCCACACCAGGAGCAGGACGGTGAGCAGGAGAATCCAGGCTCCCCACCAGGAGGTGTCGACGGCCAGCACCAGGCTGATCATCGGGGACGCCAGGAGCAGCAGGAGGGAGGGCCGGACACCGGCCCAGAACAGCATCGCGAAGACGATCCCGATGAAGACGATGGCACTGCCCAGATCGGGCTGGGCCATGACCAGCAGGAACGGCACCCCGGTAATCAGGCCGGGGCGCACCAGCTGGCGCAGCGTCTCCGGGGGGTGTCGCAGGCTCGACAGGTGCCGGGCCAGCAGGATGATGGTGGCAATCTTGGCAACCTCCACCGGCTGGCCCAGCCGGAAGCCCGCGATGGTGAGCCAGCTCCGCGAGCTGGCAGCGGTGCCCGCACCGCTGCCCATGAGCAGGGTCAGCACCAGGAGGCCCATGGCCACGGCGTACAGTCCCGGAGCGCTCCAGTCCAGAATCCGGAACGAGAGCCGGGACGTCGCGAAGCCGGCCGCCGCCGCCAGGCCAATCCACACCAGCTGCCGGACCCAGGCCCCGTTGGCCGCCGACGGGACGTCGGTCTGGCCCGCGGAGTACACCATGGCCAGCCCGAACGCGGCCATCACCACCACGATCGCGATCAGAGCCCGGCCGGGCCCGGCCCGGGTCATGGGATGCGGCTCACGGAATCGGCCGGGAGCTCACTGGCCGAGGTGGCCGAATCGGCCTGCAGCACCACCCGGATCTCGGCATCGGCCAGCGCAGGATCACCCTCCTGCAGGTACCGACGAATCACCTTCACCACGAACGGCGCCACGCCCGAGCCATGGAGTGCGAACTCCATGATGGCGCCCACCACGATCTTGGGATCGTCGACGGGCGCGAAGGCGATGAACCATCCGTGGTCCGGCCCGTGGGGATTCTGGGCGGTTCCGGTCTTGCCGGCCACTCGCAGATCGCGGCCCCCGCTCCGGGCTGCGGTGCCGCGCGCCACCACTTCCCCCATCGCGTGTCGCAGGCCGGACAGCTGGTCGGGGGTGAGGCCCAACGACACCCCCTGTGGCCGGCGGGCACGGCGCACGAGGTACGGCGTGGGCATCGTGCCGTCCCCGGCCATGGCTGCGTAGAAGCGCACCATGTTGATCAGCGACTGGTCGTTCTCGCCCTGCCCGACCACCAGGTTGAGCGTGACCGCCGGGCTCCAGCCCCTGGGGCCGTACCGCCGATCGTAGTAGGCGGTCGACGGCGGGAAGGTCGAGCTTCGCTCCGTCCCGAGGTCAATCCCCGTGGTCGATCCCAGCCCCAGCCGGGTGACCTCCTCCAGCAGGACCGGCAGCCCGATGCGCAGCCCCAGCTGGTAGAAGTAGACGTTGCAGCTGGCCGCGATGGCCCCGGTGAGATCGAGCGACCCGTGACCGGATCGCTTCCAGCAATGGAACACCCGGCTCCCGAACTGGAGCCCGCCGCTGCAGGGGACCGGCATCCGGCTGTTGAAATCGACCAGGCCCCGCTTCAGAGCGACCGCGGCCGTCACCAGCTTGAAGGGGGAGCCCGGGGAGAAGGCGCCGCGGGTCGAGCGGTTGAGCAGGGGCCGGTTCTCGTCGGTGGTCAACTGCCGCCATCGCCTCGGGGCGATGCCCCCGATGAACTCGTTCGGGTCGAACGTCGGCGCCGAATAGAGCGAAAGCACCTGGCCGTCGGGCGTCATCGCGACCAGCGCCCCCCGCGTGCCGCGCCGCTCGGCGCGCCACAGGCTGTCCACGTAGGTCTGGAGCCCAAGATCGATCGTGGTCCGGATCGCCCCCCCGGCCACCGGCCGAAGGGCCGGGGACTCGCTCTCGTCCCGGACCATCCGGCCGCGGGCATCCACTTCAATGAAGCTCTCGCCCTGAAGCCCCCTGACGATCGAGTCGTACTGGGCCTCGAGCCCGTCCTTGCCTACCAGGGTGCCAGCCCGGGCCCCGGGGTATCGCCCCTGCTCGAGCTCGGTGCCGGACACTTCCGTCACATACCCGACCAGGTGCGCCACGGCCTCCCCGGCCGGATAGAGCCGCCGCGGTTCAGTTCGAATGACCAGGCCTGGCAGGAGGTAACGGCGCTCCTCCAGCCGCGCCACCAACTCCAGACTCGCGCTGCCGAACACCAGCGTGGGTTGGAACGGGGCCAGCTCGAACCGCCGGATGACCTGGGTCTCCAGGTCCTCGTCGATCGGCGCAAACCGTGCCATCCGTCGAAGGGCGGCACGCAAGGAGTCCTTCGACGACGCCAGGATCTTGACCGTGAACCCCGGCGCGTTCTCCGCGATCGGCTGGCCATGGCGGTCCAGGATCAATCCCCGCGGGGCCTCCAGCGTGAGCCGTCGCAGCCGGTTCTGGTCCGACTGGCGCCGGTAAGCCTCCTGACCGAGAATCTGGGCCCGGAAAAACGCCCCCAGGATGAGCAGGAACGCTCCTGCCAGAACCAGGAGCGCCACCCTGGCCCGGTCCCGCAAGCGGAATGGGGAGAACGCGACGCTCATTCTTCCAGTCGCAACGCCAGCCAGTTGCGGAACGCCAGCACCACGATCACACCCGCGAGGGCCGTCAGGATGGCCTGGATCGGCGACCAGACAGCCAGGGTGCCCGCCAGCTCGGCCCCGGCGGCCCCGCTCGCCAGGAGCACGATCAGGGTTCGCAGCCAGGTGCCCGCCGCAAAGAGGCCGGCGTTCACCAGCAGGTTGTCCGGAAAGAACACGGCCCGACCCCAGGCCGCCAGGTAGCCCACGAGGGTGTGCGCCAGGGCGCCGGCGCCGAACCGCGCCGGGGTCAGGACGTCAGTCACCAGCCCGACGACGAACCCCGCAACCGCAGCCGCCCCCGGGCGGCTGCGGATGGCCAGCAGCAGCAACGCCAGCAGCAGGAAATCGGGGGCGGCCCGGCTGTCCCAGAGACGCGGGCGGAGGTAGAAGTGCGCCGCGACCAGGCCTAGCAGGATCAACGCCACCTGAAGCCGGCGGCGGCGGCGAACCGAACTCACGGCAGGCTGTCCTCGGCCGTGGGCCGCCGGAGGTAGATCAGGACGTGGCTCACGTGACCGGGGTTGGCGAGGGGCTGGAGGCGATAGACCCGCTCCCAACCCAATTCCTCGCGACGGATCCCCGCCACCCGCCCGATCGGGATCCCTCGCGGATACACGCTGGTGAGGCCGGACGTGACCACCACGGTTCCGAGTTCCACGGTATCGCGGTACGGCACCCCGCGCAGCTCGAGGAAGGCCTGGCTGGGGTCGCCACCTGGCGCGGGCGCGACGATTCCCATGACCCCGCCATCCTCCGTGACGGCACTGGCGCGAAAGTCGGGGTGCGCCCAGGTCATGGCTACGGCCGACTGGGGTCCGGCGCTCACCACCAGCCCGACCAGGCCCTCGGGGGAGACCACCGCACTGCCGCTCGCGACCCCGTCCCGGCTGCCGGCGCCCAGGAGCAGGGTACGCCCCTCG
Source organism: uncultured Gemmatimonas sp. (assembly GCA_964521535.1). GTDB lineage: Bacteria > Gemmatimonadota > Gemmatimonadetes > Gemmatimonadales > GWC2-71-9 > SHZU01. Next base: position 36,749 of record CAZFSA010000011.1, read on the forward strand.
GTCGCCGCCGTCTGCCGGAGCACCGCGGCGGCGACTGTGGGCAGCCGAGTCCGGCCCCGAAGCCCGAGCAGGGCCCTCAGCTCGGCGTTCTCGGCCCGGAGGCCGGGCAGCGACTGGGCGGCAAGGGCGATCGAGTCGCGAGCGGCCTCCGCCGCTCGCAGGCGGGCCCGGCTCGACTTCTGCTCCTCGGCGACCCGCTGGAGCCAGAGGAGGGGCCCCAGCGCCGTCTCCCGAAGCGCGGTCGCGAATCCCTGCGACCAGGCCGGCGGGAGGAGGAGGGCACCGAACGACAGAACCAGGCAGACAACCAGGAGGAGGGTGTCCCGGCGGGAAACGGCGCGCCCCACCCCCGGGCTCATGTCACCTCGTCAGCACGGTGCGATACTTGTCGTATTCGTCGAGGATCCGCCCCGTGCCGCGGACCACACAGGTGAGGGGATCCTCGTCGACGTGGATCGGGAGCCCGGTCTCCTGTGCCAGGAGTTGATCGAGCCCGCGAATCAGCGCCCCACCGCCCGTCATCACGATCCCGCGATCCACGATGTCGCTGGCCAGTTCCGGCGGGGTGATCTCGAGCGCCCGGCGGACCGCGTCGACGATCTGCTGAATCGGCTCCTGAACCGCTTCCCGAACCTCGGTGGAATGGACCCGGACCGTCTTCGGAATGCCGGAGACCAGGTCCCGGCCCTTGACCTCCATCTCCCGCTCGTCCCCCGTGGGATACGCCGAGCCGATCTTGATCTTGATCGCCTCCGCCGTCGGCTCGCCCACCAGCAGGTTGTAATTCTTTCGCATGAACTGGACGATCGCCTGGTCCAGCTCGTCACCCCCGGTCCGAATGGAGGTGTCGCACACGATCCCGGAGAGCGCGATGACGGCGATCTCGGTCGTCCCACCGCCGATGTCGATCACCATGTTCCCGGTGGGAGTCTCGACCGGAAGCCCCACCCCGATCGCCGCCGCCATCGGCTCCGCCACCATCCAGACTTCCTTCGCACCCGCCGTCTCGGCCGAGTCGCGCACGGCCCGCCGCTCGACCTCGGTGATGCCACTCGGGACGCAGACGATCACCTTGGGCTTCACCCGGAAGAGATGCTTGTCGATGATCGTCTTGAGGAAGTGCCGGAGCATCTTCTCCGTCACCTCGAAGTCGGCAATCACGCCGTCCTTCAGCGGCCGTACGGCCTGGATGCCCTCCGGGGTGCGACCCAGCATCCGCTTGGCGTCGAGCCCGAACGCCTTCGGCTCGCCTGACCCGCGGTCCATCGCCACCACGCTGGGTTCGTTCAGCACGATGCCCTCGCCCTTGACGTAGATCAGGGTGTTGGCCGTACCGAGGTCCACCGCGATCTCGTTCGCGGGTATGAGCGAGTCGAATTTGAAGAACGGAAACTTCATCCCCGAATTGGCCCCCGAGCGTCACCTAACGTAATGGGGGGCAAGGACTTCAACAAGCGGGCCGTGGCTAGATCCCGGTGCTGCCGAACCCCCCGTCCCCCCGGCCGCTGGCCGGAAGCTCACCCACCGGCCGGAACCGGACCGCCTCGACCCGCGCCAGCACCAGCTGGGCAATCCGCATGCCCCGGGTCACCCGGAACGGGGCTGCCCCGAGGTTGATCAGGCCCACCCGCAACTCGCCCCGGTAGTCGCTGTCGATCGTGGCGGGGCTGTTAGGCAGCGTGATCCCGTGTCCGATGGCCAGGCCCGACCGGGGGCGGATCTGGATCTCGAATCCGGAGGGGATGGCGACGGCAAAGCCGGTACCGAACAGGCGCCGCTCTCCGGGCGCCAGGTCGGCCTCCTCCGCGCTGGCGATGTCGGCCCCGGCCGACCCCTCGGTCTGCGGCGCCGGCAGCGGCAGCCCTTCGCCGTGGGCCAGCCGCCGGATCAGAACTTCCACCACTGGGCGGCCCGGTCGGTTCGGCGTCAGAGCACGGTGGCGACGTCGACCAGGGGGAGATCGAACGCCTCCGCCACGCCCGGGTAGACCACCTGCCCCTCCACCACGTTGAGCCCCAGCCGAAGCGCCGGATCCCGCCGGCAGGCCTCCCGCCAGCCCAGCCTCGCCAGGGTTCGCGCGTAGGGCAGGGTGGCATTGGTCAGCGCGAAGGTCGACGTCCGTGGCACCCCACCAGGCATGTTGGCCACCGCGTAATGCAGGACGTCGTCCACGAAGTAGATCGGGTCGTCGTGGGTCGTAGGCCGGATCGTCTCCACACATCCGCCCTGGTCCACGGCCACGTCGACGATCACCGCTCCCGCCTTCATCAGGGCCAGGTCCTCCCGCCGCACCAGTCGGGGCGCCTTGGCGCCCGGCAGCAGCACCGCGCCGATCACCAGGTCGGCGCGCTGGATGGCCCCGAGGATGTTGCGGCGGTTGGAGTAGAGGGTGGTCACGTTGGCCGGCAGGACGTCATCGAGGTACCGCATCCGGTCCAGCGAGACGTCGAGGATCGTGACGTTCGCCCCCATCCCGGCCGCCATCTTCGCCGCGTTGATCCCCACGACGCCCCCGCCGACGATCACCACGTCGGCGGGCGCCACGCCGGGCACGCCCCCGAGCAGCACCCCCCGCCCCCCGTGCACCTTCTCCAGGTACTTGGCCCCTTCCTGCACCGCCATCCGCCCCGCGACTTCCGACATCGGCGTCAGGAGGGGCAGCTCGCCGCCCGGGAGCTGGACCGTCTCGTACGCCACCGCCACCGCCCGCGAGCCGATCACCGCGCGGGTCAGCTCCTCCGACGCCGCGAAGTGGAAGTAGGTGTAGATCAGCTGGCCGGCCCGCATCCGCGGCCATTCCGGCGCGATCGGCTCCTTCACCTTCATGATCATCTCGGCCCGCTGCCAGACCTCGTCGGCCGTAGCCACGAGCGTGGCGCCGGCCGCCTGGTACGCCTCGTCGGGGAAGCCGCTTCCCTGCCCGGCATCCCGTTCGATCAGCACCGTGTGGCCGTCATCCACCAGCACCTCGGCGCCGGCCGGCACCAGCGCCACCCGGTTCTCGCTGGCCTTGATCTCCCTCGGCACGCCGATGATCATCCCACGCTCCTCGGGTCGCTTGTCGAAGTGGCGGCGCCCGGCTCGCCGGGCCCGCCCAACCGCACCACGGTCATCCGCTCGGGCGCGAAGAACTCCGCCGCCACCGCGGCCAGCTGCTCCCGGTCCACGGCGTCGACCGCCGCCAGGACCGCATCCAGCGGCCGATAATGATCGTCATTCAGCACGAAGGCCGCCAGCCGGTGCATCCGGCTGGCGGGATGCTCCAAGGCCAGCATCAGCTGCCCCTGAAGCTGCCGCCGCCCGTTCTGCACCTCATCCGGGCTCAAACCCTCGCGAGCCAGCCGGGCCAGCTCGGCACGGATTGCCTCGGCCGCCCGGTCGGCCGTGGCCGGCTGCGTCCCCACGTAGATGCCCAGCACGCCCGCCGCCCGATACAGGTGCTGGTAGCCGAAGACCGCGTAGGCCAGGCCCAACTCCTCCCGGACGGTCTGGAACAGACGGCTCGACATCCCGCCGCCCAGGATGTTGGTGAGGATGGCCAGTGCATAGCGCCGCGGGTCGCGGGCGCCGAACACGTCGGTCCCGAAGACGATATGGGTCTGAGCCGTCTCCCGCGCCACCCGGCGATCGGTGCCGCGAACGGCCGTTCCCGCCGGCACCGGCGCGAGCGGTGCCGCGGCTCCGTTGCCCTCGAACCAGCCCTCGCGGGCGAGCGCCTCGAGCATCCGCTCGTGGTCCACCCGTCCCGCCGCCGCCACCACGCAATTCGCGGGGAAATACCCGTGACGGTGCACCTCCCGGAGCGCGGCGGCATCCAGCGCCCGGATGGAGGCCTCGGTCCCCAGAATCGAGTAGCCGTAGGGGTGTTCGGGGAAGAGCGTTGCCGCGTGCAGCTCGAAGACCAGGTCATCCGGCGTGTCCTCCACGCCTCGGATCTCCTCCAGGACCACGTTCCGCTCCAGCTCGAGATCGCTCTGACGCAGGAGTGGCCGGCGAACCAGATCGGTCAGGATGTCCACCGCGAGGGGCACGTCCTGGTCCAGCACGTGCGCCTGGTAGCTGGTGTGATCGCGTGACGTGAAGGCGTCGAGGGATCCGCCCCGGACCTCCAGCTCCCGGGCCAGGACCGCCGCCGGCCGGCGTTCGGTGCCCTTGAACACCAGGTGCTCGAGCAGATGGGCGGCGCCCATCCTGGCGCGGGGCTCGTGCGCGCTCGCCGACCGGACCCAGATCCCGACGGCCGCGGAGCGCAGCCCCGGCAGCTCTTCGGTGACGACCACCAGCCCGTTGGGAGCGACCGTGCGGTCGACGCGGTCGTCCAGGCGGTCGCGCACCACGGCCTATTCCTTGGGGAGCAGCGCCTTCCGGCTGAGCTTCATCCGGCCGCGATCGTCGATCTCGAGCAGCTTCACCTTGACGATTTCGCCCTTCTGGACCACGTCTTCCGTCTTCTCGGTCCGCCCGTGCTTCAGCTCGCTGATATGCAGCAGGCCCTCGACCCCGGGCAGGATCTCCACAAAGGCCCCGAAGGGAGTGGTGCTCTTGACCGGGCCCTCGTAGACCTTCCCCACCTCCGGCTCGGTTACCAGGGCGGCGATCATGTCGCGCGCCTTTTCGCCGGCCTCGCCGCCGACCGCGGCGATCGTGACCAGTCCGCTGTCCTCGACCGTGATCTTGGCTCCGGTGGCATCCTGAATCCCGCGGATCGTCTTGCCCTTCGGTCCGATGACGTCGCCGATCTTGTCCGGCCGGATCGTCAGCGTGATGATCCGGGGCGCGTACCGCGAGAGTTCCGCTCGGGGCCCGGCGAGCACCTTGCCCATCTCCCGGAGGATATGCAGCCGGGCCTCCCGGGCACGATCCAGGGCCTCCTCCATGATCGCCAGGTCCAGACCCTCGATCTTGATGTCCATCTGGATCGAAGTGATCCCCCGCTCGGTGCCGGCCACCTTGAAATCCATGTCGCCGAGGTGGTCCTCGGCGCCGAGGATGTCGGTCAGCACCGCCACCCGGTCTCCCTCCTTCACCAGGCCCATCGCCACCCCCGCGCACGGCGCCTTCATCGGCACCCCGGCATCCATCAGCGCCAGCGACCCGCCACACACCGTCGCCATCGAGGAGGAACCGTTCGACTCCAGGATCTCCGAAACCACCCGCAGCGTGTAGGGGAAGGTGTCGAAATCCGGCAACAGGGGCTGCAGCGCCCGCTCGGCCAGCGCCCCGTGCCCGATCTCCCGCCGGCTGGTGCCCCGGATGGCCCGGACCTCGCCCGTGGAATACGGAGGGAAATTGTAGTGGAGCATGAACGACTTCGTGGCCTCGCCCTGCACGTCGATCGAGTCGATCCGCTGCTCGTCGTCGCTGGTGCCCAGAGTCACGGCCACCAGCGCCTGGGTCTGCCCCCGGGTGAACAACGCCGAGCCATGGGCCCGCCGCAGAATCCCGGTCTCGATCTCGATCGGGCGGACCGTCCGGAGATCGCGTCCATCGATCCGCTCGCCCTTGTCGAGGACCTGGGCCCGCATCACCCGGTATTCGATCTCGCCCAGCTCATGGTCGATCTCGCGCGCCCGGTCGGGATAGTCCGCGGCCAGCATCGACTGGACCTCCTGCTTGGCCGCCGCCACCGCCAAGGCCCGCCCCGCCTTGTCGCGCTGGTTGAGCGCCGACGTGATCGGCCCCTGGGCGAGCTTCTGGACCTGTTTGACGAGCGCCTCGTCGACCGCCGGCGCCGTCCAGGTCATCTTGGGCCGACCCACCTTCTTCACCAGCTTCTGCTGCAGCGCCACCAGCTCCCGGATCCCCTTCTGCGCCACCTTGAGGGCCTCCAGCATCTCGGCCTCGGACACCTCGAGCGCTCCACCCTCGACCATCACGATCGAATCCCGGCTTCCGCTCACGGTCAGGTCCAGGCTCGAGAACTCGAGCTGCTGGAAGGTCGGATTCAGGATCCAGTTGCCGTCGACCCGACCGACCCGGACCGTCGCCAGCGGGCCATTCCAGGGAACGGGGGAAATCGAGAGCGCCACCGAGGCCGCCAGCGCCCCGAGCACGTCAGCGTCGTGCTCCTGATCAGCGGACACGACGGTGACGAACACCTGGACCTCGTGCTTGAAGCCCTCCGGAAAGAGCGGCCGGATGGTCCGATCGATGATCCGGGCCGCGAGGATCTCCTTGTCGGACGGGCGACCCTCCCGCTTGATGAACCCCCCCGGGATCTTGCCCGCCGCGTAGGTCTTTTCCCGGTACTCCACGGTGAGCGGGAAGAACGGCAACGCGGACACATTGGGGCTGACGGTCACCGCCGCCACCACCATGGTGTCGCCGAACGACATCATGCAGGAGCCCGCCGCCTGGCGCGCGATCCGGCCCGTTTCCAGCACGAGCGGACGGCCGGCGAACTGGATTTCGATCCGTTCCACGATCAGATCCTTGTCATCAGGTAGGGGGTGGCGCAATGTCACAAGGGCGCCCCGCCATGCAGGAGCGGAGCGCCCTCGCGCGCTGGCAGGTCACTAGTGGCGTAGGCCGAGGTCCTGAATCAGCGACCGGTAGGTGGACAGGTCCGTCCGCCTGAGGTAGGTCAGGAGCCGGCGTCGCTGGCCGACCATCTTGAGCAGGCCGCGCCGGCTGTGGTGGTCCTTGGGATGAGTCCGGAAATGCTCGGTCAACGAGTTGATCCGCTCGGTGAGCATGGCCACCTGGACCCGCGCCGACCCGGTATCCTCCGGGGCAGCCCGGTACTTCGCGATCACCGCCTGCTTGTCGTAACCCATGGTGTCTTCCTCGGCACCGCTGCGCCAGCGTCTGAACCTGATTCTCTAAGTGTTTGCAGCCTGCCAATATAGCGCGACAGGGCCAGCGGGAGCAAGTCAGCCGGCCGCATCGGGGCCGGGCCTGCTCAGGGTGGCGGGGACGGGAGGGCATGACCCGCCTCCGCCGGGGCCGGACGGCACCCGCGACCGCGGCCTGGAGGCGGCCGGCCTAGAGACCGAGGAGCCGGCGGATGTCGTTGGAGAAGGCAAGCAGCATCAGCATCACGATCAGCACAATGCCCGCGAGGCTCAGCCACTCCCGCACCCGGCCGGTGATCGGGCGCCGCATCACGGCCTCGGCAAGCAGGAAGAGGAACTGTCCCCCATCCAGGACGGGAATCGGGAGGAGATTCAGAATGGCGAGGTTGACCGAGATGGCCGCCATGAACAGCAGGAAATCCTCGCCTCCCCGTCGGGCGCTTTGCCCCGCCGCCATTCCGATGGCGATCGGACCGCCGAGTTCCCGGGTGGAGACCCGGCCGGAGAACATGCCCCGCACGACGGCGACGATCTGGGTCGAGACGAACGCCGTGCTGCGGGCCCCCTCCGCGGCCGCCTTGCCCAGGCCGACGCGTTCCCGCCGGTCCGGCAGCAGGGGTCCCACGATCCCGAGCCGCCCCACGGTTCGGGTGACGCCTGCGGAATCGACGATCTGCTCGGGAGCCGGCGTCGCCACCACCGTGACCCGCCCACCGGCTCGTCCGACCTCGATCTCCACCGCCACCCCCGCCCGACCCGAGATCCGGTCCACGAGGTCCACCCACTGGCCGACCGGTTCGCCGTCGAAAGTGACGATGGTGTCGCCGACCGCGAGGCCGGCCGCCGCACCCGGCCGGCCCGGGACGACCTCGGCAATGACCGGGGGGAGATCCAGCCGCAGGGCGGCCAGGGCGCGGCGGCGATCGGCCTCCTCGTCCAGCTGGAGTTCGACCCGGCCAGCCTCGGCGAACTCCACCACCAGCGGCCCGGCCGGCGCTCCCAGCCAGGCCCGCTGCACGGCCTGCCAGGTCTCGACGTCGGTTCCCGCGACCCTCACGATCCGGTCCGGGAGCGCGACCTGGCGCAGCGGGTCCGCCCCCGGCGGGAGGGCCGCGGTGTCCATCGCCGCCACGGTGGTGATCGGGACCACCGGGACGCCGTTGGCGGCCAGCAGGCCGGTGAAGACCGCCCACGCAAAGAACAGGTTCATCGCCACGCCCGCGAGGATCACGATCATCCGGACCCAGACCGGCTTGGCCTCGAAGACCCGGTCGGGGGCCACCGCGACCGATGGCGAACCGCCCTCCAGGGTGGCGCTGGCGGGATCCTCGGCCGAGCTCGCCATCTTCACGTAGCCGCCAAGGGGAATCCACGACACCGAGTACTCGGTCCCTCCCCGCCAGAAGCTGAGCCACCGAATCGGGCGGCCGAGTCCCAGCGAAAAGCGATGGACGTGAATCCCCGCGAGCTTGGCGGCGATGAAGTGGCCGAGCTCGTGCACGAAGACCAGCACCCCGATGACCACCAGGGTGGCGAGGATGGTCAGGCCGGCGCCGCTCATCGCGGAGATGAGGGGGGTGTCGGGCACCAGGCCCTGGGATCGGAAACGCGGCGGGTGGTACCCGGCATCGAGCGCGCAAGATAGGGTGGGGCAAAGACCGCCGGCAACAGGACCGCCCGTCAGCCGATCAACTGGCGAGCCCGCTCGCGAGCGGCCCGGTCGGCGGCGATGACGGTCTCCAGGCTGTCGGCCGGCCTGGGTGGCTCCGCGGCGAGCACCCGCTCGATCACTTCGGCGATGGTGCCGAAGCCAATCCGGCCTTCGAGGAACGCCGCCACGGCCACCTCGTTGGCCGCGTTGTACACGCAGGGTGCCGTACCCCCGGCTCGTCCTGCCGCCACCCCAAGCGGAAACGCCCGGAACACCTCGCCCCGAACCGGTTCGAACGTCAGGGGCCCCGCCCCAACCGGATCGAACCGGCGCCCCCCGGTGTCCGCCACCCGATCCGGGTGGGTGAGCGCATAGAGAATGGGCAGCTCCATCGTGGGGAAGCCCATCTGCCCCAGGACGCTCCCGTCGGCAAACTCGACGAACGCATGTACGATGCTCTGGGGGTGGACCACCACCTCGATCGCGTCGTACCCGAGCCCGAAGAGGTGGTGGCCCTCGATCACTTCGAGCGCCTTGTTGGCCAGCGTGGCGCTGTCGACCGAGATCTTGCTCCCCATCCGCCAGGTGGGGTGCTTGAGCGCCTCGTCGGCCGTGGCGTGCCGGATGCGCTCCGGAGGCCAGTCACGGAAGGGTCCTCCCGACGCGGTCAGCACCAGACGCGTGGGGGGTGTCCGTCGGCCCGCAAGGCACTGGAGCACCGCGCTGTGCTCGGAGTCCACGGGGATGAGTTCTCCCCCGCCCTCCCGGAGGGCTCGCTCCACCAGATCGCCCGCCGCGACCAGCGACTCCTTGTTCGCGAGGGCAACCCGCTTGCCGGCGCGGAGCGCGGCCAACGTGGCCTCGAGACCGGCGAATCCGACCACGGCGTTCACCACGATCTCGACCTCGGGATGGGTGGCGGCCTCGACCAGGCACCGCGCCCCGCGGGGCAGGCCGTTGCCCCCGCTTCCGTTGACCAGGGCGGCGAAGGCCGGCCGCCATTCGGCCACCTGCGCCTGAAGCCGCTCGGCGTTCGATCCGGCGGCGAGCGCCACCAGTCGGAACCGGTCGGGGTGCCGCCGGAGCACCTCCAGGACGGCCCGGCCGATCGAGCCCGTGGAACCGAGCACCGCGACCCCGCGCATGGCGCTCACAGTACCCCCATGGCCCGGTACAGCATCGCCGTCACCGGGATCACGAAGTAGAGCGAGTCCAGTCGGTCCAGCACGCCCCCATGGCCCGGAATCAGGTGGCTCGAGTCCTTCACCTGGGCCCCACGCTTGAACAGTGATTCGACCAGATCGCCGATCTGGGCGACGACGCTGAGCACCAGGCCGGCCAGCGCGGCTTGCCACGCCGGTACCGAGAAGCCGGACGGTCCCAGGGCCAGCGTATTGAACAGCACGGCGGCGAGGACCCCGCCCGCCGCCCCGGCGACCGCGCCGCTCCGGGTCTTGCCCGGGCTGACCACCGGCGCCAGCCTGGGCCCGCCAAACAGCCTCCCTCCGTACATCGCGAAGGTGTCGCAGACCCAGGTCACGGCCAGCGGGAAGAAGACCGCCCAGGTAGCGGGCCAGTGCTGCCCTGGACCCACCGCGTACCGGATGCCCGGAAGGAAGGCGAGCAACGCACCGCAGTAGAGTGGCACCAGGACGGTCACCGCCGCGGCCTCCAGGGGCCGCTCCGAGGGGGACCGGGCGACGAGCGTTCCGGTCAGCACCAGGAGCGTGAGGAGGGCCAGCAGATACCAGGTGGACGGCGCGGCGATCCCCAGCGCCAGGCCGCCCTGACCGAGGACCCGCGCCCCATCGCCATAGAACGCCCAGACGCTGAGGGGAAAGGCCGCACTGATCGGAATGGCGAGGGGGGCGAGCGGCCGCACGCCCTGACGCCGAGCCAGCCCGATCAGCTCCTTGGCACCGAGGGCCGCCAGGGCGGCCACCAGCAGCGCAAGCAGCAGCCCCCCGACCCACACCGCGCCGATGGCGAGTGGAATCGCCACCACCGCCACCAGGATCCGTTGCAGGGAGTTGGACACGGGCGGCCGCCTCTCGAGACCCGCGCGTCAGCGCGGGTCGTGAACCCGCCCGAAGCGTCGGTCCCGGCGCTGGAACTCGAGCACCGCCTGAAAGAAGTGCTCGCGGCCGAAGTCGGGCCAGAGAACCGGCGTCACGTAGAGTTCGGCGTAGGCCAGCTGCCAGAGGAGGAAGTTCGACAATCGGAGCTCGCCCGACGTGCGGATCAGCAGATCCGGATCGCCCCACGGCGCGGTATAGAGCCGGCTGGCGATGGCGCCCTCGTCGATCGCCGCCGGGTCGAGCCGCCCCGCCCGGACCTCTTCGGCGAGGAGCCGCGCGGCCCGGACCAGCTCGGCGCGCCCCGAGTAGGAGAGACAGATATTGAGATTCAGGTTGCGGCCACCGGCCGTAACGGTCTCCACAAACTGAACGGCGTTTCGGGCGGAGGGGGTCAGGCGCTCGAGGTCGCCCAGCATCCGGACCGCAACCCCTTGGGCCCGGAGCTCGTCGGTCTGGGTGGACACGTAGCGCTGCAGCAACCCCATCAGGGCATCGATCTCCTCGAGCGGGCGCTGCCAGTTTTCCTGGCTGAAGGCGAACAGCGTGAGGGCCTCGACCCCAACCTCGAGGCTGGCTTCGATGGTCCGTCGCACCGACTCCATCCCGGCCTGGTGGCCGGCGGGACGCGGCAGGTGGCGCCGCTGGGCCCATCGGCCGTTGCCGTCCATGATGACCGCGACGTGGTGCGGAACGGCCCCCTGGATCCGGACGCGGGCGAGCAGGTCTTCGGCGGAGGGCGTCACACCTCCATGATCTCCGCTTCCTTGGCGTGCACCAGCCCGTCGATCTGCTTGACGTGCTCGTCGGTGAGCTTCTGGATCTCCTTCTCCGCGCGGGTCTTGTCGTCCTCCGAGACGTGTTCCACCTTCTTCAGGCGGTGAAGCGCGTCGGTACGGGCGTGGCGGACGGCGACCCGGCCCTCCTCGGCCAGCTTGTGGACCACCTTCACGAGCTCCTTGCGACGCTCCTGGGAGAGGGGCGGCACCGGGATCCGGATCAGGGTACCCTGGCTGGCCGGGTTGAACCCGAGGCCGGCGTCGCGGATGGCCCGCTCGATCGCCGGCACCAGTCCCTTGTCGAAGGCCTGCACCGTGAGCAGCCGAGGCTCCGGTGCCGAGACCATTCCCACCTGGTTCAGCGGCACCTGGGCCCCGTAGGCCTCGACCCGGACCACGTCCAGCAGGTGGGTGCTGGCCTTCCCGCTCCGGATTGAGGCGAATTCGCGCTGGGTGTTCTCGACCGCCTTGTGCATCCCCTCGCGAGCATGCTTGACGATCTCGGGAATGGTAGTCATCGCACGATCGTCCCCACCCGTTCGCCCGACAGGACGCGGGCGATGGCGCCGGGCTGATTGATGTTGAAGACCACGATCGGAAGCCGGTTGTCCTTGCAGAGGCCGAAGGCGTTGGCGTCCATGACAGCGTAGCCGTTGACGATGGCCTCCTGAAACGTCAGCTCGGGCAGAAAGCGGGCCGCCGGATCGGACTTCGGATCCCCGGTATAGATCCCGTCGACGCTGGTGGCCTTCAGCAGCACCTCGGCCTCCATCTCCAGGGCCCGCAGCACCGCGGCGGTGTCGGTGCTGAAGAACGGGTTGCCGGTGCCGCCGGCGAAGATCACCAGCCGGCCCTTCTCCAGGTGCCGGACCGCCCGCCGCCGGATGTAGGGTTCCGCGAGCGACTCCATCCGGATCGCCGTCATGACCCGGGTCTGCACCTCCATCTTCTCCAGAATGTCCTGCAGCGCCAGGGCGTTGATGACCGTGGCCAGCATCCCCATGTAATCCGCGTTGACCCGGTCCAGCCCTTCCCGGCTGGCATGGGTACCCCGGACGATGTTGCCGCCGCCGACCACGAGGCCGAGGCGCAGGCCCTGGGCATGGACGCCCTTGATCTGGGCGGCCAGGCCTTCGACCACACCGTAGTCGAGGCCGATGCCCTTCTCGCCCGCCAGGGCCTCGCCCGAAATCTTGAGCAGGGCCCTGCGGTACGCCAAGGGCATCAGGCCTCCCCGACCTTGAACCGCGCGAACCGGACCACAGCGACCGGTCCACCGGCCGCCTTCGCCGCGTCCCGGACCAGGTCGGCCACGGTCCGGCTCTCGTCCTTGACGAACGGTTGGCTCAGCAGGGTCCGCTCAGCCACGAACTTCCGCATCTTGCCGTCCACGATCTTGCCCCGAATGTTCTCCGGCTTCCCCTCGGCGGCCACCTGCTCTTCCGCAATTCGACGCTCGCGGGCCAGGAGGTCGGCAGGGAGGTCCGCCTCGCCGACCGCCAGGGGATCCATCGACGCGATGTGCAGCGCCAGTTCCCGGCCCAGCTCGGCGAGCGGCTCGCCCGCGGGGCCGGTCAGCTCCACGAGGACCCCAACCTGCCCGTTGTGGTGCAGGTAGCTGGCGACCCGGCCGGCCGGCTGCCGGAAGCGGGCGACCCGGGCCAGGACCATCGCCTCGCCGGTGGTCCCGGAGACCTGCTTGACGATCTCGCCCACCGTCTTGCCCCGGAACGGCTGGTCCGCCAGCGAGCCGGCGTCGACGCCGAGGGGCGCGTGGGCCAGCGCGTGCTCGGCGAGTTCTCGAGCGAGTGAGCCGAACTGCTCCGTCTTGGCCACGAAGTCGGTTTCGCAGTTCAGCTCGATCATGGCCGCGTCGGTGCCGTCCTTGGTGGCGGCGATCACGACGAGGCCCTGCGAGGCCGTCCGGCCGGCCCGCTTTTCGGCTTTCGCGATGCCCTTCTTGCGGAGCAGCTCGGCGGCCTTGTCCATGTCGCCCTGCGCCTCCTCCAGGGCGGCCTTGCAGTCTCCTATTCCCGCGCCGGTCCTGGCGCGCAGGGCACTGATGTCCTGAGTCGAGATTCTGGTTGTCATGGGTCTCTTCGTCTGGTTTCCGCGGACGGCACGTCCCTTCCGCCCGCCTCCGTATCTGTGGAACCGCCGCGAACCGGCTCGGAACCGTTCCGCGGCGGCAGGTCGTACCCGTTCGGTGCGGCCCGCCGAGCGGGGCCGCCGCACCGCCCGCTAGGCGCTTTCGCTGGTCACTTCGGCACCGCCCTCGGTCTTCAGGCGGGCCGCAATCGCCTCGGGCTTCGGGCGCCGCTTTCGGGCCGGCCGACGGCGCCGACGGTCGGCATCGGGGTCGCCCTCGGAGCCCGCATCGGTGCTGTAGGTTTCCGCCTCCGCGTCCTCGGCCGCCTCGCGAACCGGCACCTGCTGCCGGGCTTCGCGCACCACCTCGGCAAGGGCGCTGGTGATCAGCGAGACCGACCGGATCGCATCGTCGTTGCCCGGGATCGGCACCGTGATTTGGTCCGGATCGGCATTGGTGTCGACGATCGCGACCACCGGGATCCGGAGCTTGTTCGCCTCCAGGACGGCGATCCGCTCCTTCTTCGAGTCGACCACGAACAGGACGCCGGGCAGGCGGCCCATGTTCTTGACCCCTTCCAGGTAGCGCGACAGCTTGGCGCGCTCCCGCTCGAACAGCAGCCGCTCCTTCTTGGTGTAGCTGCCGAAGTCGCCGTCGGCCCCGCTCTGCTCCAGCTCCCGAAGCCGGCGGATCTGCTTCTTGATGGTCTGGAAGTTGGTGAGGGTTCCACCCAGCCACCGCTCGGTCACCCAGAGACCACCGCAGTTCGCCGCCTCGGCCTCCACCAGGCCCTTCAGTTGCTTCTTGGTGCAGACGAAGAGGACGTTATCGCCCCGAAGGACCACGTTGCGGATCAGCTCCTGGGCCTTCTGGAGCTGCTCCTGGGTCTTCTTCAGGTCGATGATGTAGATCCCCGACCGCTCGGCGAAGATGAACCGCCGCATCTTGGGGTTCCAGCGCCGGGTCTGGTGGCCGAAATGAACGCCTGCTTCGAGAAGGTCCTGGAGCTGTGGCTGCGCCATGCGAGGTCTGGTTGTCCCTTCAGTTCGGGTTCTGCCGCCATCGCCTTCATCTCTCCCCGCCATCCCCGGACCGGCTACAAGGGCCGCCCTGGGACACCCGGCGCGAAGATCCGGCGATGTGAGTAATCCGTCGATGCCTACCGCTTCGAGAACTGGAACCGCTTCCGGGCTCCCGGACGGCCCGGCTTCTTGCGCTCCACCGCCCGCGGATCCCGGGTCAGGAGGCCGGCGCCACGAAGCTTCGCCCGGTGGAGCGAGTCTGCGCTCAACAGGGCCCGGGCCAGCCCGAGCCGCATGGCCCCGGCCTGACCGGTGACGCCGCCTCCCTCGACCCGCGCCCGGACGTCGAAGGCTCCCAGGGTATCGGTGACGGCGAACGGCTGCTGAATGTGCTGGACCAGCGACGGACGGGGGAAGTAGTCCCCCAGGGTCCGGCCGTTGATCTCCCATTTTCCGGTGCCCGGGGTCAGATAGACCCGCGCCACGCTGGTCTTGCGACGGCCGACCCCGTGCCAGCGGAACTCCGTGTTGGTGGTCATGAGTTCACCGTGATGGGGTAGGGCCTGGGCTGCTGCGCGCGGTGCGGGTGGGTGTCCCCGGAGTAGACCTTGAGCTTGCCCCGGAGCCGCTGCCGGGAGAGCGAGTTCTTCGGCAGCATCCCGAAGACCGCCTTCTCGATCACCCGCTCCGGGTGCCGCTCCAGCATGGTCCGCACCGGGGTGAACCGCTCGTGGCCCATGTACCCGGTGTGGCGGAAATACCGCTTCTGGTCCAGCTTCCGTCCGCTCAACCGGACCTGCGCCGCGTTGACCACGATCACCACGTCGCCCCCGTCGACGTGCCGGGTGAACGTGGGCTTGTGCTTGCCACGAATGAGCTGGGCCACCGCACTGGCCAGCCGACCGAGCGGGACGCCGCTCGCGTCGACCAGGTGCCAGTCGTGACGCACCTCGCTGGGTTTGGCCGAGTAGGTCTTCATTCCGTCGCCATCACTTCGTTGAAACCGGGTCCGCCGCTTTCGGCGGGAGCCCCGGAAGATAGGTCAGGATACGGAGTTACGTCAAGTCGCCCGGGCAAAGGTCACCAGAACCTGCCCCTTCTCGACGGCCTGTCCGGCCCGCGCCGGAACGGTCGCGACCACCCCGGGGCCAGACGCCTTCAGCTCGTTCTCCATCTTCATGGCCTCGAGCACCACCAGGCCCTGGCCCGTGTCCACCTGCTGGCCGGGCTCGACCAGGACCCGCACGACCAGGCCTGGCATCGGAGCCTTGAGCGCGGCTGGCCCCGAATGACCCGTCCCCGCACCCACCAGCCGCTGGATATGATGGGTCCGCTCGTCCACCACCTCGACCTCAAACCGATCCCCCCGTCGCTGAACCAGCCATCGCCCCGGACCGACCGACTCCATCGGCACGATCCAGGACCCACGACCGGTCAGCAGGTTTCGCACCGGGGTGCCCCGGATGGCGCGAAGCTCGGCCGTCAGGACCCGGCCCTCGACCCGCACCGTGCTCCCGTCAACCTCCACCTCGACCACCCGTCCGGCGATCGACACGAAGTACTTCATGCCCGCTCCAGGACCGCGACCGTTTCGACGTGCGCCGTCTGAGGAAAGAGATCGAACGCCATGAGGCTACCCAGCCGGAACCCGCCGGGACCGTGCAGCCTTCCCAGGTCGCGGGCCAGCGTGGCCGGATCGCACGAGATGTAGCCGATTCGAGCCGCCTCACTCCGCCGGAGCATGTCGCTGACGCTCGCGGACAGGCCACCCCGCGGAGGGTTGGCCACGACAAGGTCGGCGGCAGGCAGGTGCGGCAGACACTCTTCCACCAGTCCGTGATGGCACACGATGCCGTGCCCCGCCTCCCGGTGCCGCCGGATGGCCACCTCCACGGCCCGGCGATCAGCCTCGACGGCGTGCACGTCCGCGCCGGCGGCGGCGAGCAACGTTGAGGTCTCGCCAATCCCACTGAAGAGGTCCCAGACCACCCGGCCGGCCACGGGCATCAGGGCGTCGACCGTCCAGCGCCGAGCGGCGTCACCCATGGCCGGGTGGACCTGCTCGAAGATGGTGACCGGGTAGGGATCCTCGCCCCCGGACACCACTCGCGAAGCCCCCCCGGCAGGGGTCCACCAGATCGTCGGGGCCCGATCGCCAGGCCGGGCGACCCGGGCCGCGAACTCCGGAGCCCCGCGCCAGGCCGGCCCGGTCCCGGTCTCGATCAACACCTGCTCCCCACCATGGCGATCGAGCCGGAGGGTGAGGCGGGTGATGGCCCGCGGCAGATGACGCCTGGCCCCGCTGATCCGGGCCCACAGCGACTGGACCGCCGGCACGGCCAGCTCGCAGCGTTCCAGCGCGAACACCTGATCGGCCCGACCCAGTCGGTGAAATCCGATGCGCCCCTCCCGGTCACACGCGAGCGAGATCCGGGTCCGGTACTCCCAGTCGGAGGGCGCTGGCACCAGTTGGGGGTCGTCGACCTTGAGCCGTCCGATGCGTCGCAGGGCGTCGCCCGCAATGGCCCGGCGGGCCCGGTGCTGGGCTGCCCGCGAGAGGTGCTGGAGCTGGCAGCCGCCGCAGGAGTCGGCCTGGTAGTGGCGGCACCGCGGCGCGACGCGCTCCGGTCCCTCCCGCTCCAGGCGGATCAGTCGCGCGCGGGCCATCCGCTTCTGCTCCCTGACCACCTCCACGGTGGCCAGGTCGCCGGGGGCCGATCGGGGGACGAAGACCACCCGTCCGTCGGCGAGGTGCCCGACGCCGTCGCCCCCGGCGGCGATGCCGGTGATTTCGACGAGCGGCAGGGGGTTCGCCGCCACCGTCACCGCCGCAGCCCGTCGCGCCGGGCCGCGTCCAGCCAGGCACGGGCGC
>CAZFSA010000012.1:0-51589 GCA_964521535.1 uncultured Gemmatimonas sp.
GAAGGCGGGCCATCGCTCGGCGTCGCGGGGCGAGAGCCGGCGAAGGGCCTGGGCCGTGGGGCCCGGGTCGCGGAAAAGCTGAAGCAGGGTTCCATCGTCGAGCGGCGCGGCGACCGTGGGGTCGGGAGGCGCCAGCCGGGGAAGCGCCCGTTCCAGGCCAATCCCCCGCACTACCTCCCGCGGCAACCAGCCCAGGTCGGGCGCGAACGGGGCGGCGCGGAACCCGGGGGCGAACTCGATCTCGCGGAAGGGTCCGCCGAGGTCCTCGGCCGCCTCGAGCACCAGCACCCGGGACCCCGCCCGCGCCAGCGCGATCGCGGCGACCAGGCCGTTGGGCCCAGCCCCGATCACCGCCGAGTCGAAGCCGGGGCGGTTCACGGGCCCTCGATCCCGAGGATGACCCTCGCCGCCAGGCGGCCGGAGGCCCCCATGATGCCGCCGCCGGGGTGGGTGCCGGCGCCGCACTGGTAGTAGCCACGGATCGGGGTGCGGTACCGCGCCCAGGCGGGGGCCGGCCGCAGGAAGAACAACTGCTCCAGGGCTAGCTCTCCCTGGAAGATGTTCCCCTCCGACAGGCCGGTGATCCGCTCGATGTCGAGCGGCGTGAGCACCTGGCGGTGGAGAATGGCGCCAGGCAGGTTGGGCGCGTAGCGGGCGAGGGTCGCGATCACCGCGTCCCCGAACGCCTCGCGCCGCTCGTCGGTCCAGCCCCCCTCAACATCATAGGGGGCGTACTGGACGAAAATGCTCATCACATG
This sequence comes from uncultured Gemmatimonas sp., assembly GCA_964521535.1. Lineage (GTDB taxonomy): Bacteria > Gemmatimonadota > Gemmatimonadetes > Gemmatimonadales > GWC2-71-9 > SHZU01. The sequence continues at coordinate 759 of CAZFSA010000012.1, forward strand.
TCGGCCGGGCGGCGCCATGCCGGGATCGATCATGGAGGGGATCACGACGTCCATGTAGGGGGCCTGCGAGAACCGCCGGTACTTGGCGTCATCGTAGGCCCGTTCCAGATAGTCCAGACTCGGGCTGATCGAGATCGCGCCGCGGAGGTGTGGGCCCCGTCCGGGCAGGCAGGTGAAGTCGGGCAGCTCGCTCAGGGCGAGGTTCACCTTGCCCGAGGACCCCCGGAATCGAAACCGGCGGACGGCGGCGACGAGATCGTCGGGGAGATGCTCCGGCTCCACCAGCTCCAGGAAGGTTCGGCGGGGGTCGAGGCCCGAGACCACCACCCGGGCACGGATCTCCTCGCCGTCCTCCAGCACCACGCCGGCCGCGGAACCCCCGCGAACCAGGACCCGATCCACGGCGGCCCCGGTGCGGATCACCGCCCCGAAGGAGCGGGCGGCGCACGCAATCGCGTTGGAGATGCTGCCGGTCCCGCCCTTGGCGAAGCCCCAGGCCCGGAAGGCGCCGTCGATCTCACCCATGTAATGGTGCAGCAGCACGTACGCCGAACCCGGCGAGCGGGGTCCGAGGAAGGTCCCGATGATGCCGCTCGCGGACTTGGTGGCCTTGAGGGGATCGAACTCGAACCACTCGTCCAGGTAGTCGGCCGAGCTCATGGTCATGAGCTTGTAGAGCGCGTGGAACCGGTCCGGACCGAGACCTCGAAAATGCCGGCCCAGGCGGAGGAGACCGGCCAGGTCGCCGGGGGCCAGCGACGCCGGGTCGGGCGGGATCATGCCGAGAATTGGCTTCACCGCCATGGCCATGTGCTGCATCAGCCGGCCGAACTCGATGGCGGCCTCGGCGTCGTGCGACGAGTGACGGGCCAGCTCGCGGCGGTTCTGGTCCGGGTCGGCCCAGGACGCGAGGTAGTCGCCATCGTCCAGCGGGGTGATCGTGCTCTCCAGTGGCAGGATCTGGAGGCCGTGGCGGGGAAGGTCCAGGTCGCGGATGATCTCGGGCCGGAGCAGGCTCACCACGTAGGAAAAGACCGAGAAGGTGAACCCCGGGAACACCTGCTCGCTCACCGCCGCTCCACCCACCAGAGGCCGGCGTTCCAGCACCAGCACCCGCCGCCCGGCCCGTGCCAGGTAGGCGGCGTTCACCAGGCCGTTGTGGCCCCCGCCCACCACGATGGCGTCCCAGGTCTCAGCCACCGGGCGTATCCTTCTTGCGGGGCGGGTCGAAGAACGGTGTGGCCACCACCCGGGCCGGCGCGAGGCGGCGCCGGTGCTCGACGGTGATCTCCATGTCCACCAGCGTCCCGGCCGCCGCGTGGGGCACCCGGAGATGCCCCAGAGCCAGGTACTGCTTGAGCAGTGGCGACCAGCAGCCGCTGGTGGCATAGCCCACCTGCTCCCCCTCGCGATAGAGCGGCACGCTGGTCCGCCAGGCGATCGTGGGCAGCGCCGGAGGAAGGCCGTGTTCCGCGTACAGCGCCTCCAGGGCGTCCCACTCCACCTCCAGCCCCATGAGCCGCCACGCCGGCCCTCGCTCCCGCTCGGCCCGGAGGGCCCGCCACCCGTTGAACGGGCCCTTGTCCGCGCTCACGGTCCAGTCGAGGGAGAGCTCGAAGGGGCTCGAGGTCTGGGCCTCGATCAGGGCCCGATGGGCCGAGTGGTAGTCCACGTCGAGCATCACCAGTCCCGCCTCGATCCGGGCCACGTCCAGCGCCCAGATCCCGGCGGGGCAGATGCCGTAGTCCCGCCCGGCGGCCATCAGTTCGTCCCATACCGCGACGGCCCCGTCGGCCGGGACCCAGATTTCGTAGCCGAGATCGCCGGTATAACCGGTTCGTGAGACGGTGACCGGCACGCCCGCCAGGCGCGTGGGCATGACGCGGAAATAGCGGAGGCGATCCACGGCGCCGCCCGTGGCCTGGTTGAGTACGGCCCGGGCCAGCGGCCCCTGGAGCGCGAGGGCGCCGGTCCGTTCGGAGATGTCCTCGATCTCGACCTCGAGCCCGAAGGCGTTTCGCCCGAGCCACCGGAGGTTGGGCTCGGCGGCGGTGAGCCGCCAGGTGGCGTCGTCGAGGCGGGCCACCGTGCCGTCGTCGACCACCTTGCCCCGCCGATCGCACCAGGTGGTGTACATCACCTGTCCCACCTGGCACCGGGAGAGGTTCCTGGTCACCACCCGATCGAGGAGCCGGCCGGCGTCGCACCCGCGGATCAGGTACTTGTGCAGGGGAGAGACGTCGAACAGCGCAACGGCATTCCGCACCGCGGCGTACTCGCGGTCGTGCACCAGCTCATAGGAGCTGGCCACGGCGTGGCCGGCCCAGCGCCGCCACGCCTGGCCCTGCACCAGCGGCGCGGTGCGCTCATGGAAGGGGGTCGTGAGCAGCGTCATGCCCATTCGGGGACCGTCACCAGTACTCCCACCGCCCCGCGGCGAGAACGTACACCGAAAGGCAGGCATTGGTCACCGCGTGGCACAGCATCAGGTCGCCGAGGCTCCGGGTCCGACTCATCCACCAGTTGTAGACGATCCCCGCCATCAGGCCCACGTCCCAGTAGGACCCATGCTCCAGAGCGAAGAGCGCCGCGGTTCCCCAGAAGGACCACCGGGTGTACTGGCCCAGGGGAACGGCCTCGAAGTTGTCCATCCGATCGAGCCACCGGGGCAGCCACCCCCGCCAGAACAGCTCTTCGACCACGGGGACGATGAGGGCCGCCCGGGCGAAGCGCAAGGCGAGCACCACCCGGTCCGCCCGAGCCTCCGCCGAAAGCGAGCTCTGTACTTGCCCGGTGATACCGTTCTGGAAGACCGGGTGTTCGCGGTAGCCGGGGATCAGGAGATCGGGCGCGATCCAGAGCGCGAAGACCGCGGCCCCGACCGCGGCGGTGGCGATCGGCCTGGTCACCCGAAAATCGAGCGCCGGCCGGGCCACCAGGACGATGACCGCCGTGAGGAGAGCCACTCGCACCACCGCCTCGGCCCGGGGCGAGAGCGGCAGCATCGGCCCCACCACCAGCAGGACCATGAACACCGCGAACGGGATGACGTACGGCACCCAGCGCGGGAGGCTTGCCGGAGGCATCGGAGGTTCGGGGAGCGGAAGGGGAGCGGGAACGGCGAGGAGGAGGAGTCACGCCACTCCCCCTCACCGATCCGGAACTAGAACGTGTAGGACACCTTGCTCATGACGAGGCGCCCGAGGTGGGGTACCCCCACGAACGTGGCGTACGACTTGTTGAAGAGGTTGGTGACGCTGGCCGAGAGCAGCATGTTCCGGATTCCGATCGGCGGCCGCCAGTTGGCCTGGAGGTCCACCAGGGCATAGCTGTCGGTCGGGATCAGGCTCCCGTCCGGGCGCTGGGGACTCACGTAGACGCCCGAGTTCACCGGGAACCCCTTGACGTACCGGGCCCGAACTTCGCCGCCCCAGCCCGCCACGTCGTTCCGGTACCGGAGCGACGCCGAGCCACGACTCTTCGAGCCGTTGAGCGCGATGTCGGTCGGGCCCTCGACCTCGGCCGCGGAGAAGAAGTCCTTGTTGACCAGACTGTAGGTGGCCGCCACCGCCAGCCGGTCGGTCAGGAAATAGTCCACCGCCAGGTCGGCGCCGAAGAGATCGACGGTACCGAAGTTCCGGTAGGTGAGAAAGATGTCCGGGCGCTCCACCAGGCTGTTCCGCGACCCGCCGGTGCCGGCCTCGTTGGGCACCACCGTGGCCAGCGGGATCTGCGCCATGGCCGGGACCAGAACGCCCAGCGCCGCGGGGAGCTGCGCGGCCGGGATGCCAAGGGCCGTCAGTCGCGCGGTCAGATAGGACTGGAGCGTGGCGGGATCGAGGAAGACGTTGGGCGATTCCACGATCAGGGGCCCGACGAAGTTCTCCCGGTGCTCGAAATACCCCGAGAAGGAGAAGCTCACCTTGCGCGGCCGGTTGAGCTTGTAGCCGAACTCGATGGTGTTGGTGATCGACGGCTTGAGGGTCTCGATGTCGGCCACGTCGTTGGGATTGATCTGCACGAAGGACCGGGTGGTCGGGTTCAGAGTCCGGAGCGCCGTCCCGACCTGCGTGGGCGAGGGGGCGCCCACCAGCTGGAGCGCGCCGGCCAGGGTGGGGTTGGCCGCCTGGAGGGCCGGCAGGACCGCCGCCACCGCAGCACCCCAGAGCAGATTGGCGCTGGCCGGAAGGAGACCCAGCTGGGGCGCGAAGGGGCTCCGCATGCAGAGGCCGTTCCCCACGCCACCGGCGCATCCCCCGTTAGCCCGGAAATGCAGCCCTCCCTTGGGCACGCCCAGCGCCCGAACGGTGTACCCGATGGTCGGACTGAGCGGAATCCGGCCGGCCGAAATGTCGAGGAAGAGGTTGTTGTTGCTGGGCGTGGAGAAGGCGCGGTTGTAGGTCAGGCGGAGGTTGTGCTCGTCGGACGGCTTGGCCACGAAAGCCACCCGGGGAGAGAAGACCGCCTTCTCCAGGCGGCTGTGCTTGTCCACCCGGAGCGCGGCGACCAGGTCGAACTTGGACGAGAGATTGGTGACGCTGTGGACGTATCCCCCGATCTCCTTGATGTCGTCGTCATCCTCGTTGCTGCCGTTGATGGTGCCGCCGGTGCGCGCATCGGTAAAGATGTAGTCCGCGCCGTAGACGATCGTCTCCCGCGAGCCCAGGCTGAACCCGTGCTGGATCTGGCCGGCCCAGAGCCGTGACTCGTCGACGATCGGATTGCCGTCCCGGAGCAGGAAGGTCTTGCCCGCGTCGCTCATGTTGACGAAGCCCTGGACGAACAGCTCCTTGTACCGGAAGCGGCTCTGGAGGTGCTGGTAACGCCAGTCGCGGGCCTGTCCGGCGCCGATGCCGGTGAGCTCGATCAGGCTGCCCGCATTGGTGATGCCGTAGCTGGTGATCCACTCAGTGTCGTTGTTGGGCTTGACGTCGAGCCGGGCCTCGCCGCCCCATTTTTCCAGGTCGAAGTCCCGGCACCCGTATGGCGTCGAGGTGCAGGTTCGCTTGGCCGACGTCGGGGTATTCCCCGGCGAGAGGGTGTCACCCGGGTCGGCGTAGCGCCAGTCGGTGCCCACCAGGTACTCGCCGGAGACCTTGATGCCCACGCGCGGCGAGAGCCGACTGGCGTGCCGGAAGCTGAACCGCGCGACCCCCTCGGCCTGGTCCGTGCCGGACGGCGCGCTCGGAGTGGTGCCCCGGAAGCCGCCCTCGACTGCCACGGTGGTTCCCGGGGCGTCGATCGGCGACTTGGTGATGATGTGCAGCACGCCCTGCGTCACGTTCGGCCCGTAGAGCGCGGCCGCGGGCCCGAGCACGAACTCCACCCGTTCCACGTCCTCGTTGTTCGTGGGGAAGAACGCGGGGACATTGACCCGGAGGGACGGCACTCCGGCGTACCGGTTGTCGATCAGGGTCAGCAGCGACCCGGAGAAGATGTTGTTGAAGCCTCGTGAGACCACGTTGGACTGGAGCAGCCCCCCCTGGGAGATCGAGATCCCGGGCACCGCGGCCAGGTGGTCGGTGACCGTCAGGGCCGGGCGCTCCTGGATCTGCACGGAGGGGATCACGGTGACGTCGGCAGGCGCCTCGGTGATCTTCTCGGGGACCCGTGAGGTGGACACGACCGTGAGCTCGCTGAGCTGAAGGACCGTCGGAACCAGGCCGATGTCGAGAGTCGTCGTCGCCCCCGCCCGAACCTCGACGCCCTCGGCCCGCTTCGGCGTGAAGGCCACCAGCCGAACGGTCACGGTGTACCGGCCGACCGGCACCTCCACGCGGTAGGCGCCCGTCCCCGAGGCCGTGGCCGACCCCACCCGCCGGCCCGAGGCGTCGAGCACCTCGACCTGGGCGCCACCGAGACCCTCGGCGCGGGTGCTGTCGGTCACCCGGCCCGCCACCGCCCCGCTCTGCGCCGCGACCAGACCCGGAATGGCCAGGGTCCCGATCGCCACGAGCCACGTCATCGCGCGTGCTTTCATTGCTGAGTTCTCGCCTGGTTGGGGATGAGGGCGCCTGAATCGGCGAACCGGTTGTGGTACAAGAATTTCCGCCCACAGGCGGGGGTGTCAAGCTCCCCGCCCCGGGAGGCCTCCTGTGCAACCTGATGCGCGGCAGTCGTCCTTGGCAATGTCTGACGAACCCGACATCTTTGATCCGGCCCGGGCGGTGTCCGTCGAGACCTGCCCCATCCCCGTGGAGGGAACCCCGAATGAAACGCGCTCTGCTGGCTCTGGCGGCAATGGCTGCCGTGGGTTGTAGTACCACCCCTCGCGGCCAGGTGGTGCGATCGATCCCCTCGGACTCGACCGAGTACTTCCGCACCCAGGTTCAGGAGATGGCCACGGTCTCGGCGGCCAAGGACAGCCTGGTCCGCGACCTGGCCGAGACCACGCGGCTGCTGGCCGACATCAACACCGAACTCGCCAAGGTCAGCACCGAGCGCCGGGCGGTCGAGCCGGTGGTATCCCCGGAGAGCCAGCTCGCCACCTCGGCCAGCGAGCGGGCCCAGGTACTGAAAAAGGTCCAGGACCTCACCGCCCGGCTCCGCAACAGCGAGTCCCGCCTGGCCGCGAGCCAGCGGCGGGTCCGGGCCCTGACCCAGGATTCCGACAGCCTTCGCACCGTGCTGGCTGACTTCCAGACCACCATCGACGGGCTGCAGGCGCTGGTGGAGGGCCAGAAGACCACGATTGCGAACCTCGAGGCCGAACTCGGAGCCACCAAGGCCGAGGTGGCCGCGCTCGCCGAGAGCAACCAGCTCCTGACCGACACCGTCTCGGCGATGACCACCCGGGAGAACACGGTCTACTACGTCGTGGGGACCAAGAAGGACCTGATGGACAAGGGCGTGATCCGCGAGGTGGGCGGGACCCGCTTCCTGATCTTTACCCGGACCGGCGAGACGCTCAAGCCGGCCGAGGATCTCGATCCCTCCCTGTTCACGGCGATCGATCGCCGCCAGGTGTCCGAGATTCCGATGCCCCGGCCCGACAAACAGTACCGGCTGGTGACCAACCAGAACCTGACGTTCTCCAACGTCCCGGCCGATGCGAACGGCCGGATTCGCGGGACGCTTCAGATCACGAACCCGGAGAGCTTCTGGACCAACTCGAAGTTTCTGATTCTGGTCGAGAACTGACCTGAACGACCGGGACGATGGGCGGGGCGGGCAGGAGAACCTGTCCGCCCCGCCCGTTTTGCACTAGTCGACCGCACCCTCGACCCGGGGGCCTCGCGGCAGGACCGGGGCCCCTCCCGGCGATGAACGCCCCCGGAGCACGTTCAGACGCCGGGCCAGCAGGGCGTAGAGCCAGAACGGAGCGAAGAGGAGTGTTTCCGCGGCCAGGACCGGAATCCCGGCCGGGGTGAGGAAGTCACGCGCGGTCTCCACCGACGGGATCGGGTGCCAGGGGAGGGTGTAGTAGCGAGGCGTAAGCGGCCAGAACCACGGGACCCCCACCGACCCCACATTGAGGGAGTCAAACACCACATGGCTCCCGTACGCCAGGAATCCGGCCAGCCCACCCCATCCCGCACTCAGGCCCCAGCGCCTGGCCACCCAGGCAGTAAGCAGGCCCGCGAGCACCGCCACTCCAAGCGAATGACTCACCCCCCGGTGGCCCCACAAGGAGTTGTACGGGGCCCCCAGGGCCACGAACACGAAATCCAGATCGGCGGCGCACGAGATCGCCACGAACCAGAGCAGCCAGCGGAGGGAGTACCGGCCATCCGGCTTCGCGGCCCGGCCTGCAGCGAGCCCGACAGCGACGTGACCAATGCTTGGCATCTGGACGGTGCTCCGACGACGGCGATTCCCCGAACCCGGGCAAGAAACGTTCCTGCTCCCGGGCTCTAGCGCACGACCTGAAGGGTGGAGAGGAAGCGGATCAGAATGGGGTTGAAGACCTCGGGCCGCTCGAGCATCAGAAAGTGCTGGACCCCCTCCAGCTCTTCATACCGGACGCCGGGGGCCAGCCGCTCCACATACGCCCGATAGGACGCTGGCCAGTTCGGCCCCTTCGCCACCACCACCAGGAGCGGCACGGCAATCTGGTCACCCCGCCAGATGGCGGGCTCCAGCATCCCGCGCATCGAGGCCACGGCGGCGTGCTGCGGGGTGGCCGCGGCCATCTGGAGTATGGTCCGGCGGAGCCCGGCCTGTTCTGGCGCGCCGTACATCTCGGTGACTCTCTGCTCCAGAACCTGCCGCCAATCCGGGCCCTCGACGGCGGCGAGCATCCGCCGGCTGGATTCCGAATCGGGGGCCCGGAGCGGGCCATCCACCGCCACCAGCGCCACCGTGCCCGCAGGGTACAGGCGGAGGTACTCGCGCACCACGGGGACTCCCATACTGTGCCCAACCAGGGCACCACGCTCGACCCCGGCAGTACGAAGCACCGCGTCGACGGCCCGGGCGAAGAAAGCCATCGAGTAGGTCGTGTCGGGCTTTCCGCTCCGGCCGTGGCCGGGCAGGTCCAACAGCACGACCCGGGTCCGACCAGCGAGGACCTCGACCTGATGCCGCCAGACGGTGAGATCACAGGCCCAGCCATGCACCAGAACCACGGCCTGGGGTCCCGTGCCAAGGCTCTTGAAATGGATCCGGTTGCCGTCCAGGATGGCAAATCGGGAGGGCGCCCGATCGAGCGCGTCCGTCTGGGCGCTGAGCGGCGATGAGTCGGCCGCCACGCCGAGAACCAGCAGCGCGGCCGGGGCGGCCCGGAGCAGGCGAAGCCAACCTCCGATCATGAAAGGAAGGAAGGCCGGCCTCGCCCCGCCGTCAAGCAAACGGCACCCGGCCGTCAGACGAAGAAATCCCGCATCAACTCCTCCTCGGCAACCCCTTGATGCCGGTAGGCGGCGAAATCGGTTACCCCCTCCTCCCGAAGGAGATCCTCATCGATGCAGAATCGGCCGGTGAAGGTCCGGCTGTCGCGGACCAGCATCGCATGGGCGGCATCGGCCACGATGGCCGGGAGCCGGCAGCGGCGCCGTGCCTCCTGGCCCGCGATGAGACGGATGGCCTCGGTGTCGATCCCGGTCCGCGGCCAGAGCGCGTTCACCGCGATGCCATCCGCCCGGAATTCCTCGTGCATCCCCAGCACACACATGCTCATGCCGTACTTGGCGATGGTGTAGGCGACGTGGGGGGCGAACCAGCGGGCTTCCAGGCTGAGCGGCGGCGAGAGGTTCAGGATGTGGGGATTGGCGGCGCGGCGCAGGTGGGGGATGCAGAGCTGCGAGCAGAGGTAGGTGCCGCGGGCGTTCACCCCCTGCATCAGATCGTAGCGCTTCATCGGGGTTTCGAGGGTCCCGGTCAGGCTGATCGCCGAGGCGTTGTTGACCAGGATGTCGAGCCCGCCGAACCGGTCCACGGTACGGGCCACGGCCGCGGCCACCGACGCCTCATCGCGGATGTCGGCCACGCAGGCCAGGGCCCGCCCCCCGGCGGCCTCCACCTCGGCCGCGGCGGTGTGCACGGTACCCGGCAGCTTGGGATGGGGCACGTCCGTCTTGGCCAGGAGCGCCACGTTGGCTCCATCGCGAGCCGCCCTCAGGGCGATCGCCAGACCGATTCCCCGACTGCCGCCGGTGACCAGCAGCGTCTTCCCCGCCAACGATCCACGCATGTCATCCTCCGGGGTGCTCGGGCCGGCGGATTCTACCTCACTGACCGGCGGGTTACCAGGAAATGCCGGCGATCCGGACGGACGGCGGGTGCCTGCGGCGGAGGGAACCGGCCGTGCGCTCCCGGCGTTACGCCCGGCATGAGAAATCTCATCCTTCGAGGCGGCTTGCTCGCCGCCCTGGTCTCCACCGGGGCCGCCCAGGAGCGGGCCCTCGTCAACACCGACAAGAACGGGCTCGCGCTCGCCGGGTATGACCCCGTGAGCTACTTCAGCGCCACCGGTCCGGTAAAGGGGGAATCGGGCCTCACGGCTACCCACCTCGGGGCAACCTACCGATTCGCCACGCCCGAGAATCGCGACCGGTTTCTCCAGGACCCCGCCCGGTTCGCACCCCAATTCGGCGGGTACTGCGGCTACGGGGTTTCCCGGAACTATCTGGTCGGCGTCGATCCCGAAGCGTTCACGATCATGGATGGGCGGTTGATCCTCCAGAACAGCAAGCGGGTGCTGGATCTCTGGAAGCGCGAGCCCGAAGCGAGGCTGGCGCTCGCCGACCGGAACTGGCCGGACCTTCTGGAGCGCGAGGGCAAGCGACTGCCCTGAGTGCCCGGCCGGCGCGACCGGTTGCCCGATTGCCGCGCCACCCCCCATACTCCCAGCCGCTCCGCGCCTTCAGACCACTGGGGGGACGCCCGCATGAAACCATCCGGCCGCCGGCTCGTTCCGGGGCTGCTGTTGCTGGCGACCGCGAGCGCGGGCGCCCAGGCTCCGGCCGGGCTTGACTCGGTCTTCGCCGAGCTGGACCATACCGACGGCCCGGGCTGCACCCTCGGCGTCGAGCACCAGGGTCGCCGCACCCTGCGGGCCTGGGGCATGGCCGACCTGGAGCACGGGCTCGCGCTTCGCCCCGCCTCGATCCTCGAGACCGGTTCGGTAGCCAAGCAGTTCACGGCGGCTGTCGTGGCCCTGCTCCACCAGCAGGGCCGGCTTTCCCTCGACGACGACATCAGGCGGTATCTCCCGGAAGTTCCGGATTTCGGGCGGCCGATCACCATTCGCCACCTGCTCACGCATACCAGCGGGCTCCGCGATCAGTGGGGCTTGCTGGCCATCCAGGGATTCCCGCCTGGCCAGGAGGTGCACACCTTCGCCCGGATCCTGGACCTGGTGAGCCGGCAACGGCGGCTCAACTTCCTCCCTGGAGAGGAATACCTCTACAGCAACACCGGCTACGCGCTGGCGGCGATGATCGTGAGCCGGGTCACCGGCAAGCCGTTTGCCGAGTATTCCCGGGAGGCCCTGTTCGAGCCGCTCGGCATGCGGCAGACGGCGTGGCGCGACGACTACCGGCGGATCGTCCCGGACCGCGCCACCGCCTACAGCCGGGAGAACGGGCGCTGGGTTCAGGACATGCCTTTCACGATGGTGCACGGAAACGGCGGGCTGCTCACCACGGTAGGTGATCTGCTGACCTGGAACGACGCGCTGTCGGAGGGACGGGTACCCGGGGGGGCGGCCCTGGTGTCGCTGTTGGAGACGCCAGGTCGGCTCAATGATGGCTCCCCGATCAGCTACGCGCTCGGCCTCGTGATCGGGTCGTATCGCGGCCTCCGCGAAGTGAGCCACAACGGCGCGACCGCCGGCTATCGCACCGCGCTGGCCCGCTGGCCGGAGCGGCAGCTCTCAATCGCCCTGCTCTGCAACCGGGCCACGGTGAACTCGACGCGGCTGATCCACCAGGTGGCGGACCTGGTGCTGGGGCTCGGTGGCGACCCGACGCCACCCTCCCCCCCTGTGCCCCTTGCCGCACGGGAGATCGGCGCCCTGGCGGGCAGCTATCGCGACTCGACGTCGGACCAGATCGTCGTGTTCGCCGCGCAGGGTGACCGGCTGGCGCTTGCCGGCGGCGCCGGGACCCCGGCCCTACTGGTCCACCTGGGCGACCTCCGGTTCTGGCACCCCCAGGCCGGCGTATACCGGTTCGAGCGCGTCGGAGACCGGTACCGGGTGGTACAGTTTGCCGACGCCTGGCGTCGCTACGAGCCATTCGCCCGACCGGACTCTTCCCAGGTCCGACTCGCCGACTACACTGGCCGGTACCGGAGCCCGGAGCTCGAGTTGACCGTCGAGGTCATCGTCCAGGATGGGCGCCTGGTGGTGCGCCGGCGGCCCGCGAGTACGATCCCGCTGTTGCCAGCCTACGCCGACGGGTTTACCGGCCAGGGGCAGACCTTTCGCTTCCAACGGGACCGCCGCGGGCGCGTGACCGGGTTCCTGATTTACGCCGGCCGGGTCCGCGGGCTCGAGTTCGAGCGCCTGCCCTGAAGCCCCTTCTTGAGGAGAGCGGGTTCGACATGCTTCGCCTTCGCGTTGCCGCCGGGTGCGTCGCCGGTCTGTTCGCCGTTTCGCCGATCGTAGCCCAGCGGCCGGCCTCCGACCGGCAGCGGGCCCTGGAGCGGGAGATCCTCGCCGAGATGACCGAGGTCAACACCAGCGACTCCGCCCGGGGCACCCCGACCCTCGCGGCAAAGCTCGCGACTCGCCTCCGCGAGGCCGGGTTCGCGGAGCGGGACGTGGTCGTCACCGGCTTCGATCCCTCGCTTCAGAACCTGGTGGTCCGCTATCGGGGACGGGGACCTGGGCGGAAGCCCATCCTCCTGATGGCCCACCTCGACGTGGTGGACGCGCGGCGGGAAGACTGGTCGTTCGATCCCTACCGGTTCCGCGAAGAGGGAGAGCACTACTACGGTCGGGGCACCAGCGACAACAAGGCCGGAGCGGCGATCCTGGTGGCCAACTTCATTCGGCTCCGCGGCGAGGGCTTCGTCCCGGACCGCGACCTGATCATGGTGCTCACGGCCGACGAGGAGACCGACGGGAACAGCATCAAGTGGCTGCTGAAGGAACGCCGGGACCTGGTCGACGCCGAGTATGCCCTGAACACGGACGCCGGCGGGGGGGCGCTGGCGGACGGGAAGCCCCAGGCGATGAGCGTCCAGGCGAGTGAGAAGATGTATCTCACCTACGTCCTGGCGATTCGCAACCCGGGGGGCCACAGCTCCATCCCCGTTCCCGACAACGCGATCTACCGCCTGAGTCGCGGTCTGGCCCGGTTGGCGGACTTCGAGTTCCCGGTGCGTCTCAACGAGGTGAGCCGGGGCTTCTTCGAGCGGACCGCAGGGACCGTGTCGGGCGAGGCGGCGGCAGCGATGCGGGCGCTGGCTCGCACGAGTGATCCCGCGGCCGCGCGCGCGGTGGCGGCGCTTTCTCCGTACTACAACGCGGTGATGCGGACCACCTGCGTCGCCACCCGGCTCTTCGCCGGCCATGCCGACAACGCCCTGCCCCAGCTGGCCACCGCAACGGTGAACTGCCGGCTCCTGCCCGACGAGTCGCCCGACGAAGTGCGAGCCACCCTTCGGAGGGTGCTGGCAGATGACGGAATCACGATTCGCGAGGCCGCCCCGCCCACCCCAAGTCCGGCCTCGCCACTCCGGGCCGACGTCCTGGGGCCGATCGAGCGGCTGGCCGGGCGCTTCTGGCCCGGCATCCCCGTGATCCCCGAGATGTCCACCGGGGCCACCGACGGTCTCTACGTCCGAAACGCCGGAATTCCGGTGTACGGTGTAGGCGCCATCTTCGAGGATCTCAACGACATCCGCGCTCACGGGCGGGACGAACGGGTCCGGGTGGATTCGTTCCACACCGCGTCCCGCTTCTGGTACGAGATGCTCAAGCTCCTCGCCAGCGGCGACCGGACATGAACCCGCCCGACCGGTCGCGCCGGCAGGTCCTTCGGGCGGCAGCGGCGGCGGGGGCCCTGGGTCTCGCCAGCCCGCCGACACCGGCCCAGCGCCCCGTCCGGTTCGCCGCACCGCCAATGGACCGGGTGCGGGTGGGATTCGTGGGCGTGGGCGGGATGGGCATGGTGCACGTCGAGAACCTCCTCGCCATCGAGGGCGTGGAGCTCCGTGCCATCTGCGACATCGTGCCGGAGAAGGTCCGCCGGGCGCAGGACCTCGTCGTCGCGGCAGGCCAGCGCCGCCCGACCGGCTACGATCGCGGCCCCCGCGATTTCGAGCGGCTCTGCGCCGTGGAGGAGCTGGACCTGGTCTACAACGCCACCCCGTGGGAGTGGCACGTCCCGATCGCCCTGGCCGCGCTCCGCAACGACAAGCATTCCGCCACCGAGGTACCGGCGGCCGTGACCCTGGACGAGTGCTGGCAGCTGGTGGAGGCGGCGGAGAAGTACCGGAAGCATTGCGTGATGATGGAGAACTGCTGCTACGACCGGCTGGAACTGCTCGCCCTGCACCTGACCCGCCTCGGCCTGCTGGGGGAGCTCCTCCACGCCGAGTGCGGTTACAATCACGACCTCCGGGAGATCAAGTTCGCCGATCAGGGTGAGGGCCTCTGGCGACGGGCCCACTCCATCGCCCGGAACGGCAACCTCTATCCGACCCACGGGTTGGGGCCGGTCGCGCAGTGCCTGGACATCAATCGCGGCAACCAGTTCGATTACCTGGTGTCGCTCTCGGGACCCTCGCGCGGGCTCCAGGCCTGGGCGGCCGAGCATTACGACGCCGGTCACCCGAAGCGGAACGAGCGCTACCGCCAGGGCGACGTGAACCTCACGCTGATCCGCACGGTGAAGGGCCAGACGATCTACCTCACCCACGACACCAACCTGCCCCGCCCCTACAGCCGGAAGTACGTGCTCCAGGGTACGCGCGGGCTGGTCGAGGGCTATCCGCAGCGGGTGTACGTCGAGGGCCGGAGCGCCGCGCCGCATCGGTGGGACCCGATCGAGCCCTGGTTCGAGGAGTTCGAGCACCCCCTCTGGAAGAGCGATCGGGTTCGCCAGGCCGCCCGGGGCCATGGCGGGATGGACTTTCTGGAGGACTGGCGGCTGATCGAATGCTTGCGCCGGGGCGAGCCGACCGACCAGGACGTCTATGACGCGGCCGCATGGTCCGCCGTCGGGCCGCTCACCGAGCGGTCGGTGGCGGCGCGGAGCCGCGCGGTGAACATCCCCGACTTTACCCGCGGGCGCTGGCGCATTACCCCCCCTCTCGGCATCATCGCTCCCTAGGTTGGCGCCGGCGCCCCGCATGGCCGGTTTCCCTCCATGCCGGCACCGGCGAACCCGGCCGGTACGCGAATTGCTCGTCCGCCAGCCGGGCAACCCACCGGGAGGCAGCATGTCGAGCCGCGTCGCCATGGCCGCAGGGGTCCTGACACTCAGCGTTGCGACGGCCGCCGCCGGCCAGGCGAGGAGCCCGTTCGACGACCTCCCATCGCTGGGGGTTCACGTGGTCGGGGTCACCACGGCCGCGGCGCGGGCGGGCGTCGACAGCAGCGACCTCCACCGCCGGGTGGAACGGCAGCTGCTCCGGGCCGGGTTCCGGGTGGCCGGCACGGCCGAGCTGGCCGAGCGGCCGGAGACCCCGCGGTTGGTCGTAAATCTGGGATTCTTCACCACCGACTCGTCGGCCGTCTACAGCGTGCTCCTGGAGTTGCTGGAGCTGGTTCACCTGAAGCGGAACGGCTTCGAGACCCACGCGGTGGGATGGAGCGAACAGGCCCTCGGCATCGCGCCGCGGGGCCGTTCCGGCGACGCCACCCGGGAGGCCACAGCGGCCCTGGTGGACCTCTTCCTGACCCGGGCCCGGGTGGCCACCCGGGCCGTGGGCGCCGGCGGCCGGGAGTGACCGGGCCGCCCGGAAAAACCCCTTGACACTCCCCCGTCTTGGCGTAGACTGCCCCCCGGTCGTCACCAAGATGGTGAAGGAGTCATGGCCCTTCTCGCGCTGGATCGGGTTTCCAAACGCTTCAACGGACTGACAGCGGTCGACGAGGTCTCGTTCTCGATCGGTCGCGGCGAGGTGGTCGGGTTCCTCGGCCCCAACGGGGCCGGGAAATCCACGACCATGCGGATGATTACCCAGTACCTCGATCCGGACGGCGGGACGATCCAATTCGACGGGGTGCCGCTGGCCGAGTCGGGCGAGGCCGCCAAGCGCCGGATCGGCTACCTGCCCGAGAACAACCCCCTGTACGGCGAGATGCTGGTGGCGGAGTACCTGGAGTTCGTGGCCCGGCTCCGCGACCTTGGCCCGTCCGAGCGGCGACGCGCTACCGACGACGCCGTCCAGGCCACGGGCATCGAGTCCGTCTTCCAGCGGCCGATCGCCGAGCTGTCCAAGGGATTCCGCCAGCGGGTCGGTCTGGCGGCGGCCATCCTCCACCGACCCGACCTGCTGGTGCTCGACGAGCCCACCGAGGGGCTGGACCCCAATCAGCGGGTGGAGATCCGCCACCTGATCAGCCACCTCGGCCGGGACCGGACCGTGCTGCTCTCCACCCACGTGCTCCCCGAGGTGGAGCACACCTGCTCCCGGCTCCTAATCATCAACCGGGGCCGGCTCGCCGCCGACGGGCCCGTAGCGGACCTGATCGCCCGGGCCACCGGCGCCGCCACCGTGACCCTCGAGGCCCAGGGCGAGGGCATCGCCGAGGCAGTCGGGTCGCTCGATGGGGTGACCAGGATGGAGGCCCGGCAGCTCGACAATGGCCGGACCAGGGTCTCGCTGGCGAGCCCGGACGGCCGCGACGTCCGCCCGGAGCTGTATCGGCTGGCGGTGAGCCGCGGTTGGACCCTGTTCGACCTGCACCAGGAATCGGGACGACTCGAGGATCTCTTCCGGGAGCTTACGACCGGAGGCGAGTCATGAGGCGGATCTGGACCATCGCGCGCCGGGAGGTGAAGGCGCTCTTCGATCAGCCCACCGGATACGTGCTGCTGGTGGTGTTTCTCGGCATCAATGCGTTCATGTTCTTCCGGAACGCGTATCTCACCAACACGGCCTCGCTCCGGCCGATGCTGGACCTCCTGCCCTGGGTGTTCCTCTTCTTCGCGCCGGCGGTCGCCATGCGGTCCCTGGCCGAGGACAACCGGAGCGGGCTCCTGGAGATCGTGCTGGCGCAGCCGATTTCCGAGGCGGAGCTCGTGATCGGCAAGTACCTGGGCGTCCTGCTGGTCCTGCTCGGCGCCCTGGCCACCACGCTCTTCATCCCGATCGGCCTGGAGCTGGGCAGCGACCTGGCCTGGGGGCCGGTGGTGGCGCAGTACACCGGGGCCGGGCTCCTCGCCGCAGGATTCGCCGGCGTCGGCGTCTGGGCGTCGAGCCTGTCCCGGAGTCAGATCACCGCCTTCATCCTGGCGGTGGCCGTGATGTTCCTGCTCATTCTCGTGGGTCTGGACCCTCTGCTGGTGGGCCTTCCGCCCGCCCTCGGCGCCATCGCCGCCCGGCTGGGCGTGCTGGCCCATTTCCAGAGTATCGGTCGTGGGGTGCTCGATCTCCGCGACGTGCTCTACTTCCTCTCGCTGGCGGCGGTGTTCGTGACGCTGGCCTGGGCCGTGGTGCTCCGGCGGCGCTTGTCACCCCAGGGCGCTCCGGTCCGCCGGCTCCGGCTCGGCACTGCGATGCTGGTGGCGGCGCTGGTGATCCTCAACCTCGCCGGCGGCCGGATCGGCGGGCGGCTCGACCTCACGCCAGGGAAGGCCTACACGCTCTCCCGGGCCACCCGCGACATCATGCGGTCGCTGGACGACCTGGTGACGATCAAGGTGTTTGCCTCGGCGGAGCTGCCGAGCGAGTTCGCGCTCCAGAAGCGCGACGCGGCCGACCTGCTGCGGGATCTCCGGGGCGCCAGCGGCGGCAAGGTCCGGGTGATCGAGCGCGACCCCGCGAAGGACCAGACCGCCGCCGAGGACGCCCGCAACCTTGGCATCGTGCCGGTGCAGTTCAACGTCGTGGGGCAGGCCGAGCTCCAGGTCAAGGAAGGCTATTTCGGGCTGGTGGTGCAGCACGCCGACCGCCATGAAACGATTCCGTTCGTTCAGCGGACCGACGACCTCGAATACCGGCTGGCGTCGATCATCCGGAGCCTCACCCGTACGACCAAGCCCAAGGTGGCGCTCGCCACCGACCCCCAGGCCGGCTCCTTCGGCACCCTGCGGGACCAACTGGAGCGATCGTACGTCGTGGAGAACCCGACTCTCGCCGACAGCGCCACCTCGCTTCGCGGGTACGCCGCACTGGTCCTGGCAACCCTCCGCGAGTCGGTCGACCCGATGGAGGTGGCCCACGTCCGGGACTACGTCGCCCACGGCGGCAGCGTGCTGCTGATGGAGTCGGGGATGCAGATCTCGCCCCAGGCGCCGATCGCGTCGGGCCGCCGGCTCGCCTGGGGCGAGGTCCTCGCGGCCTACGGGGTGAGCATCCGACCGGACATGGTGTACGACCTCCGCGCCAACCAGATGATCGGCGTCCCGACCTCCTTCGGCCGGCTGCTCCGCCCCTACCCGTACTTTCTCCGGGCCCAGAGCACCAGGTCCACGCCGGTGAACGCCGAGCTCCCGGAAGTAAGCCTGGCATGGACCAGCAGCATCGACACGACCGGCGCCGGCGCCGCGGTGACACCGCTCCTGGTGAGCACCGAGGCGGCGGGCGTTGCCTCCGGTACGGCGATGGTGGACCCGTCCCAGGACTACCCCACCACCAACCTCGGCCGGCGAATCCTTGCGGTTCAGGTCACGCCCACCGACACCGCCGCAGGACGACTGGTAGTGGTGGGGAACGCGATTTTTGCGAGCGACGAATTCCTGCAACGGAGTCCCGAGAACCTGGCGTTCGTGCTGAACGCGGTCGACTGGCTGGCCCAGGACGAAGCCCTGATCGCCATCCGGGCCAAGGACCGCCGGCCCCCGCCCCTGCTCTTCCAGAGCGAGACCACCCGTGACGTCGTCAAGTACTTCAACGTGGCCGGGCTCCCGTTTCTGATCGGGCTGGCTGGCGCCTTGCACCTTGTCCGGCGCCGGCGGGCCGCTCTTACGCCGTACCGGCCGCTCGCGGTCAGCGGGGAGGGCGCATGAACCGGGATCAGATCCGCCGGATCGCGCTTCTTCTCGGCGCGTTGCTCGTGCTGTGGATCGGACTGCGGCTGGTGCAGGGCGCGTCCCGGGACCAGCGTACCTCGCTGCCGGCGGTGTCGCTCGACCAGGCCTCGGTGGACGCCATCACGATCAGCCGCCCCGCCGACACCATCCGCCTCGTCCGGACCGGCACGGAGTGGACCGTGAACGGGCTGGCGGCGGCGCCGACCGTCGGGGCCGACGTGATCCGCGCTGTCGCGGACACCGCAGGCCGGAGCGAACTGGTGGCGGAATCCGTCACCAGTCACCAGCGGCTCGGGGTCGACAGCGCCCAGGCGCGGCGGCTGGAGATTCGCCGGGGATCGGACGTGCTCCTCACCTATCTGGTCGGGAAGCGGGGCTCGAGCTGGGAAACCGCCTACGTCCGCCAGCCCGACAGCGACCGGGTGTTCCAGGTGAGAGGCCGCCTGGTGGAGCTGGTGGAGCGATCGGTCGACGACTGGAGGGACCGCCGGATCGTCGCCGTCGACCCGGACAGCCTGACCACCGTGGAGATCACCCGCGGCCGGTCGACGTACCGGCTGGAGAAGGGCGAGGCCGGCTGGCGGTTCGCCGGCGGCGGGCCCGTCGACTCGCTGGCCGTCGCCTCCCTGCTGGGGCAGTTCCGGACCCTGGAGGCTGGCGGCTTCGCCTCGGCCGCCCAAGCCGATTCCGCGCGCTTCGAGACGCCGGAGCGGCGGATCCGGCTCACCGGGCGCGACAGCGTGGTCGTGACCCTGACATTCGACTCGATCCCGGCCGGATTCTGGGTCCGCCGGGACACCTTGCCCACGGTCTACCGGTTGGACGGATGGACGGCCGACCGCCTCACCCCATCAGATTCCACGCTCCGGGCGCGGCCACCGGCTCCCTGACCACGGGCCGCCGGCTCACCGCTCCCACTCCCGCCGAAGTCGGGCAGTGAGCCGCGCGGCCACGGGGGCCGGTACCGCAAGCGGCGGATCGAGGGTCGTCCGGAGGGCGCCAACGATTCGACCCATTCTCCCGCCGAACCGCTCGCACCAGTCGCACGACCGGATATGGGCCTCCAGACGGACGACCTCCGCCTGCGGAAGTTCGCCGTCGAGATAGTCCGAGAGACGGGCCAGCACCTCCCGGCACCGGATCCCGCCGATTTCGCGGTCCATATCAGCCATCGCGCAACTCCTCCAGAGCGGCCGCCAGTCGGAGGCGACCCCGGTGCAAGCGGCTCTTCATCGCCGGCAGCGATACCCCGGTGATCCGGGCGACCTCGTCACCCGCAATCCCTTCCACATCCCGGAGGATCACCACCTCGCGCTCGGCTAGCGGAACCCGGGCCAGGGCTCGCTCGACCAGATCGCGCCGGGCAAGCCCTTCCAGCAGCGTGTCGTCCGCAGGGATCGCTCCCCAGCCTGCCTGACAGCCGAGGTCATCGATCGACTCGAACCGACCCGGCTGTCCCACCCGGCGGCGATGGAGCCGGGCCAGGGCGTTGCGGGCGATGGAAAGGAGCCACCCCCGAGCCGATCCCGCACCACGAAAGGAGGCTGCGGCCCGCCACGCGGCCAGGAAGGTCTCCTGAAGCGCATCCTCCGCGTCCTGAGGAGACTCCGCCTGGGCCATCAGGAACCGGTACACCGCCGCCTGATGCGCCTGGACCAGAGCCTCGAACGCGGCACCGTCGCCCGAGGCCGCGCGGCTCAGGCGATCGGCGTCCGCCAGCGTCACCGACGGGTCGTCGGACAGGTGTTGATCCCGAGGAGAGTGTAAAGCGGGCAGGATCCCAACAGGCCGGTGGCCAGGGGGATCACACCAAGCAGGCCCCAAGGCGTTCGAGGGCCGGTAAATACCAGGGCCAGGAGTACGAGGCCGAGCAGGACCCGAAGCACCCGCTCCACCGGGTGTTCATTGCGGGGAAAGAGACTGGCGTTCATTTCTGCCTCCCTGTTTCGCCTGGGTTTGAGGTGGCGAGGCTCGGGCTGGAGCACCGGGCCGCGACAACTGCCCTGCCTTGAAAGAGCCAGAACGCGGGCCAAAGGATTCAAGCCGGTCTTGCCGGCCCCCGACCCGGCGATATCTTGGCACGATGGAGGTCGATGTGACATCTCCACCGCCCCCGTCCCCAGCCCGCCCCCCCCTGACGGCCCAGCGGAAGCCACGGGACGACGAGATCGAAGTCCATGGCCTGACCCATACCGGCCGGGTCCGCAAGACCAACCAGGATCACTTCCTCTTCGGCACCCTGCACAAGACCCTGCGGGTCCGGGTGACCAGCCTGGCCACACCCGAATTGCTCGAGTTGCCGAGCGAGCGGCTGGCATCGCTGTTCATGGTGGCGGACGGCGTGGGAGGCTCGGAGGGTGGAGAGGAAGCAAGCCGACTGGCCCTGGAGACGGTGTCGGGGTACATGACCCAGGCCATCCAGTGCTACTACGGCTCGCCGACCGTCGAGGACTCGCCCTTCCTGACCGCCATGGCGGACGCGGCCACCGCCTGCCACGAGACGGTGCTCGCCCGGGCTCGCGAACTCGGCGTCAGGAAGATGTCGACCACCCTCACCCTGGGCCTCGCGGTGTGGCCGCGGCTCTACCTCCTCCAGATCGGAGACAGCCGCTGCTACCGGTATCGCGAGGGACAGCTCCAGCGGCTGACCAACGACCAGACCATGGCCCAGGCGCTGGTCGACTGCGGGGTGCTGCAACCGGACCAGGCCCAGAGAAGCCCGTTCCGCCACGTGCTCGCGAGCGCCATCGGCAGCACTGCGGCGCCGGTGCTCGGGCTGCACGACCTGCGACACGGCGACGTGCTGCTGGCCTGCACCGATGGCCTGACCCGGCACCTGTCGGACGAGGCCATCGCCGGCCGGGTCGGCGCCATGACCTCCGCGGCCCAGGTCTGCCAGGCACTGGTGGACGACGCCCTCGCGGCGGGCGGCACCGACAATGTCACGGTGCTGGTCGCGCGCACCGTCATCAAGCCGGAACCACCCCGGACGGCCGACTACCAGGCGATGCCGTAGTCCTCCCCGTTGTTGCTGGACCCGCCCCAGAAGGTCCCATGCTTCCAGTCGAAGAAGATCGCGTTGATCGGGCCCGAGGTGCTCCGGGCGAAGTCCAGGGTGTAGCCCATCCGGCGCAGCTCGTCCCGGATCCAGGACGGGACGTCATCACGGAGGGTCATCCGCCCCGGCCGCGACTCGTGGGCGCCAAACGAACTCCGCATCTGGTAGCTCGTGATGTTGGCCGCTTCGGTCGCCTCCTGCACGTTCATCCCGAATTCCAGCACGTTGAGGAAGAACTGGAGCAGGTTCTGGTCCTGGCTGTCCCCGCCCTGCACCGCGAAGGAAAGAAACGGGCGGCCGTCCTTGAGAGCCAGCGTGGGAGTGAGCGTCACCCGCGGTCGCTTTCCGGGCTCGATCACGTTGTACGGGTTCTCGGCCGGGTCGGTGACGAAGCTCTGGGCCCGCTGGCTCAGCCCGATCCCTGTGCTGCCGGCGATGACCGCCGGGATCCAGCCACCGCTGGGCGTGACCGACACGACCCACCCCGCCGCGTCG
This sequence comes from uncultured Gemmatimonas sp., assembly GCA_964521535.1. Classification (GTDB taxonomy): domain Bacteria; phylum Gemmatimonadota; class Gemmatimonadetes; order Gemmatimonadales; family GWC2-71-9; genus SHZU01. Next base: position 22,905 of record CAZFSA010000012.1, read on the forward strand.
GCCGCCTGGATCGAAGTGGTCCCCATCCGGAAGGCTTCGTCGAAGGACAGCCCTCCCAGCGACCCGGTGGCGGCTGGCGCCTTCCGCTTGGGCGGCCAGGCGCGGAGAAGGTCCAGGAAGGGGTTGGCGCCGCCCTGGAAGGGATAGGGATCACCGGGTCCAATCGTGGGGTCGTTCCGCTCCCAGTTGATCTGCCCGAACCGCTGGCGGGCGTAGTCCTTCGATAGCAGCCCGCGAATCGGTTCCTCCGGCGGGAAGTCGGGATCGCCGTAATAGAAGTCGCGGTCGGCAAAGGCCAGGCTCATCGCCTGGTAGAGGGCGTGGATGTACCGGGCGCTGTTGTAGCCCATGGACTTCAGGTCGGTGTTCTCCAGGATGTTGAGAGCCTGGAGCATCGCCGGCCCCTGCTGCCACTCGCGAAGCTTGTAGACCTCGACGCCGCGGTAGTTGGTCGACAGCGGTTCCTCGATCTTTACCCGCCAGTTGGCCAGGTCCTGGACCGTGATCAGGCCGCCCTGTTCCTGGGTGCTGCGGGCGATCTCGCGGGCAATGTCGCCCTTGTAGAACCGGTCGTACGCAGCGTAGATCGCCTCCTTCCGGCTGCGGCCGCGGCGGAGGGCACTGGTCTCGGCCTCCACCAGCTTTCGCAAGGTGGCCGCCAGGTCGGGCTGTCGGAACACCTCCCCGGCCACCGGGGCCTCCCGCTCCCGGCCGGCGTGGGGCAGCATCACCGCCTTCGAGTAGGGCCAGGTCTTGAGCCGGTCGCTGGCGCGCTCGATGCTGGTGGCCGTCTGCTCCTCGATCGGATATCCGTCGGCCATCTGAATGGCGGGCGCCAGCACCTCCGCCAAGCTCAGTGTGCCGTACTCGGCCAGCATGGTCAGGAGCCCGCCAGGCGTGCCCGGCGTGATGGCGGCCAGCGGCCCGTACTCGGGCGGATAGTCCATCCCCTTGCTGCGGAAGAACTCGGCCGTGGCGCCGGTCGGAGCGACACCCAAGGCATTGATCCCGATCACTTTTCCGAGGGCCGGGTGATAGATCAGCGCCTGGGTCTCCCCGCCCCAGCTCAGCACGTCCCACATCGTGCTCACGGCTGCGAGCATGGCCGCGGCCGCGTCGACCGCGTTCCCGCCCTTCTGAAAGATCATGGCGCCGGCGGTGGCGCCGAGGGGCTTTCCGGTAATGGCAACCCAGTGGCGTCCGTGGAGCACCGGCTTCACGGTGCGCTGCGCCACGGCGGGGACCGCGAGCGTGGCTCCGGCCGCGGTCAGCACGAGGCCCGCCACCAGCCCGGTTCGGGACATCCTTGATCCTCCATTCCAGGGATTCGCTCCAAGATATCGCGGGCGGGACCGGACCGCCCGGACCCCGATGTCGGGCGCGGGCCGGGTACCGCGCATCCCCCCGTGAACGGTCAGCGGCACCCGGTCCCCTCCGGACCGGCAGACCCGGCCATCAACCAAGGGGGAGCAATGCTGGGCAACGTGTTTGGCAGCATCGGCCGGGCGCTGATCGCCACGCTGGCGATCGCCACCGGCGGCACCATCCTGGTCGCGGCGACCGGCGGGCTTCCGGCTACGGTCGAGGCCCGATCCGCAGATCGGGGCGCGGCCTCGGCGAACGACGCCTGGTTGGACGGACTTCGCGGCAAGCAACGGCAGTTGTTCGACTCGCCGGACCCGGCGGGCGGTATCCCACTGGTGCACATCCTGAACTACTACCAGACCTACAACACGGCCTACGGGGTGCCGGACCGCGAGATCAACGGGATCGGGACGTTCTACGGCGGAACCACCTTCTACGGCCTGAACGACGCGATGTGGGCCAAGTACCGCCTGGGCGAGTTCCTCAAGGCCGAGGATCCGGCGACCGGCAAGCCGGCGGTCGCCAATCCCTGGCGGACGGCTCCGGTGATCGTGGGGATGACTCTTCCCGACGCCAGCATCGAGTCGTTGCAGCAGCGGGGAGCCAGGTTCATCGTGTGCAACAATGCCCTCTCGATCTTCTCCGGCCTGCTGGCGAAGTCTCGCGGCCTCGACGCCGGCGAGGTCTATCGGGACATGAAGGCGAGCATCCTCCATGGCGTCACCCTGGTACCAGCGATGGTGATCGCGATCGAGAAGGCCCAGGCCCGGGGCATCGCGTACCACCGGCAGTAGCACGAGACCGTGGCTCCGTCGCGGGTGACCGGGGGGGCGGCTCGCGCCGCCCCCCGGTCGCTTCTGCCCGAGTTCCGTCAACGCGGCCGGATCAGCACCAGCTCCTGCTGCGGCTCCGTGAGGTACTCGGCACCGGTCTCGCCGATCACGACCATTTCCTCCACCGAGATGGTCTTGGTTCCGTTGCCCCAGGTGCTGTCGCTGCCGGGGAGGGCCCAGGCGAAGAAGCCGTCGAACGCATAGACCTGCCCGGGTGCCAGGACCCGCCTCTCCCGCCGGTTCAGGCCGGGGCCCACGTCATGGGCCCAGTAGCCCACCCCGTGCCCGGTCCCCCAGGGCACCGCGATCGATCCAGCCTGGCTCATCACCAGCCGCTGCGCAGTATCCACCTCGGCACCGGTCACCCCCGGGCGCATCGCCTGGAAGGCGGCCCGTCCACCGCGAACTGCAGCTTCCCACTTCCGCTGGATTTCGTCGGGCGGTCGGGTCTCGCAGGGCCGGAGCACGTAGGCGAACCGCTGGATATCGGTCACCCAGACGCCGTGGACCTTGATCCCGAAGTCGGTCTGGATCACGTCGCCGGGCTGGATCACCCGGTCGCTGGCGTGAGAGTGCCCCCGGTCGGGACCGGAGTTGACGCTCGGGTTCTGGGCCGGCGACCAGCCGTCCTCCACGCCCAGCTCCCGCATCCGGCGCTTGAGAAACACCGCGATGTCGGAATCGCGAGTGACCCCCGGCCGCACCATGGCATACGCCTCCAGCTCCAGCCGTGCCGTGAGCGCCGCCGCGCGTCGCATGATGTCGATCTCGGCCGGCAGCTTCACCGAGAGCCAGGCCTCGACCAGTTGCTCGGACGAGACCAGTCGCCTGGCCAGGTCGGGACCCAGCGCGCCCTCCAGCGCCACCCGCTGGGTGTACGAAAGGCCATCAGCCACGTTGCTGGAGCTGCTGTTCACCGCAATGCGCGCGGGGGCGGCCGCCCGGAGCCGGGCCGCGACGGCTGCCTCGAGCGCGCCAGGCCCGCGCTCGTAGACCACCACCGAATCGTGCAGGCCCAGCTCGCGCAGGGCGATCGCCTCGCCGAACCCCGAAAGCATCACCGACCGAACCCGGTCTGACGAACGCAGGAACAGCACCGCCGCCGGCGCGCCGGCATTCTCTCCCCCCACGTGCAGCGCCAGAGGGTCGTTGGCATTCTCGCGGAGCAGCACCACCCAGGCATCCACCGAGGTCGCCGACATCGCGCCCGGGAGCAGGCGACTGATCCGCTCCGCTCGAATCGCGGGCCAGGGGTTGGGGCCAGCAAAGGGCGGCTCCTCGGGCGCGGCAGGACCGGGGCGGCAGCCGGTCAGGACCAGCGCCAGGACGACAGCCGCAAGGGACAGACGGGGGATGAGAGGCATGGGCGAAAGGATGCCGGGCCGCGGCCGCACCCGTCAAGCGGGAGCGGCCCTTGCCGAGCCCGACCAGCCGCGGCACCTTGGGGCATTCCCTGCCGCCACCGAGGTTCCGATGTCTCGATTGCGCGCGGCGCTCGCCGCCGTCACCCTCTGCCTTGTCGGGGCGATAGCTCAACTCGCCGGCCAGACCCCGTCGTTTCGCGACGTCACCGGCCACGCCTTTGGCCAGCGGATCACCCAGCACCACCAGATGGAGACCTACCTGGAGCGCCTGGCAGCCGTCTCGCCCCGGGTGCGAGTGGTGCGCCAGGGCGAAAGCTGGGAAGGTCGTGCCCTGTTGCTGGCCGTGGTCACTTCCCCCGAGAATCACGCCCGGCTGGAGGAGATCCGCCGGAATTCGCTCCGGCTCGCCGACCCGCGCACCACGTCACCGGCCGACGCCCGGGCCATCATCGCCACCCAGCCGGTGGTGGCCTGGTACGGCGGGAGCATCCATGGCTTCGAGCTGTCGGGCACGGAGGGGGTTCTCAAGCTGCTGGAGCACCTCACCACCCGCAACGACCCCGCCACCGTCGAGGCGCTCCGCCAGGTCGTGGTCCTGATCGACCCGATGCTCAACCCCGATGGCCGGGACGCGTTCGCCCACATCAACCATGAAAACATCGGGCGGGAGCCGAACCCCGCCCCGATGGACTGGGCCAACGATTTCACTCCCTGGCAGGCGCTCAAGTACCGGACCGGGCACTATTACTTCGACACCAACCGCGACTGGTTCGCCCACACCCAGCGGGAGACCCGCGACCGGATGCCCTTCCTGCACGCGTGGCGCCCGCAGATCGCCACCGACATGCACGAGATGGGCGCCGACGCCGAGTTCTACTTCGATCCCCCCGGCGACCCCGCGAACCCGCACATGCCGGGCCTCGCGTTCCGGTGGTTCAGGACCTTCGGCCAGGCGTACGCGGCGGCATTCGATTCCGCGGGATTCGAGTACATGAGCCGGGAGCGGTACAACTACTTCTATCCGGGCTACACCTCGAACCGCGGCTATCAGGGCGCAGTGGCGATGCTATTCGAGCAGGGGTCCAGTCGAGGACTGGCCCTGGAACGCCCCGAAGGGCCGGTCCGCACCCTGGCCCAGGCCCTCGAGCAGCAGTACCTGGCAGCCTGGACGGGGGTGAGAACGGCGGCGGCCAATCGGGAGGCGATCCTCACCGAATACTACGAGTCGCAACGGGCGGCGGTGTCCCCGGGATCGGGGCCGCGGCGGTTCTTCCTCCCCGACGACGGCTCCGGCACCCTGCGGGAGCTGGTCCGGCTGCTGCGCCGCAACGACATCGAGGTGGGGGTGCTCACGGCCGAGGCCAGACTTGCGGGCGCGCGGGATCGCACCGGCACCGCCACGGGGGCCCGCACCCTGCCGGCCGGCACCTACGTGGTCGAAACCGCCCAGCCCGCGGGCCGGCTGGTCCGGGCCCTGCTGGACCCGCAGATCCCGCTGCCGGCGGCGTTCCTGGAGCAGGCCCGGCGGTACGTGGATCGCAACGAGAACCCCCGGTTCTACGATATCACCGCCTGGTCGCTTCCCCTGTTGTTCGACGCACAGGCGTTCGCCAGCGACGACCCGCGTCCGCCGGCGACCCGCCCCCTTGCCGACGGCGATCTGGCCCCGCCCCCGGTCCCGGATGGCCGCGGCGCGTACGCCTACGTGCTGCCAGGGCACCATCCCGCCTCCGTCGCGGCGCTCTACCACCTGAAGGCCGCCGGCCACCGGGCCGCGGTGATCCTCAAGGCGACGAAAGCAGGGGGTCTGGAAGTTCCGCATGGGAGCATCCTGGTCCGGGTCGGCCAGAACGATGCGTCGGTGCATGAGCGGGTACGGGACCTGGCCGCCCGGTACGGACTCGACGTCGCTCTGGCGCGGACCGGCCTCTCCGACTCCGGGTTCCCCACCCTGGGCTCGGGCGACTGGACCTTCAACGCCCGTGCTCCCTCGATCGCGATCCTCGCCGAAGACCCGATCCAGGGCTATTCTTTCGGCTGGGCGTGGTATACGCTCGACCGGCAGTACGAGATTCCAACCACAGTACTACGGGTGCGGTCGGTAGCCGCCACGCCGCTGGACCGCTTCAACGTCCTGGTGATCCCGGAGGCCCCGGCGGCGGGGCTGGCGCAGGCGCTCGGGCGTGGGGGCGTGGATCGGCTCCGGCGCTGGGTCCAGGACGGAGGCACGCTGGTCACGATCGGCGCCGCTTCCGAGTTCGCGCGCGACACGACAGCCCTGGGCCTGATCGCGCTGCGCTCCTGGTACGACACCGACCCCGGCCGCAAGGCCACCCGATTCAGCGTTCCGGGCGCCGTCTTCCGGCTGACCCTGGACCCGGACTACTGGCTCCGGGCCGGATACCGCGCCGACGAGCTGCCGATGCTGGTGAACTCCGACCGGGTGTACCTCGCCCCCGACGGACCGCCGAACAGCGGGCGTCGGGTCGTGGCGCGGGTCGCGGACGGAACCCCGCTGCTCTCGGGTCACGCCTGGGAGGAGTCCCGGCAGCGCCTGCCAGGCGCGGTCGCGGTGTATGAGGAGCGAGTCGGCCGGGGGCGGATCATCGCCTTCGCCGAGGACCCCAATTTCCGGGCGTTCGCCCGGGGGATGAACCGGATGTTTCTCAACGCGGTGGTGCTGGGACCGGGCGCTCCATGATTCAGGGCGTCCTGGAGCTGGGCCGCAACGGTGGTCATCTCCGGCGCCGCGAGGCCGGCTATCAGCCCGACTCGCGAGACGTCCACGTTCCCGCCGGGCTGATCGGTCGCCTCGGCCTCCGGGCCGGCGACGAGATCGAGGGCGAGACCCGGAAGGGCAAGGCCGGCCTGGATCGGGTCACGCGGGTCAACGGCCGCGACCCCCACTCGATCCGGCATCGTCCGGACTGGGATCGACTCACGGCCATCCATCCCAACGAGCCCCTTCGGCTGGAGTGCCCGCTCGTCCGGCGCGGCCAGCCGGACGCGACCAACCGGGTGATCGACCTGCTCTGTCCCTTTGGCAAGGGGCAGCGGGCGCTGATCGTGGCGCCCGCCAAGGCCGGCAAGACAATGGTGCTGGAGGCGATCGCCGAAGGCGTGAGCCGCAACTACCCCGGCGCCACGCTCTTCATCCTCCTCGTCGACGAGCGCCCCGAAGAGGTCTTCGAGATGGAATCGACCGGGTTCGGGGAGGTGATCGCCTCGACCTTCGATCATCCGGCCAGCCGGCACGTGGCCGCCGCCGAGCTGGTCCTCGAGCGGGCCCGGCGCCGGGTGGAGCTGGGAGAGGACGTGGTGCTGGTGGTCGATTCACTGACCCGCCTGGCCCGGGCCTACAACACCGTTACCCGGGGAAGCGGACGCACCCTCTCGGGCGGGATGGACGCCGAGTCGCTGGAACGGCCGAAGCGCTTCCTGGGAAGCGCCAGGAAGGTGGATCCGTCCCGCGGCGGAGGCTCGCTCACCATCATCGCCACCGCCCTGATCGACACCGGCAGCAAGATGGACCAGCTGATCTTCGAGGAGTTCAAGGGTACCGGCAACAGCGAGCTGGTGCTGAGCCGCGAGCTGGCCGACCGGAGGCTCTTTCCGGCCATCGACCTGGTGGCGAGCGGCACCCGCCGGGAGGAGTTGCTGCTCTCGCCTGCCGGCCTCGCGGCCGCGCACGCGATCCGCCGGCAGATCGACCGCCTGACCCCGACCGCTGCGATGGAGCAGGTGCTGGGGCTGATGCGGCGCTATCCTGACAACGAGACGCTGATCGGCGCCCTGGCCCGCGACTGAACCTCAGGGAAGCAGCCGGAACGACCCGGCGTGGCGGGGGCGGACCAGCGCGAAGTGACGGCGATCGGTGGTGAGGAGGCCCAGCACCCCGAGGCGCTCGCCGATGGCCACGATCGACGCGTCCACGAATCCGAGCGGCGCGTCACGATACGCGAGGATCAGATCGGCGCTCCGGGACAGGTCGTCCTCGTCATCGAGGGGCTCGACCGCGAACTCCCCGTCCGCCAGCGCACGGACGAACGCCGCCTCGGCCCGGGCACCGACCCGCGCCCCCAACAGCCAGGCAATCTCGGGCAGGACCGTGACCGGAAGGCGGATCGGCTCCCGGTTCTTCTCCCACCAGGAGCGGACCCGCCCGTGCCAGGCGTCATCCCGGTCCATCAGCGCGTAGATGGCGCCGGTATCCGCCAGCACCGTCACCGGTGCGGATCCGTCCAGAGCAGCTGGTCCACCCGCTCCGACGTGTCGGAGCGACCGCTCGCGAATCGGCCCGTTACACTGGGTAGTCCGGTCGACATGGTGTCCTCCTCCGCCACATAGGATGCCACGGCCTCGCGCACCACCTGCGCGAAGCTCTTGCCGTGCCGCCTCGCGAATCGCTTCGCCCTGGTCAGCAGCTCGGAATCGAGAAACACCGTGGTCCGCTCCACAGCATATATATTACCATGATATATGTCATACGCAAGCCCCCCCCGCCCCCGACCTGCCGTTGGCCCGATCCCTGTCTGCCTCCGGACCGACGGGGACCCCACCAATTTGCGACCTCAGTCCGCGACCGGCGGTACCAAACGGGTGCAACCAGGATCATTCTGACAGAGCCCTCCGCACCCCCTCGACGAAGTGACGCCGCGACAGCTCACCCCCGGTGAGCAGAGACATCAACCGGTCGCTGCCGAGGACCTGACGCGCGATCATGCCGTCCGTCCACTCAGCGTCCACCAGCCGCTCCACCTCGCGAATCGCCCGGTCCAGCCACGCGGCCCGCGCCGAGAGCGCGGTAATGGGATTGCGCAGTCGGCCGCGATGACAGGAGAACGCCTCCCGGGGCTCGAGTGCGATCACCCGTTCCAGGCTGTTGAGCAGAGCGTAGGGGTCCTCGCCCCGGTGCATGGTGCAGGCGCGGACACCCAGGAACAGGTCGCCGAGAAAGACGATTCGGCGGGCTGGATCCCAGACGGCCAGATGGTCCGCGGTGTGCCCGGGCGTGGGCACCAGCTCGAAGGGATGCTCTGCCGGGGTGGGCTCGGCCTCGAGCGGAGGGGCCTCGCCCCATACCAGCCGCCGATAGGGAGGCAGCCTCCAGGTCAGCGGGAGCCGCTCCCGGGTGCCGGGGGCGATGGCCAGCGGCACTCCGCGTGAGGCCAGCCGCGCCAGGTTTCCCGAGTGGTCCTCGTGCCAGTGGGTGACGACGGCGCCAGTAATCGGGTGGCGATCGAGGTAGCGGGCCAACAGGGGCCAGGCCCGCGGGCATCCGGTGTCCACCAGAATCCCGTCGAGGACAAACGCGCTTACCTTGTATCCGACGAGCCGGCCCCCGACCGAGGCCATGACCAGTTCGCGCACCGGGCCGTGTTCCTTCACTTCCAGCACCCGGCACCTCCATGACCTTTCGTCCCTTCGAGCTCGAGCAATGGCAATCGGACTGGGAGCATACGGTAGAGTACAACCTGGCCGACAGCTCGGTGCGGGGCGCGTCCATCGGCGAAGTGGCTGATCCGGAGGCGTGGGCCGCCCTGGCCGGGCTCGAACTGGGCTACCCCATGGTGAACGGCACCGAGCCGCTCCGCCAGCGGATCGCGGCGCTTCACGCCGGGGCCGCCGCCGCCAACGTGCTGGTGACGGTCGGCGGGGCCGAGGCCAACCAGATCGTCTGCCAGACCCTGATCCAGCCGGGCGACCAGGTGGTGGTGATGGAGCCGGGTTACCGGCAGGTCCACGGGCTGGCGCTCAGCCTGGGGGCGGAGGTGTCCGCGTTCCCGCTTCGCCCCGAGGCAGACTGGCGGCCCGACCTGGACCGTCTGGAGGCGCTGGTAACGGAGCGGACGAGGCTGATTTCCGTGGTGAACCCGAACAACCCGACTGGCGCCGTCCTCACCGGTGCCGAGATGGACCGGATCGTGGCGGTGGCGTCGAAAGCCGGCGCCTGGCTTCTGGCGGACGAGGTCTACCGCGGCGCCGAGCGCCACACCGACGACGAAACGCCCTCCTTCTGGAACCGGTACGAGCGAGTCATCGTGGTGAACAGCCTGTCGAAGGCGTACGGCCTGCCCGGCCTCCGGATCGGCTGGGTGATCGCACCGGCCTCGCTGATCGCTCCCCTCTGGCGACGCCACGAGTACGCGGTCATTTCCGCGGCGGCTCCGTCGATGCGGCTCGCGGAGATGGCCCTGTCGCCCGAGGTCCGGCCGCGGATCCTGGCCCGGCAACGGCGCCTCACCCGGGAAGGGTGGGCACTGATGGATGACTGGCTCGCCGCCAACGCCGATCTGGTGTCGGTGGGGCGCGCGGAGGCGACCTCGATGGCCTTCGTGCGCTACCACCTGCCGATCGATTCGGAGCCGCTGGCGACCGAGATCCGCCAGCAGGCGTCGGTCCTGGTCGCCCCGGGCGGCTTTCTCGGCGGTGAGGGGCACCTCCGTCTGACTCATGGCCTGGGCCGTGAGCGGGTGATCCCCGCCCTCGATCGGATCGCCGAGGTGCTCCGGAAGCTCCGCCTCCGGCGTCCGATGGCCCACAACTAGCCGGACGGCCGGGCCGTCACAGGATTCGACGGTGCGGCGAACTCGGTCAGAACGGGGACATGGTCCGATGGGAGCTTCCCCTTTCGCTCGTCCCGCTCGACCCAGGCCGCAGTGCAGCGCTCGGCGAGGGGCCGGGTGAGGAACACGTGGTCGATCCGGAGCCCGTTGCCCTTGGGGAAGGCCAGCATCCGGTAGTCCCACCAGGTGTACGGACCCGGGCCCGCCTGATGCAGGCGGAGGGCATCCACCAGGCCGAACTCCATGATCCGCCGGAGGCGGCCGCGGGCCTCGGGATGGCAGAGGACCGACTCCCTCCACTCGTCGGGCCGGGCGACGTCCCGATCCTCCGGCGCCACGTTGAAGTCCCCGGCCAGGGCGATCGGCTCGTCCGGCCGGTAGACGGCGTCAAGGTGGGCCCGGAGACGGTTCATCCAGTCCAGCTTGTACGCCCACTTGTCGCTGGCCACGGTCTGGCCGTTCGGAACGTAGGCTGAGATGACGCGGACCCCCTCGACCGAGGCGGCGATGAGCCGGGCCTGTTCTTCGTCGCCGCCGCCATCGAACCCCCGCCGAGCGTCGAGCGGGGCCTCCCGACTCAGGATGGCCACTCCATTGTAGGTGGGCTGGCCGTGGAAGACCGCGTGGTAGCCGGCGGCCCGGATCGCTTCCACCGGGAACTCCTCGTCCGGGACCTTGAGCTCCTGAAGGCAGACGACGTCGGGGCCGGTCCGGGCCAGCCAGTCGAGCAGGCGGGGCAGCCGGGCGCGAATCGAGTTGACGTTCCAGGTCGCGAGCTTCACGACCCGGGCGCCGGAACCGTTCGCCCGACGACGACGGTGACGTTGTCGGTACCGCCGGCCTCAAGCGCGTCGTCGACCAGCTGGCGACAGACGGCCTCGGCCGAGGTCATGGCCAGGAGTCGCTCGCGAAGCTGCGCGTCGGACACGTGCTTGGTGAGGCCGTCGGTGCAGAGCAGCACCACATCGTCCCGTTCCGACTGGTAGCGGGCCACGACCGGGCGGGCGTTGCTGCCCAGGGCGCTCGAGAGCACGTGGGCGAAGGGGCTGCTCCCCACGCGGTCGGCCGGGAGCACCCCGTCGTCCACCAATTCCTGGGCCAGCGTCTGATCGCGCGTGAGCCGGTAGAGGACGCCTCCGCGGAGGAGGTACGCGCGGCTGTCGCCGATCTGGAGAACGAAGAGGGAGGGCCAGACGCTGAATCCCAGGGTGAGCGTGGTGGCGAGGCCCGAAAGCTCGGGGCGCTCGCGGCCCCTGGCCATGACCTCGCGATGGGAGACGAACGCCGCCTCCTGGAGAGCCTCCTGCAAGCGGTCGTGCTGCGCCGGGTCGCCCGCGTAGAAGCAACTCATCGCATTGATCGCGTAGGTGGTGATCGCCTCGATCGCCGCCCGGCTGGCCTCCTCGCCTCCCTCGGAGCCTCCGACCCCGTCGGCCACCATCCCCAGAAACGCCAGGCGCTCGCCCGGCATCTCGAGCAGTTCGGCGTGGGGAATGCTCGTGGACCGCACGCGGATGCTCTTGTGCAGGGTACAAATCAGGAAATGGTCCTGGTTGTGCCGGCGGATCCGACCCGGGTGGGTGAGCCCGAAAACCTCGATCTCGCTGTCGCGGGGCGGCTGCGCGGCGCCGTGGGGGACAGATGCTGGAATGCCGGGGCCGGGGTGGGTCACCGCGGCAAGTTACTTCGGCGGGCCGAGCCGGGTAAAGGCGGGTACCTTTGAGTCCATGTCCTCCTTCGAACCGATTCTGATCGTTGGCGCCGGGCCGATCGGGCTGGCCTGCGCGGTCTCGGCCCGTCGGCGGGGCCTCGACCCTCTGGTGATCGACGCGGGCGCCATCGCGCATTCGATCCTGCGCTATCCGACCGGCATGACCTTCTTCACCACGGCTGACCGACTGGAGATCGGGGGACATCCTCTGGTCTGCTCGGGGGGCAAGCCCACGCGGGAGGAGGCCCTGATGTACTATCGGGGCGTGGCCCGGGTCGAGGGGCTCCGGGTCCGGCCGTTCACCCGACTCCTGGGCGCCGGGCTGACTTCGGGCCGCGTTGCCTGCGAGGTGCAGCGCACCCTGGGCACCGGCCGTCGCGAGACGATCGACGCCGGGCGGCTGGTCCTGGCCACCGGCTACTTCGACCACCCCAACCGGCTGAACGTCCCGGGGGAGGACCTCCCCCACGTCTCGCACTACTCGGCCGAGGCGCATGGTCTGGGCGGCCTGGACGTGGTGATTGTGGGCGCCAAGAACTCGGCGATCGAGCTGGCGCTCAACGCCGTTCGCGCCGGCGCCCGGGTGACCGTGGTGCATCGAGGAGCCGGGCTGCGGCCCAGCGTCAAGTACTGGCTGCGACCCGATTTCGAGAACCGGGTGAAGGCGGGGGAGATCGCGGTCCGATGGGAATCCCGAGTCGTCGAGATCGGGCCCGACACGGTGACGATCGGAGGCCCGGGCGGTGCCACCACGCTCCCGGCCGATCGGGTGTTCCTGCTCGTCGGCTACCGGCCCGACTTCGGGCTGCTCCGATCGATCGGCATCGCGCTCGATCCGGCGAGCGGGCGTCCGGCGCATGACGCGGCCACCCTCGAGACCAACGTGCCCGGCGTGTACGTCGCCGGCAGCCTCACCGCCGGCACGGCCATCTCGGAGATCTTCATCGAAAACGGGCGGTGGGACGGCGAGAGGATCTTCGGCGACGCGGCCAGCCGGGCCCGGGCCGAGGCCCTGGCCCGCGGGATCGAGCGGCCGGTCGGGGAATAACCAAGCGGTGCGGCTGGAGCGGATCAGGATCCGGACGCAGCCGGAAACCCAATGATCCCTCCGGTCGGTCCCGGCCGCGCGGCGAGCACGTCCCGGACCTTCGCCCGCAGTGCCGAGGGTGTATACGGCTTGTGGAGGAAGTTCATTCCCGAATCGAGCACCCCCTGATCGCCGATGACGTCGCTGGTGAAGCCGGACACGTAGAGACACTCCGCCCTCGGGAAGCGCCGAAGCAGCGCCTCCGCTACCTGCCGCCCGCTGACTTCCGGCATCACCACGTCTGCCACCAGCAGGTCGACCGGCTCGGTGAGCTGATCGATCAGCGCCAGCGCCTCCCGACCGCTCGCGGCCGCCTCCACCCCGTAGCCCGCCTCCCGCAGCGTGCGGACCGTGAGGGTGCGGACGGCCGGCTCATCCTCCACCACCAGCACCCGTCCCTGTCCACCCCGGTCGTCCGAGCCGGCGGATGGACTTGGCGGCTCGACTTCCCCCGCGGCCCGGGGAAAGACGATCTCGAAGGTGGTGCCCTTGCCGGGCGCGCTGGTCACAGCGACCTGGCCTCCGCTCTGCCTGACGATCCCATACACCGTGGCGAGCCCCAGCCCGGTTCCCTGGCCGCGAGTCTTGGTGGTGTAAAAGGGTTCGAACAGGTGCTCCAGAACCTCCTCCGTCATCCCCTGTCCCGAGTCGCGGACCGTGAGCTGCACCGCGTCGCCGCCCCCACCCTGGCCAGGCAGGTTTCGGGTCGAGATGGCCAGCTCGCCACCCCGGGGCATGGCGTCGCGGGCATTGAGCGCCAGGTTCATCAGCACCTGCTCGAGCTGGGCCGCATCGGCCTCGATCGGCCAGAGGTCGGGCCGGAGATCGGCCTGAACGCGCACGTGCTCGCCCAGGAGCCGCGAGAACAGGCGGGTGAGGTCGGCCACCAGCTGGTTGAGGTCGAGCCGGCGGGGAGCCAGCACCTGGCGACGGCCGAAGGCGAGCAGCTGGGCTGTGAGATCGCGGGCGCGGCGGCCGGCCGAGCTGATCTCGCTCAGGTCGCTCCGGGCCTCCGGATCGGCGGTGAGCCGGGGCTCCAGCAGTTCGGAATAGCCGAGGATCGCGGTCAGGAGGTTGTTGAAGTCGTGCGCCACCCCGCCCGCCAGCCGGCCGATGCTCTCCAGCTTCTGGGCCTGCCAGGCGCGGGTCTCGAGGCGTCGCACCTCGGAGACATCCTGGCCGATGCCGATGGCGCGCCGGTCGGACAGGCGAACCACGGCCCAGCGCATGTCGACCAGACGGCCGTCGCGGGTGGCGGTCCGGATGTCGCGCCAGGTCCCGTCGCCCGCGTCGAAGAGCGACCGGATCGCCTCGCCCCCCTCGCCGGCGTCGAGGGGGGCGAGGGGATCGACGCCGCTGAGGTCCGCCGCGGTCCACCCGAGCCTCCGCTCGCACTCCTGGTTCACCAGCTCCACGCGGCCCTTCGGATCGAGGACCACCAGGGCCACCGGCACCCGATCGAAGACGGTCTGCAGCAGCTCGGCCTGCTGCCGGAGCCGCTCTTCAGCCTGGTGACTGCGGGTGATGTCGCGGGCGATACCGAGGAGCGACTCCACCGAGCCATCGGCCGCGCGAAGCGGAATCGCGACCGCGTGCAGCCGTCGCGGCGCGCCGCGTGCGCCCACCATGCGAAACTCGAGATCCGCGACGCCGCCTTCCATGACGGTTCGGAAGAGCGCCACGAACGCAGCCCGGTCCTCGTCCGCCACGAAACGGCTCAGGTCTCCGGCCTCCTCGACCGAGGCGATTTCGAGGAGCGCCAGGCCCGCCGGGTTGATATCGATCAGGCGACCGTCGCGATCGAGGACCGTGATGCACTCGGGCTCCGACTCGACGATCGCCCGGTACCTGGCTTCGCTGGCCCGCAGGGTCTCCTCCGCCCGGCGGCGCTCGGTGAGGTCGGTGACCATCGCGAGCGCCCCCAGCATCCGGCCGGTCTCGTCGCGAAGGGGGCTGGTGGTCATCTCCACCCAGACCGGCCGCCCGTCACGGCGGAGGAGCCGGAGGTCGCGGCGCTCGGTCAGGCCTTGTCGCCGCCGCTCGAAGCTCACCCTCGCGGTGTCGCGGTCATCCGGGTGCACCAGGTCGAACAGGCTCACGCCCAGGAGATCGTAGGGTCGGTAGCCCAGGATGTCCGCCAGACGGGCGTTGGCATAGGTGGTTCGGGACTCCGCGTCGACGGTCCAGATGCCTTCCTGGGCCGTTTCCACGATCCGCCGGTACTGCTCCTCCTGCCGCCGGAGGGCCAGCTCGGTCCGCCGCAGGTGACTGATGTCGAACACCACCGCAGCCACGTACCCCTCGGCGAGCGGCACCAGGTGGGCCAGATAGTGGTTGTCGACCCCGTCTACCGGCAGGACATACTCCAGGACCGCGTTCTCGGCCCGAGTCCTGACCTCGGCCACTTCGGCACTGAGCCGGGCGGCCGCCGACGCCGGGAGGACCTCGCCCATCCGCCGCCCGAGAAATCGCTCCGGGGGCACCATGGGGATCGCGCCTCTCCCCACCCGGCACTCCACCAGGCGGTCATCGGGACCGACGAGAAAGATCAGGTTGGGAAAGGCGGAGAGAATCGCACCGAGGTGGCCCTCGAGACAGCCGGCGCGGTCCGTGCCGGACGGCGCCGGCGTGGGCTGGCCCCCGGGCGGAGCGTCTTGGCGTTCGAGCTCGGAAAGGCGGGCTCGAAGCGCATCTGCGGACATCGACCGAGACTCCTTGCGGCGGTGGGGCCCCCGGCCGCCCGGTGGGGCCAAGGGCCCGTAAGATACACGGAGCGCGGTCGCCACGCCCTTGCGTTCCGGGCGTCCGGCGGGTCTCGTCAGCGCCAGGAAACCACGTTGCCGGAGGCCGGGGCCCGTGGTATCTCTATGGTCGGCGTCTGCCTCCGATCTGCCACCATCCACACCGGGAATCCGATGCGCCGCGCGATCCTCGCCGCCGCCCTGACGGTGGCTGTTGCCGCCGTGGTTCTACCGTCCAGGCCTGTCCAGGCCCAGCGCCAGCGTCCGCGCGCCGCGGACGCGGCGGCCGTTCCGTACGTGCAACCCGACCGGTACTCGGCCCTCCGGTTCCGCCATATCGGACCTGAAGGGAACCGGGTGGTTTCGGTGGCCGGGGTCCCGGGCGACCCCCTGGTCTACTATGCCGGTGCGGCATCTGGCGGGATCTTCAAGAGCGCCGACGGCGGGATCCGGTGGGTCCCCGTGTTCGACGATCAGCCGGTGTCCTCCATAGGCGCGCTGGCAGTCGCGCCATCCGATCCCAATGTGGTCTGGGCCGGCACCGGCGAGCCCAACATCCGGAGCAACATCTCGATTGGCTGGGGCGTGTTCCGGTCCACCGACGCCGGCAGGACCTGGCGGCGCATGGGGCTCGACTCCACCGGGCGGATCGCCCGGATCGCGATCGATCCCGGCAACCCCGAACACGTCCTGGTGGCGGCGCTCGGCCACGCCTACGGACCCCAGCCTGAGCGGGGGGTGTATCGGACCACGGACGGCGGTGTCACCTGGCAGCGGGTCCTGTTTGTTGATGAGCACACCGGTGCCAACGACGTCGAATTCGATCCCACCAATCCCCGGATCGTCTACGCGTCGACCTGGCAGCTGGTAATTCACACCTGGGGCCGGACCAGCGGCGGGCCGGGAAGTGGGATCTGGAAGAGCACCGACGGCGGCGCCACCTGGACCCGGCTCACGGGGCCCGGCCTGCCCACGAAACCGTTCGGCAAGGTCGACCTGGCCGTGGCGCCTTCGAATCCCAACCGCGTCTACGCCCTGATCGAGACGAGCGACGGGGTCCCCCTGCCGGGCTTCGAGGCCGAGTCGGGCGAGCTGTGGCGATCGGACAATGCCGGGGCCACCTGGCGGGTGGTGAGCCACGACCGCCAACTGGCGGGCCGGACGCAGTATTACACCCGGATGGCGGTGGCGCCCGACAACGAACACGAGGCCTACTTCCTGAGTTCCGAGTTCTCCAAGACGCTGGATGGCGGCCTCACCACCACCAGCGTGTCGTTTGAGGAGACGCCCGGCTTCGATCACCACGACCTCTGGATCGATCCCGGCAACGCGCAGCGGATCGTGGTGGGCCACGACGGGGGCGTGTCGATCTCCGCCAACCGGGGCCGGAGCTGGCATCAGGTCCAGCTCCCGATCGCCCAGATGTACCACGTCACCGTCGACAACCGGATCCCCTACTACGTCTACGGCAACCGGCAGGACGGTCCCTCGGCCCGGGGCCCGAGCAACAGCCGGATCGCGGGGTTCGCTGGCGACGGCGGGATTCCGCGTGGCATGTGGCACTCGGTGGGTGGGGGCGAGAGCGGCTGGGCGACCCCGGACCCCGAGGATCCCAATCTGATCTGGTCCACTGCGTCGGGCTTCGGCAGCGTGGGCGGGATCGTGAGCCGCTACGACCTCCGCACCGGCGTCGCCGCCAATACCGAGGTCTGGCCGGAAGCCACGTTCGGCCACCCGGCCGAGCTGGTGCGCTATCGATTCCAGTGGACCTTCCCGCTGGTGATCTCGCCCCACGATCGGAACCGGGTGTACGTCGCGAGCCAGCACGTCCACGCGACGACCGACGGCGGCCGGAGCTGGGCGGTGATCAGCCCCGACCTGACCCGGAACGACAAGAGCCGTCAGACGATCTCCGGGGGCCTGACGCCTGACAACATCGGGGTGGAATATGCGGGCGTGGTCTTCGCGCTGGCGGAGTCGAAGCTGGTACGCGGCCTCCTCTGGGCTGGCACCAACGACGGGCTGATCCAGCTCACCCGGGACGGCGGCGCCACCTGGACCAACGTCACGCCCTCGATTCCCGGGATGCCGGAGTGGGGGACGGTGAGCAACATCGCGCCGTCCCGCTGGGACGCGGCCACCGCCTACGCCACCGTGGACGGCCACCAGGTGAACAGCCGGGCGCCCTGGGTCCTCAAGACCGCGGACTACGGTCGCACCTGGCGACTGATCACCGCCGGGATCCCGAACACGCCGCTCAGTTACGCCCACTGGATCAAGGAAGACCCGGTCCGCCGCGGCCTCCTGTACCTCGGCACCGAGAACGCACTCTACATCTCGTTCGACGACGGCGAGCGCTGGCAGCCGCTTCAGAACAACCTCCCCCACGCCCCGGTGCACGACGTCACGGTTCAGGAGCACTTCAACGACCTGGTCCTCGCCACCTACGGACGGGGTTTTTGGATCCTCGACGACGTGACTCCGCTCCAGCAGCTCACCCCGGACGTCATGGCCCGGGAGGCGCACCTGTTTCAGCCTCGCGCGGCGTACCGCTTCCGTACCGCGGAAGCGCCGATGGCGCCCCTCTACGACCCGGTCCAGGGCGAGAACCCGAGGTACGGGGCGTCGCTCAACTACTGGCTCAGGGCCGACGCCGCCGACAGCGCCACGATCACCATCCTCGACGAGGCGGGCCGCGAAGTGCGGCGGTTCAAGGGGCCGGCCAAGGCGGGAATCAACCGGGTCCACTGGGACCTGGCCTTCGAGCGGTCGCGGGAGGCACGGATGCGTACCAGTCCTCTCTACGCCCCGCATATCAAGGTGGGGGTGGAGGGGGTTCCCTCTCCGTCCGTGGGGCGGGTGGCGATGCTGGCCCCGCCCGGACGGTACACGGTGCGACTCAGCGTCGCCGGTCAGACAGCGACCCAGTCGCTCGAGGTCCGGAAGGATCCGAATACCCAGGGCACCGACGCGGAGATTCGCCAGCAGAACGAGCTCTACCAGCGGCTGTTCGCGGAGTTGGAGCGCGTGGTCGACCTGATCAACTCCCTGGAGTTGATGCGGGGTCAGCTGGTGGCCCTGAAGGCGATCACCGGCGACAGCGTCGTTCGGACTCTCGCGGACTCGCTCGACGCCATGCTGCTTGCGGTGGAGGAGGATTTGACCCAGCTCCGGATCACCGGCCGGGGCCAGGACCTGATCCGCTATCCCGCCAAGCTGGCCGAGAAGCTGGTCTACCTGCTGAATGACCTCAACGGCACCGACCACGCCCCGACCCGTTCCCATCGCGAAGTCGCGGAGGTGCTGGAGGGACGGGCCCGCGCGGCGCGGGCGGCGTATGACCGGGTGACAGCGGGCGAGCTCGCGGCGTTCAACGCCCTGTTGCGGGAGCGGGGCCTGGCCGGGGTGGTGGCGACCCCTCCGCCGCCCAGCCGCTGAGCCGAGGGCACCAGATGGAGCGGATCGCCACCGTCATCGCCCCGGACCATGAGGCCCTGGCCACAACGGTGGCGCGCCGGATCGCGGAGGTGGTCCGCGCCCGGCGGGCAGCGGGTCGGCCCGCGGTGCTGGGGCTGGCTACCGGCTCCACCCCGATCGGCGTCTATCGAGAGCTGATCCGGATGCATCGCGACGAAGGGCTTTCCTTCGCCGACGTCACCACCTTCAACCTCGACGAGTACTGGCCGATGGACCCGGCCAGCATTCACTCGTATCACCGCTTCATGTGGGAGAACCTGTTCTCCGCGATCGACATCAGGCCGGAACGGGTTCACCTCCCGCGGGGCGATCTGCCCCGCGAGGAGATCGAGGACCACTGCGCCCGGTACGAGGCCCTGATCCGCGACGCGGGCGGAATCGACTTCCAGCTGCTCGGCATCGGCAAGACCGGGCACATCGGTTTCAACGAGCCGGGATCGGGACGCCGGAGCCGGACCCGGCTGGTCACCCTCGACACCGTGACCCGTCGCGACGCCGCGGCGGACTTCTTCGGCGAGGCCAACGTGCCCCGCCAGGCCATCACCATGGGGGTGGCGACGATCCTCGAAGCCCGGGAGATCGCGATCCTCGCCACCGGCGAGCACAAGGCCGCGATCGTGCGCCGCGCGGTGGAGGGCGAGGTCGACACCGAGGTGGCGGCGACGTTCCTCCAGGAGCACCCTTCGACCACCTTCTACCTGGACCAGGCGGCCGCCGCCGAGCTCACCCGGGTGGCGACGCCGTGGCTGGTGGACGAGGTGGAGTGGACCGACCACTTGGCGGTGCGGGCGGTGGCCTGGCTCTCGCTCCGGACGGGCCGGGCCATCCTCAAGCTGACCCAGCGCGACTACGCCGAGCACCGGATGTCGGCCCTGGTGGCCCGGCACGGGTCGGCGGGGGAAGTGAACGGACTGGTCTTCAATCTGCTGGGCGCCCGGATCCGGGGGCGATCGAAGCTGCCCCGGCGGCAGCGGATCGTGGTGTTCTCGCCCCATCCCGACGATGACGTGATCTCGATGGGCGGGATCCTGGCCAAGCTGGTCCGCAACGAGAACCGGATCACCGTGGCCTACATGACGAGCGGGAACATCGCGGTGTTCGACCACGACGTCCGCCGCTACCTGGACTTTCTGGGCCGCCTGGCCGCCGAGCGGGGGATCGCACCCGAGACCGTAGCCGCGCTGGCGGCCCGGGTCAACCAGTCCTTCGCGACCAAGGAGCCGGGAGCGATCGACATCCCCGAAGTCCAGGATCTCAAGCGAATGATCCGGGAATCGGAGGCGGTGAGCGGACTCGAGACGGTGGGGCTCTCCCGGGAGGCGGCGGTGTTCATGAACCTTCCGTTCTACCGCACCGGGCGGGTGCGGAAGGACCCGGTGAGCGAGGCCGACGTGTTCCAGGTCCGGCTGCTGCTGGAGGAGCATCGCCCCGACCTGATCTTCGTGGCGGGCGACCTTACCGATCCCCACGGGACCCACCGGATGTGCAAGGAGGCGATCGACCGGGCGCTGGCCGGGCTTCGGAAGCGCCCCGAGGTCTGGCTCTACCGGGGCGCCTGGCAGGAATGGCCGGTAACCGAGGCCACCTGGCTGGTGCCGCTCTCGCAGGAGGAACTGCAGCTCAAGATCCAGGCGATCTTCAAGCACCAGTCGCAGAAGGACTCGGCCCCGTTTCCGGGCCTCGACGACCGCGAGTTCTGGCAACGGGTCGAGGCCCGGAACAAGGCGACCGCGGCCGAGCTGGACCGGCTCGGCCTGGCCGAGTACTTCGCGATGGAGGCCTACGTGGTCGAGGTCACGTCGTAACCTTGGGGTCCCGCCGATCGGGCACCACGATCGGCTCGAGCCCCAGCCGCCGCAGCCGGTCGTTCAGCCGCTCCAGGTCCTGGGTAAACAGGACCTCCAGCCGGTTGAGCTGGACCCGGAGGGCGCCGGAGAGAAAGTCGAACGCCTCCCGTGCCTGATCCGTGGGCCTGGAGTCGGAACTCTCCACCACGCCCTTGAGCGCCGCGATCTGGTTATTGAGCTTGATCGGGTAGTTGAGCGGATCCTGGCGGGCCTGCATCCGGACCTGGTAGACCTCCTCCTCCACTGCCCCGATGCCGCTCTTGAAGCGGTTGGCCAGGCGGGCCAGCTCGGCATCGCCGCTCTTCTTGAGGCGGTCGTCCACCTGGTCCCGCACGCCGCGAACCTGGATCACGGCCCGGTGCGCGTCATCGACCCGGCCGCTGATTTCGGAGGATAACCGGAACTGGGCCTCGAAGTCGGCCTGGGTGACCTCGGTGAGCCTCGGATCCTTCACGATCTCGAAGTCGGTGGTGAGCGTCCGGCCGTGGGCGGTGAGCCGGGCCTGATAGCGGCCGGGTGGCGCCAGCGGCCCCTGGGTGTTCGCCGCCCAGAGAATCAGCCCCTTGAACTCGCGGGCGCCGGGATACCGCATGTCCCAGCGGAAGCGATGGTGGCCCGCGGCGATCGAGAGGCTGTCCGGCCGGCGCCGCAGGGTGTCGGGGCGGCTGGTCTCGGGCCGGCGGGCGCCGAAGGTCCGGATCACGGCGCCGCGGGCGTCCAGGATCTCCAGCGTGATGGTGTCGGCGGGCTCGCGAAGGTAGTAGTCGATCTCGGGCAGGAACGCCCGCCGGCGGTCGTACATCTCCGCGGGCCGGGAGAGGGTCCGGACCGCGGTGGCTGGCCGATAGAGATGCACCGGCTGCGCGGCGAGCGCGGCGCTCGCCTGACGGAGCGGGGTCACGTTGTCGAGCACGTAGTACGAGCGGCCGTGGGTCGCGATGATCACGTCGTCGCCCTTGAGCACCAGACCCGGCACCTGGACCGTCGGCAGGTTGAGCTGCAAGGACTGCCAGTTGGCGCCGTCGTCAAACGACACCAGCACGCCCATCTCGGTCCCGGCGTACAGCAATCCGGGGCGGACCAGGTCCTCGCGAATGGTCCGGACATAGTGCCCGGCCGGAATGCCACGAACGATCCTGCTCCAGGTGCGGCCATAATCGGTGGTGCGGTAGACGTACGGCGCCACGTCCTGGCTGCGATACCGGACCGCGGCCAGGTAGGCCTTGCCCGGGGTGTGCGGCGAGACGTCGATCTCGTGGACCCGGCTGAACTTGGGCAGGTCCGGCGGGGTGATCGCGGTCCAGGTGGCGCCGTCATCGCGGGTCAGGTGCACCTTGCCGTCATCGGAGCCGACCCAGAGCTCGCCGCGGGCGTGGGGGGATTCGGCGATCCGCCAGACCGTGCCATAGTACTCGACGCTGGTCTGGTCGCGGGTGATGTCGCCGCCGGAGGGACCCAGGGTCTCGGGCTCGGCATAGGTCAGGTCCCCGCTGATCCGGGTCCAGCTCTGGCCCCCGTTCACCGATCGCCAGACGTGCTGCGAGCCGACATAGACTACCCGCGGATCGTGCCGCGACGCGGTGATCGGATGATTCCACTGGAACCGTTCCCGGAGATCGCGGGCGGAGTTGCCCATCGGGTTCACGGGCCAGACGTTCACGGCCCGGATCTGCCCCGTAACCCGGCTCATGAACGACATCGAGCCGCCGTAGCAGGCCGCATAGAACAGGTTCACGTCTCCCGGGTGCGGGGTGACCGGGCCGGTCTCGCACCCGCCGGGCGCGTACCAGTAGCTGCCGTCGCTGTCCATCGGCACGCAGGCGGTGGTGTTGTCCTGCTGCCCCCCGCAGACGTGATAGGGGAAGTGGTCGGTCACCCGGACGTCGTACATCTGCGCCGTGGGGTAGGCCTGGCCCGTCCAGGTCCGCCCCGCGTTCCAGGAGACGTTGGCCCCGCCGTCGTTGGAGTTGATCATCCGCTGGTTGTCGGTCGGGTCGATCCAGAGGTCGTGATTGTCGCCGTGCGGCACCTCGATCGCGGTCCACTTCTTCCCGCCGTCGCGCGAGCGCCAGAACTGCACATTGACGACATACACCGTTTCCCTGTCACCCGGATCGGCGTAGATCCGGGTGTAGTAGAAGGCCCGCTGGCGGAGGTTGCGGTCGTCGCTCACCCGTTCCCAGGTGGCGCCCGCGTCGTTCGACACGAAGACCCCGCCCTGGTCGGCCTCGATGATGGCGTAGACCCGGTTGGGGTCGGCTCCGGACACGCTCACCCCCACCTTGCCCCAGGTGGTGGTGGGAAGGCCCGGCCGTCGGGTGAGCTCGGTCCAGGTGTCGCCGCCGTCAGTGCTCTTGAAGAGCCCGCTCCCGGGCCCACCACTCTCCAACTTCCATTCCTTGCGGTACGCCTGCCAGAACCCGGCGTAGAGGGTGCGCGGATTGGAGGGATCGAGCACCAGGTCCACCGCGCCGGCCTGGTTGCTTCGGAACAGGACCTTCTGCCACGACGCGCCGCCGTCCAGGGTCCGGAAGACCCCCCGTTCCTCGTTCGGGCCGAAGGGATCGCCCAGCACGGCCACGTAGACCCGGTTGCAGTCGGCGGGGTCGATCCGGATCCGGCCCACCATCTGCTGCCCGGTGGACGACTGGAGGCCCCGGTGGGCCCAGGTCTTGCCGCCGTCGGTGCTCCGGTACACCCCGTCGCCCGGGATCACGTTGCCGCGGAACTGGACCTCGCCGAACCCCGCCCAGACCACGTCGGGATCGGCGTAGCACTGGGCCACCGCGCCCGCCGACGAGGTCTTGAACTGGCCGTCGCCCACCGGGTTCCAGGTGGCGCCGGCGTCCGTGGTCTTCCAGACCCCGCCCCCGGTGGCGCCGAAGTAGTACTCCAGCTTCCGGGAGGGCGTCCCCGCCACCGCGATGGACCGGCCTCCCCGATTCGGCCCCACGTTCCGCCAGGCCAGGCCCCGGAACAGAGCGGTGTCGACGGCCGCGGCGGACCCGGCGGGCTGGCCGAAAGCGGGCGTGGAGTCGAGAGCGATCGGCGCGGCGCCCCCCAGCAGGATCGCGAGCGCGCCGGCGAGTCGAACCGGAACGGACATCGGGTCATCTCCAGGAATGCGGTTTGGAAGCGGCGCGCCGGCGCCGCTTCGCCCAATCTATCTCCAAAGGCCAGGATTGGGAAAAACCCACCTTCAGGTGCTATTCACCGCCGCTTCATGCTCCTCGCGAGAGAATTCGGACATGTCCGGTGGCCGCTGGCCGGCCTTCTTCCAAACTGGCATGGACCTCCGAACCGAGGCGCTCCCATGACCCGCCGTCGCTTCGCCCCAGTCCTTCTGCTCCCTGTCGTCCTGTCCGCCTCCTGCGGCCCACGGCCCGAGGGAGGTGCCGCCCCGCCCGCGCCGCCGCCGACCGGCGGTCAGGCCGCAGTGGCCGAAACCGGTCCGATGAAAAGCGTGGCCCGGATCGCCGCGGATTCCAAGGATCACACCACCCTGGTGGCCGCGCTCAAGGCGGTGAACTGGTTCGATGCCCTGGCCAACCCGGGGCCGTTCACCGTGTTCGCACCCACGAATGCCGCGTTCGACAAGCTGCCGTCGGGGACGGTGCCGACCCTGCTCAAGCCCGAGAACGCGGCCCAGCTCCGCACCATCCTGCTCCACCACGTGCTGACCTCGGTGTACGAACCCAAGGACATCACCGACGGGATGTCGCTCCCGATGCTGGCCGGCGGCCCGGTGACGGTGAAGCGTGAGGGCGACCGGATCTCGGTCGAGGGCGCCAACGTGGTGGCGTCGGTCCGGGCGGGGAACGGGATGGTCTATGTGCTGGATGCGGTGCTGCTGCCCAGGGACGGGAAGTAGCCGCGGGCGGCTCCGCCCGGCGGTGCCTACACCAGCCGGGCGATGAAGATGGTCACCACCATCCCGAGCCAGAAGACGAACGACCACTTGATGAGGTCGGCCCGGACCCGCTCCAGGCCGGTTTCGAGCGCTGCGAAGCGCTGCTCCACCTTGAGCTCGAACGCCGCAAAGCGCTGCTCGAACTTGAGATCAGACGCCGCAAAGCGCTGCTCCACCTTCGCGTCGAAGCGCGCGAAGTTGAGTTCGTTCAGTTCCCGCAGGTCCGCTCGATAGGCGGCGTCCACGACGTTGAACCACTCCACCAGTTCGTTCGCAATCTCGTCGCCGAAGGCCTCGTAGAACCTCCGCGACAACTTGGCTGTGACCGGCACGACCGCCTCCGCGACCTGCGACCGTGCCGACGATAAGCTACGCTCGGCCCGCCGACATCATCAAACCGCCGATAGGCCGGACCCTTCCGACGCGGGCGAGTTGACGTCCCCCGCGCCGGGAACGACACTTCCAGCCATGCTGACGGCGCCCGGCGTGCCCATGCTTGACTCCAAGCTCTTCGTCACCCGGACCGACGGAGCGTTCCAGAACCTCTTCGAGCGCTGGTGGGACGGGGAGGAGTGGATCTGGGTCGACCACGGGCGGCCCGGCGGAATCCCGGTGATTGGTGCGCCCGGCGCAGGCATGCTCAATTCGAAGCTCTTCGTGGTCATCCAGGACGGCCGCCTGTTCGAGCGGGTCTGGACCGGCTCCCAGTGGGTGTGGACGGATCATGGGCGGCCGGCCAATCGCCCCATCGTCGCGGGACCCGGCGCCGAGATGATGGCGTCGAAGCTCTTCGTCGTGGTGGACGACGGCCGCCTCTGGGAGCGGCACTGGCGGCCCGACCTCAACCGCTGGGCCTGGGAGGATCACGGCCGCCCACCCGGCGGGAATGGCCGGACCGCGCCCGGCGCCGCCATGCTCGACCAGAAGCTCTTTCTCGGCACGGACGACGGCCGCCTGGTAGAGCGCTGGTGGAACGGGAGCGCGTGGGTCTGGGTCGACCACGGCCGGCCGCCGGGCACCACCGTTGCCACCGCACCGGGGGCCGCGATGATGGGCCGCAAGCTCTTCGTCGGGGCGAGCGACGGCCGGCTCTTCGAGCGCTACTGGAACGGCTCCGCCTGGGTCTGGGTGGACCACGGCAGGCCTCCCGGCACCACCGTCGCAACCGACCCGGGCGCGGCCATGATGAACGCCAAGCTCTTCGTGGGCGGCGCCAACGGCCACCTCCTGGAGCGCTACTGGAACGGCTCGGCCTGGGTCTGGGTGGATCACGGCGCGCCACCGGGCACCGCGGTCGCTACCGCGCCCGGCGCCGCGATGATGAGCTCCAAGCTCTTCGTCGGCGCCCGGAACGGCCACCTCTTCGAGCGCTACTGGAACGGCTCGGCGTGGCAATGGGTGGATCACGGCACCGCCCGCCAGGACTCGTCCCAGCACGTCATCGGCGCGCCGGGCACGAGCCCCAAGCTCGAGATCGCGATCCTGGGCGACGGCTACGCCGAGGCGGACCTCAACGCCTATCAGACGGACGTCGACAACCTGGTGCTGAGCGCGCTCCGCCGGGACCAGCTCGCGGGCCAGCAGAACCGCATGCGGGTGGTCCGCATCGACGTGCTCTCGGTCGACAGCGGTGTCACCGAGCGGCGCTACAACGCCGACGGGACCCTGCGGTCCGAGACCTACCGCCAGTCCCGGCTCGGCACCATGCCGAACGCCAGCTGGGACCGCGGCTGGTTCGACCTTTCGCCGTTCACCGCCGCCCGGGTCGAGAAGCTGCGCCGGCGCTTCGCGCCGGCCGCCAGGCACGTCGTGGTGCTCGCGAACTCGGGCACCTATGGGGGCGTGGTCGGCCCGAGCGGCGTGCCGATCGGTCTCTTCACCCGCGGCGGCGGCTGGGAGCTGGTCGCCCATGAGTTCGGACACGAGCTGTTCCAGTTGGGGGACGAATACCTGACCAGTGGCAAGACGGACGTGTTCACCGGTGCCGCGGGCCAGGCCAATCTCTCGGAGCAGCCGGCCAGCTGGGCCGCGCTCAAGTGGAGTGCGCTGGTCGCCGCGGGCACGCCGCTGCCCACCAGCCCCGGCAGTCTGCCCGCCGGCTGGAACCGCCGGACCAGCGTCGGCGCGTTCGAGGGCGCGGGCGGCAGATTTGCCACCGGCCTCTTCCGTCCGGTGCTGGAGTGCCGGATGAATCAGAACGACCCGCCCTGGTGCCCCGTCTGCGCGGGCAAGATCACGGCCGATCTCTCGGTGTTCTCCACCACATGAGCGAGCGCCATCCTTCCTGGCGTGGCGATCGGCGCCTGCGGGTCGCCGTGGAGCTGACCCGGCGAGGGATCCGGGTGGCGGGCGTGTCGCTGCTCGAGGGCCCGGCGGTTCAGCGGGCCACGCTGCCCGGAGACATGGCGGTGCGGGTGGACGTCGGCGGGGAGCTGGCGCTGGTCGACGCGGTCGAGGACCCGCGGATCGAGCGCGGGGTCTCGCGGCGAGGGAAGCTGGAGCACAGTTACCGGCGGCACGCCACCGCAACGCTGGTGGTGGAGGTGCCGTTCGGGCACGGCGCCGCGCTGCATCAGGTGAGCATCCGGGTGGCGAGCCTCCGGCGGCTCAAGACCCGATCCACGGACCCGCTGGTCGTGGCCCGGTACTTCGAGCAGCCGACCCGGGTCGTGCGCGAGTTCCGCACGCTCGCCCTTGCCGATCTGGTGAGTCACCCGGATTGGGAGCGCGTGGCGCCGGCGGTGGGCGTGGCGCCGGAGACGCGGGCTGCCTTCGAGATCTACGTCGACTCGCGCGGCCGCTACCGCTGGCGCCTGCGGCGGCCGGACGGGCGGACCGTGGCGGCGAGCGCGCAGGCCTATGGGGACCGGGAGGGCTGCGAGCGCGACCTCCGCTGGATCCGGCATTTCGGATTGAACGCGGAGGTGCGGTCGCTGGATGTCCGTCCCGTACGGCCTTCGGCGGGTCGGAAGAACTCGAGGCGGGCGTCCTGATCCGCAGGTAGCCGGCCTCCCATCCTCGGCCGCTTGGTGGACCTGTCCCACAAAGGGCGACGGTGAGGCGACCTCACCCCCCTCCGCCCGGCCTCGCCTCCAGCTCCTCCAACGCCACCGGCCACCGCGGGTGACGCGCCGCCCGGATCCTGGCCAGCGGCCCCACCACCACCGTCACCAGCGTCGCGGGGTCGACATACCGCCGAGCCATCGCCTTGACGTCCGCCGCCGTCACGGCCCGAACGGCCCCTGGCCACCCCAGGAGCCGATCGGTGCCGCCCCGGCGAACCCGTTCGACGGCGAACGCGGCGCTCGCGCCGGGCGCCAGCTCCAGCGACCGCTGCCACACCGCGTGCACCAGCCATCCCTGGGCGCGGCGCACCTCGGCGTCCGTGACCGGCTCACCGGCATCGTACAGCCGCTCGATCTCGTCGAGGCTGAACCGGACCAGCGGCGCCACAGCCTCCGGCCGCCCGCCGGTACGGACGGTCAGGAGCCCCGCGCCCGATCCGGTGACCGGGATCTCGAAGTCGTCGCGGTTCGCGAGCCCGCGGATCTCCCGCGCCGCGATGTTGAGCCGCTCGGCGAGTACGAACCTGAGTACCGCCAGCGCCGCGCGGTCGGCCTCGGGAACCGAATCGACCGCCCGGCCGATCGCGACCCAGCCCTCCAGGCTCGGCACGTCGACCGCGTGAAACCTCCCCGGATTCGCCGCGACCTCGATCGCCGCCGGCGCCCGCGGCGGCTCGCCCGCCCGGGCCCAGCCACGTGCGGCGGACGCGAGGACCGCC
>CAZFSA010000013.1:0-50282 GCA_964521535.1 uncultured Gemmatimonas sp.
GATCGACGCGGGCCGGGCACTGGCCGCCACCCCGGCGCCGGTCAGCGGCCCCGGCCGGGAGCGCGAAGCCCGATGACCGCGGCCATCCCGCCCCGACTGCGAGACGCGCTGGGCGAGCGCTACCGGATCGAGCGGGAGATCGGCCGGGGCGGGATGGCCGCAGTGTACCTCGCCACCGACCTCAAGCACGGCCGCCGGGTGGCGGTGAAGGTGCTGCACCCCGGCCTCGAAGTGGTGGGCGGGGCCGAGCGCTTCCGGCGGGAGATCGAGATCGCCGCCGGGCTCTCCCACCCCAACATCCTTCCGCTTCTCGACTCCGGGAGCGATGGCGACCTCCGCTACTACATCATGCCCTACGTCGAGGGCGAATCGCTCCGGGCCCGGCTCGATCGCGAGGGCCAACTGTCGCTTCGCGAGGCGATCCGAATCGCCCGTGCCGTCGGCGCCGGCCTGGGGCATGCCCACCAGAAGGGCCTGGTCCATCGGGACATCAAGCCCGAGAACATCCTCCTCTCCGAGGAGCAGGTGCTGGTCGCCGACTTCGGCATCGCGCGCGCGGTGACCTCGAACGAGAACCTCACCGCGACCGGCTACAGCCTTGGCACCCCGCACTACAGCAGCCCCGAACAGGTCACCGCCAGCCGACACGTCGACGCCCGGAGCGATCTCTACAGCCTGGGATGCGTGGTCTACGAGATGCTGGCCGGCCATCCGCCCTTCCTCGGGTCCTCCTGGCGCGAGGTCATGGGGCGGCACGCCATCGATCCGGTGCCGTCGCTCCGCTCGGCGCGACCGTCGGTTCCGCCGGGGCTGGAACGGGCCATCCAGCGGGCCCTCGCCAAGACCCCCGCCGACCGGTTCGACTCGGTGGCGGCCTTCCTGGCGGCACTGCCCGGGGAGGCCGAGCTGGCGCTGGCCGAAACCGGCGCCGGCCCCAGTCTACCGGAACCGCGGCGGGGATTCCGCGGGCGCCGGGCTCTGTTGGGCGCGGTCGCGCTGGCGGCGCTTGCGGCGGCGGGCTGGGGCACCAGCCGGCTCCTGTCGCGAGGCGAGCGACCCGCTGCGTCGGACCGGATCCTGCTGGCGGTGCTCCCTCTCCACAGCGTCAACCGCTCCCAGGACGAGTACTTCGCCGACGGCCTGTCCGAGGAGATCGCGACCCGCCTGGCCCGCGTGAGGGGTATCGGCGTGATCGGCCGGAATGCCCAGCTCCGCTCCGGCCGCCCCGAGGAGTCCGCGGTGAGCGTCGGCCGCCGGCTCGGGGTCCGCTACGTGCTGGACGGCACGGTCCAGTGGGCCGAGGCCGCCTCGACGCCGGAGGTGAAGATCACCGCCCAGCTGATCGAGGTGGCCACCGGGGTGACGATTGGCGGTGGTGTCTTCGCCGGCGTGCTGGCCAACGTGTTCGACCTTCAGACCCGGATCGCGGAGCAGGTCGTCGAGGAGCTGCGGCTCCAGCTCGGCGAGTCGGAGCGGGTGGCGATCCGCAATGCGGCGACCCGAAACGTGGAGGCCTACAACCTCTACACCCTTGGCCGCTACCACTGGAAGAAACGCACCGCAGAGGGAATGGTGCTGGCGGTCGAGGCGTTCGACCGGGCGCTGGCGGCCGATCCGCAGTACGCCCGGGCGTACGCGGGTCTGGCCGACGCGTACATTCTCTATCCCCAATACGGCGCCACGACGGTGTCGCCGGGCGAGGCCTTCGCCCGGGCGCGGGCGGCAGCGACGCGCGCGCTGGAGCTGGATCCCGAGCTGGCCGAGGCGCACGCGTCGCTGGGCGAGATCGCCACCTATGCCGACTGGGACTGGGCCGGCGCCGAGCGCCATCTGCGGCGATCGATCGACCTCGATCCGGACTATGCCACGGCGCGGCAGTGGTACGCCGAGCTGCTGGCCATTCTGGGGAGGTTCGACGAGGCGATCGAGCAGGGTCGGATGGCGGCACGGCTCGACCCGACCAGCGCGGTCACCGCGCACTCCCTGGCGCACCCGCTCCTGGCGTCGCATCGATGGCGGGAGGCGCTCGATGCCTACGACGAGGCGCTGGCCCGGGACCCCGGCTTCTCGTACGCCAGGCTCGGCATGATCTGGGCCGCTGCACTGGCCGGTGACCGGGACCGGGGCCAGGCGCTGCTCACGCGCTTCGGCGACACGACGGAACTGATGCGGGCCTGGGTGAACGGACTCGCCGATCCTCGCAGCCGCGAGGAGGCTCGGCGGCTGGCGCTGCGGCAGCAGGCGGAGGTCGCCGCGCTCCCGGCGCACGTCCGGGCGCCGCTGTTCGCGGGGCTCGGGATGGACGATCAGGCGCTCGTGGTGCTGGAGCGCGCCGCCGCCGAGCGGGGCATTGCGGCGCTGGGGCTGAAGTCGATGCCGCTCTACGACGGGCTGCGGTCGAACCCCCGGTTCGTCTCGCTGGTCAGGCAGCTGGGCCTTCCCCCGGACCGCCAGCGGTGAGGCGGGGAGCGATGGTTCCAGCCTAGCCCTTGAGCTCCCACAGCACGTTCACGATCACCCAGCGTCCGTTCCACTTCGCGAGGTGCATGTAGTCCACCCAGCCCGACATGGTGGCCCGCACGCTCGCGGCGTCGCGGAACAGGTCGAGGATCCGGACCTCGCGCTCCCGCTCGCCCTCCGGCGTCCGACTCCCGCCCCCGGCCCGGGTCCGATGCACCAGCTCCGCCGCCCCCATCTGGTCGAGCCTCGGCTCGCCGTTGGCGCCCCGCCGAACGATCCGCTTGGCCAACTCGGGATGCAGGGCTCGTTGCATCCGGGCGGCGTCGGCCGCGTACCAGCCCTCGACGTAGTCGAGCGCCGTCGCCCGAATCGCGGCGCTGTCGGCCGGCGTCTGGGCGGCGGCGGGCAGGCCGGGCGCCAGCAACAGGGCGATCCAGATTCTGGTGCTGCTCATCGGCTCCTCCAGGTCATGGGTGCGACCTCGGGTGAAGGCGGGGTCGGCGAGATGGTTTGACGACAGCGGCGCCCGGGCCGAGATTCGGCGATCCCGTCGACCCGGACCCGCCATGGCCCAGCCCTCGCCCGACGCCGCCGCGTTCGCAGCCGCGCGCGATCTGCTCCTCCGCCATCGCGAGGACCACGCCTCGGCCGTGGCGGCCTTCCGATGGCCGGACCTCCGGGACTTCAACTGGGCGCTCGACTGGTTCGACCCGATGGCGCGCGCCAACCCGGCGCCCGCGCTGGAGCTGGTTCACGCTGGCGGGCGGGGCCCGGTCCGCGCCTTCGCCGAGCTGGCGGAACGGTCCAACCGGCTGGCCAACCTGCTCCTGGCGCTGGGCGTGGCCCGGGGCGACCGCCTGCTCCTGATGCTGCCCAACGCGGTGCCGCTCTGGGAGACGATGCTCGCCGCCATGAAGATCGGCGCCGTGGTGATTCCCGCCACCCCCCAGCTCACCCGGTTCGATCTGGAAGATCGCTTCGCCCGGGGTGGAGTGCGACACGTCCTGACCGATGCCGACGGCGCGGCCAAGGTGGACGACCTGGGGCCAGCAGGCGCCCGGATCGTCACCTCGGGCGCGCACCCCGGCTGGACCCCGTACCACGACCTGGAGCAGCAGTCCGCGGTGCTCGACCCGCCAGGCCGTACCCGCGCCACGGATCCGTTGCTGCTCTACTTCACGTCGGGCACCACCGCCAGGCCCAAGCTGGTGCTGCACACCCACCAGAGTTATCCCGTGGGCCACCTTACCACCATGTACTGGATCGGTCTCCGGCCCGGCGACCGGCATCTCAATATCAGCTCCCCCGGGTGGGCCAAGCATGCCTACTCCAGTTTCTTCGCGCCGTGGACCGCCGGCGCGACCGTGCTGGTGTTCGACCAGCCCCGGTTCGATGCCGGCATGCTCCTCGACACGGTCGCCGGGGCGGAAGTCACTACCCTGTGCGCCCCGCCCACGGTCTGGCGGATGCTGATCAACGAGGACCTGGGCCGCTGGCAGGTCCGCCTGCGCGAGGCCGTCTCCGCTGGCGAGCCGCTCAACCCCGAGGTGATCGAACGGGTCCGTCAGGCCTGGGGGATCACGGTGCGGGATGGCTACGGGCAGACCGAGACCACCCTGCAGGTCGGCAATCCGCCAGGGTTGCCGGTCCGACCGGGCTCGATGGGAGTCCCGATGCCGGGCTACCGGATCGAGCTCCGGCCAGCCGGAACCGGGCCCGGCGGCCCGGGCGTCGATGGCGAGATCTGCATCGGTCTCGACCCCTCCCCCATCGGGCTCATGGACGGCTACCTGGATGATCCGGCCCGAATGGAGGACGCCCGCCGCGAGGGCTTCTATCGCACCGGCGACGTGGCGACCCGGGACCAGGATGGCTACATCACCTACGTCGGCCGGGCCGACGACGTCTTCAAGAGCTCCGATTACCGGATCAGTCCGTTCGAGCTGGAGAGCGTCCTGATCGAGCACCCTGCGGTTGCCGAGGCGGCCGTCGTGGAGAGCCCCGATCCGATCCGGCTCACGGTTCCCAAGGCGTTCGTGTCGCTTCGACAGGGCTTCTCGCCGTCGCGGGAGGTGGCGGCCGACATCCTGCGCTTCGTCCGGACGCGCGTCGCCCCTTATCGGCGGATCCGGCGGCTGGAGTTCGCCGAGCTTCCCAAGACCATCTCGGGCAAGATCCGCCGGGTCGAGCTCCGGCAGCGCGAGCGCGAGCAACGGGCTGCGGGCGAGGGGACTGATTTTACCGAAGCGGATCTGCTGCCATCACCCGACGCCTCATCCTGAGGGGCGCCGGAGCCGCTGGAGCCCGGCGGTTCCCGCATCCGGGACGATTCGGTCCCGGGCGCTCAACTCCAGCGACCATATTGCCAGAGCGGCCCGGTGGCGCTAGCGTTGCTCGACCCCGGCTCCATTCCCCCGATCCACTTCGACCCGAGGATACCCGCTTTGCCGCACTCGAGCCGCCGTGCCGTGCTGCGCCTGCTGGGCGCTCCGCTCACGCTGTTGGCCGTGCTCGCCGCCCCGCTCGCCGCCCAGGGCGGCGCGATCGGTCAAGGCTTCATGGACAAGATCGACGCCGGGGCCGGGGTCTTGGTGCGGGCCCTGTCGGCGGTCTTCTTCTGGGACGTGATGTTCTGGGATCCGGAGCACACGCTCCCGCTGGTGGTGCTGTGGCTGGTGGCGGGCGCCGTGTTCTTCACCCTCAAGATGCGGTTCATCAACTTCCGCGGCTTCAAGCACGCGGTGAACGTGACCCGCGGCAAGTACAGCAACCCGGCCGACGCGGGCGAGGTGAGCCACTTCCAGGCCCTGACCACCGCGCTCTCCGCCACCGTGGGGCTCGGCAACATCGCCGGCGTGGCCATTGCGGTTTCGGTGGGCGGCCCGGGCGCCACCTTCTGGATGATCGTGGCAGGCCTGCTCGGCATGACGGCCAAGTTCACCGAGGTCACCCTGGGCCAGCAGTTCCGGGAGTTCCGTCCCGACGGCCGCCTGATGGGCGGCGCGATGCAGTATCTCTCCAAGGGCCTGGCGGAGCTCGGATGGGCCCGGCTGGGCCGCGTGCTCGCCGTGCTGTTCGCGATCCTCTGCATCGGTGGCTCCTTCGGCGGCGGCAACGCCTTCCAGGTGAACCAGTCGTTGAACGCGCTGTCCGAGACGTTCCCGGTGCTCCGCCAGGTTCCCTGGGCCTACGGCCTCGGGATGTCGGTCCTGGTGGGGATCGTGATCATCGGCGGGATCCGCCGGATCGCCACGGTGGCCGACAAGGTGGTGCCGTTCATGGCGATCATCTATGTCGGCGCCGCTCTCTTCATTCTCATCGATAACACCAGCCGGATCCCCTGGGCCTTCGGCGAAATCATCAAGGGTGCGTTCACACCCGAGGCAGGATTCGGCGGGTTCATCGGCGTGCTGGTGACCGGCTTCCGCCGGGCAGCCTTCTCCAACGAGGCCGGCTCGGGGTCCGCCGCCATCGCCCACTCGGCCGCGAAAACGCCGTACCCGGTGCGCGAGGGGATCGTCGCCCTGCTCGAGCCGTTCATCGATACGGTGGTGATCTGCACCATGACCGCCCTGGTCATCGTCGTCACCGGCGCCTACCTCAACCCCGAGTACGAGTCGCTCCGCGCCGCCGCCAACGGCGCCGGCCTCACGTCGCGGGCGATGGGCGAACACATCAGCTGGTTCCCCTATATCCTGGCCGTCGCGGTGATGCTCTTCGCCTACTCGACCATGATCTCCTGGTCGTACTACGGCGAGCGGTGCTGGGCCTGGCTCTTCGGCGACCGGACCTCGCGGATCTACCAGGTGCTGTTCATCATCAACGTGTTTCTCGGCTCGATCGTCACCTCGCAAAACGTGCTGGATTTCGGCGACCTGATGATTCTTGGCATGGCGTTCCCCAACCTGATCGGGGTCTACATGCTGAGCGGGCGGGTGAAGCGGGAGCTGGAGGAGTACTGGGGTCGCTACACCCGCGGCGAGTTCAAGGTCTACAGGTAGGCGATGACGAGCGACGCCTTCTGGTCCCGCGTGGCGCGCCATCTGGTGCGCTACGGGGGAGCTTTCTCGCCCTTTGTGGCCGACCGGGCCGAAGGCAGCTTCGTGTACGACCGGGATGGCCGGCGGATCCTCGACTTCACGTCCGGCCAGATGAGCTCCATCCTGGGCCATTGCCACCCCGACATCGTCGAGGCGGTCCGGGCCTGGGTGGGCCGGCTGGATCACCTCTTCAGCCTGACCCTCTCCGAGCCGGTGGTGGGGCTGGCCGAGGCCCTGGCCCGGCTGGCCCCGCCACCGCTCGAAAAGGTGATGCTGCTCAGCACCGGAGCCGAGTCCAACGAGGCGGCGCTCAAGATGGCGCGGCTCGCCACCGGACGACACGAGGTCGTGGGCTTCGCCCAATCGTGGCACGGGATGACCGGGGGGGCAGCGTCGGTCACCTACTCGGCGGGCCGCCGGGGGTACGGCCCGATGGGGGCCGGTACGATGGCCATCTTCGCGCCCAATCTCTACCGGCCGGCCTTCGGCGATCCCGCGTCCTATTCCTGGCAGGCCGAGCTGGACTACGGGTTCGACCTGATCGATCGCCAGAGCTCGGGCTCGCTGGCGGCGTTCATCGCGGAGCCGATCCTGAGCGCGGGAGGCATTCTCGAGCTGCCGCCCGGATACCTCAACGCGCTTCGGGTCAAGTGCCGGGAGCGCGGGATGCTGCTGGTGCTGGACGAGGCCCAGACTGGTCTGGGCCGCACTGGAACCATGTTCGCGTTCGAGCGCGACGGTGTGGTCCCGGACTTCCTCACGCTGTCGAAGACGCTCGGCGCTGGCCTTCCGCTCGCGGCGGTGCTCACCAGCGCCGAGATCGAGGCCCGGTGCCACGAGCGGGGTTTCCTGTTCATCACCACCCACGTCTCCGATCCGCTGCCGGCGGCGGTGGGGCTTACCGTCCTGGACGTGATCGCCCGCGACCGGTTGGCCGAGCGGGCAGTCGCGGCGGGGGCTCGCCTCCGCGCCGGGCTGGAGGCCCTGAAGACGGAGTTCGACTGCGTGGGCGACGTGCGGGGACGGGGACTCCTCCTGGGCCTCGAAATCGTGGCCGACAAGGTCTCCAGGCGGCAGGCCCCGGCCCTGGGCGACGCGATTACCCGCGAGGCCCTCGCCCGCGGGCTCAGTCTCAACATCGTGAATCTGCCCGAGATGGGCGGGGTGTTCCGGATCGCCCCGCCGCTCACCGTCTCCGACGACGAGATCGACCTCGCCCTGACCATCATGCGCGACGCGATCCGGGCGGGCGTCGAGGCCCGGGCGGCGGGCCTCACTAGCGGTTCGCCCGCGCTCGTCTCCGGTTAGGCCCGGGGCCCGGCGGGCCCCAGGGCCGGTCCCCCTTCGGGCCCGTTAGATTCCCGCCCGGGAACCCGCTGATGATACGCCGACCCCCTTCGCTGTGCCCGCCGGTCGTTCTCGGTCCGCCGCCGTCACGCCGTTGGCGCAGTCTCTGCGCACTTCTGATCGCTCAGGCGGGCCTGGGCTGTCAGGACGGCGGCGCCGCCCCCGACCCGCCTCCTCCACCCAGCCGGACCTACCGAATGGGATTCGCCAACGTGCCCCCTCGCCTCGATCAGAACGTCGCTCTCGAGGCCCTTGGTCGATGGACCACCCGGGCGGATGTGGCCATCGTCCACGAGGAGCTACCGTGGACCGAGTTATTGAACGGCGTCGCGCCCGATTCGATCCTCCGCCGCGAAAAGGATGGATTGATCCAGTACTACCGCACCCGGGGCCTGGCGCTGGTCTTCGTCGCCGACGCCACTGATGGCCTCTCCCGCGGTGATGAGCCGCCCCAGCTCAAAGCCCTCGGCCGCAGCTTTACGGAACCGGCGGTCCAGGAACGGTTTCGCTCCTGGATCCTCGCATTCGTGGCCCGATACCAGCCGGAATACGTGGGACTGCTGGCCGAGACCAACCTGATCCGCCTCGCTGCCCCTCCACCGCTGTACCAGGCGGCAGTCTTCGCCGCCAATCAGGTCGCGGGTGACCTCCGCGTCCGGCCCCGGCCGCCGCGCCTGTTCGTGTCGGTGCAGGTGGAAACCGCCTGGGGCCGATTCACTAACCAGCCGTACCTCGGCGTGGAGCGCGATTTCGCCGACTTCCCCTTCCTCGACGCGCTCGGCCTGTCCTCCTACCCCTACCTCGCCTGGCCCAGCCCGGAGGACCTCCCTGACGACTACTACAGCAGGCTCCTAGCCGGCCGGTCCCTCCCGGTGCTGGTGGTGGAGGGTGGATGGACCACGGAACCGTTCTCCGGCGTACCGGCAACGCCAGGCAGTCAGGTGGCCTACTTCCGAAGGCAGGCGCGGTTGCTCGAACGGCTGCGGACCCTGACCTGGATCCAGCTCACTCCCACCGATCTCGAGATCGGGTCGTTCCCCAGCAGCTTGCAGGCAGCGCTCCGTCCGTTCTCGCGCCTCGGCGTCTTCGACACCGTCCTCCGGGCCAAGCCAGCCCTGGCCCTTTGGGACAGTCTGTTCGGCCTGACCCGGCGCTGACGGCCAGATCCCGCGCCCCCTCTCCGCGTCTCGGGGCACCGAACCGCTACTTTCCGGCCATGCGGGTTCGACCCCTCCTCCTCGCCGGCCTGGCGCTGGCCCAGCCGGTCGCGTCTTGGGCTCAGGACTGCCGCCCCGCCCGCACTGCCCTGGTGCTGAGCGGCGGCGGCGTGAAGGGTCTGGCCCACATCGGGCTGCTCAGGGTGCTCGACAGCCTCGGCGTCCGTCCGGATCTCGTGGTCGGCACCAGTATCGGCGCCATCGTCGGGGCCCTGTATGCCAGCGGCTACACCGCCCGAGAGATCGAGTCCCTGGCCCGGAACCTCCCGGTGGCCGAGATCGTCCGCCCCTTTCGGGTCACCACGCCTCATCCGTGGGACCGCCGGATTCCAATCCTCTTCATGGTGAAGGGCCGGAAGGGTTTCGAGTTTCAGACCGGCGTCGTGGACGAGACCCAGCCCAACGCGCGCCTGAACGCTGCCATGCTGCGGGGCAACCTGCTGGCCCGTGGCCGGTTCGATCGCCTCCCCATTCCCTTCCTCGCTGTCGCCACCGACCTCCGCGACCGGAGCACCGTGGTCCTCGACGGCGGCGATCTGGCCCGGGCGGTCCGGGCCAGCAGCGCGATTCCGCTGGTCTTCCCCCCGGTCATTGTTGGCGGGGCCGTGCTGGTGGACGGCGGTCTCTCGGCCAACATCCCGGTGGCCGAGGCCCGGGCCGCCGGCGCGGAACGGGTGATCGTGTCCGATGCGACCGAGCACCCCCAGGACAGCCTCGACGTCGAGTCGCCCGTGGCCCTGGCGGATCAACTGCTCGGCTTCCTGTTCCGGCAGCCCGCCGTGGCGCTCCAGCCCGGCGACGTCCTGGTGCGGACCGACGTCCAAGCCTTCCGGAGCCTGGATTTCTCCCGGGCGACGATGGAGACCATCCTGGCACGTGGCGCCCGGGCCGCCGACACGACCCTCACCCGGGCCCGGTGCCTCCCTTCGGGCGGGCCACCACCCGTTCCTCCCCTGCCCCGGACCTTGAGCGGCTGGAGTCTCGCCAGCGGCACCGCCGCCGACAGCACGCTCATTGCGCGGATGCTCAGGCTGGAGGCCGGAGCGACCATCGAGCCCACGCGCCTCAGGGAGCGCCTGATCGGGCTCACCGATGCCGAGGCGTTCCGGGGCGTCTGGCTCAATCCGTCTGGCGGACCGGACAGCGTCACCTTTCGGATCGAGCCCATCAAGGCACCTCGCACCGTGGGTGGCGCGGGTCTGGCGTACGACAACGAGCTGGGCGGACGGGTGTGGGTCGGCCTCTTCGACCGCCAGTTGTTCGGCACCACGCTGGAGGCCAGCGCCCTGGCGTCCCTGGGAATCTGGCAGCGCGAACTCTTCGGGACCGGGCTCTGGCACTTCGACGCAGGGTGGTCGCGGATGACGCCCGTGATCACCGTTCGCGCCCGATCAGAGGATGTCCGCCAGTTTGACCCGGACGGCGGTGACCTCCCCCAGGTGAGCACCAGCGACGCCCGGCTCAACGCCGGGATCGAGTTCAAGATCGGGGAGCACTGGCGGATCCAGCCGGCTGGCGATCTGGTGACGTGGGGGGCTGAGGGTCGGCGCGGGGAGGGAACCGCGGGCGGTTCCCTGAGGGTGCTCCGTTCCGCCCGCAAGGGACCCCAGGTCACGGGCGAGACGCTGCTTGCGCCCGGGTTCCGATTCGCTCACCTGGCCGCCGGCTGGAACCTGGGGGAGGGGCGCTGGAAGGTGGCGCCGGCAGCTCGCGCCGGCTGGGGCGAGGACCTGCCTCTCCAATGGACCTTTCCCCTGGGTGGCGACGACGGCTTCCCGGGGCTCCACCTGGGCGAACGTCGCGGCTCGCGGGAGCTGATGGGGTCGGTCCGCTTCGGCTACGGCGTGAGAGGGCCGATCGAGGTCAGGCTTCTGCTCGCGGTCGGGCGAACCTGGACCCCGAACGGCCCGGACCGGGGCTGGCTGGGCGGCGCCCGGCTCGGTCTCGGGGCCGACACGCCTGCCGGACCCATCGACCTGGCCTGGGGGCTGGCGACCAGCGGGCGGGGGGCGCTCTTCCTCAGGCTGGGGCAGTGGTTCTGACCAGAACGCACCCCGAGCAGGCTGGAGCCGGTCATTGCTGGTTCAGCACCACCGTCACCGGGATCTGGATCGTGAGCTGAAACCCGCTCAGCAACCCGGTGAGCTGGATCGAGTGCTCGGCGACGAACGAGCTCGAGACCTTGCAGGCATCGAAGAAGTCCTGCATGGCGCGCTCGCTCCAGACCTGCCCGCTGGTGCCGGCGGGCCGTGCCGGCACGTTCCCGATCGCAGGCGCCAGCCGAAGCGAGGGATGGGTCGAGACCACGACGAAGGCCATGGCCTCGTCGGCCACGCTCCGCAACATCCAGCTGCTGGGCGCACCCTCGCAGGACGACTGGGGCGGAGGACCCGACCGGTTGATGGTGATCCTGGTCTCCTGGGGATATCCGAAGAGGCAACGCAGCCCGAACTGCCCCCACTGCAGGCTCGGGTCGCCGAGGGTACGCGGCGAGCCGTCGGCCAGGTCGGCGCCGGACACTCCGCGCACGCCGGGCTCGGGCCACCCGTTGCCGGCGTTGCCGCCGTTCCCGGCGAAGTCGAGATGCGCCCCGCCGTTTCTTGCAGTGGTTACCCCGTTGGTGCCGCCCAATCCTTCGACGCCAGACACGTCTCCGCCTCGGCCACCGTTCCCGCCCGGACCAAAGCCCGCCGCCGTGCAGTTGCTGAAGCCGCGCCCGCCGTTCCCGTTCCGGAAGACGGCCTGTCCGCCAATGCCCCCGTTCCCGAACGGCTTCCCCAGAAGGTCGCGAAGGAGCGCGTCACCACCTAACCCACCTGCAACCGAAAAGTGTCCG
The DNA here is from genome assembly GCA_964521535.1 of uncultured Gemmatimonas sp. Taxonomy (GTDB): domain Bacteria; phylum Gemmatimonadota; class Gemmatimonadetes; order Gemmatimonadales; family GWC2-71-9; genus SHZU01. The sequence continues at coordinate 11,901 of CAZFSA010000013.1, forward strand.
CCATCGGCGCCGTTGGGATGCTCGCGGCTCCCCACCCCGCCCTGGCCCGCCTCGCCCGTCGCCTTGCCGCCCCTGCCCCCGTGGCCACCCTCCAGGTTCAGATTACCTGGATTGACCACCGTCACCGCGCCGGTCCGATGCAGCTGGAGGCTCGGGGTCGAGCCGCCATCGCCCGCCGCCGCGTTCCCTTCGCCTCCGGCCTGGGCCGGTTGCTGAGCGGTGGCGTCGGCGCCCTTGGCGCCGACGGCCGTCGCATCCCCTCCGTCACCGCCGTTCCCGATGGTGACGTCGGTCGGATCGATGTAGTTGATCGAGATCTTGAACCGGAAGGAAATCAGCCCGGGCGCTCCGCCGTTGCCCCCGAGCGCCTCGGCCTCGGGCGCGACCGGGCCGGAACCTCCGCCCGCCACGGCGAACGCGCTTCCGCCATTGCCTCCGTGCCCCGAGCGGATGAGGTTCGTGCCCGCGAACCCGATGTTGCCGGTAGCCCGGAAGACCAGTCGGCCGCCGGCCCCTCCGTTGCCGCCCCACGCCTCCGCTCGCCCGCTGGCTGGTTGATGCACCCCGCGCGCGCCGTCCCCACCATCCATCGCCCGGAACTCGAAGCCACCACCCGCCAGCAGATCGCCACGGCAATCGACTCGCATCGCGGCCCCCGGACGGCCATCGGCCCCACGGACCCCGGTGGGCGGTGTGGGGCGCTTCGCCGGGCGCGGGATGTAGCGGGTCCGGAGGAAGCAGCGATTCCCCTGGGCCGCGGCCGCAGCCTCGGCCGGCGCCGGCGCAGGCGCCGGTGCCGGCTCCACTTCGGTGTCGGTCAAGGTGGGATCGTTGGTCACCTCCACGTCCCCGGTGGCGGATACCTCGGAGCCGGCGTTGAGCTCGTAGCCGCCCAGGGCCACGATCCGCAGTCGGGCGCCGTCCTGGCCGAGGTCGGTGCAGTCATTTCGCAGGACCCCGTTCAGGATCACGTCCTGCTTCCCCTCGACGGTCACCGGGGTGCAATCCCCAACGATCGCCCCGTCGATCTGGACCAGGCTGTCGGCCCTGACCACCAGGCTGTCCCGTACCGTCACCCTCACGCCCTGCGGAACGATGAGACGGGTGACCGCCACCACGCCCGACAGGGTGGTATCGCGACTTGGCTGCACCAGCACCTCGTCGGCCGTGGCCGTGAAGGTCACCGGACTACCGCTGGTGGCCCCCGTGACCGTCGCGATCAACGTGTTCGAGCCCACGCCTCCCAGGGTCCAGGTACCCACGGTTGCCACGCCGTCGCTCCCGGTCACCGCGTTCCCACCGGTCACCGATCCGCCGCCGGTGCCCACCGCGAAGGCCACGCCCACCCCGGACACCGGGGACCCGCCGGCGTTGACCACCCGGACGGCGGGCGGGACGGCCACCGGAGTGCCGGTCTTGGCACGCTGGCCGTCGCCCGCGTGGGGCGATACGGCCCGGGTGTTGTCGGGCGGGGGGGGCGGCGGCGGGGGCGAGGGGTTGGTCTCGCCGCCGCAGCCGGCCAGCGTCAGGACCGCCACAGCGGCCGTAAACCAGCCCGGAAGCTCATGCCGGAGGCCCCCGGTCAGGGTGTTGAGGGTGCGCATCGGGTCCCCACTCGTGGGAGGGTCGATGCCAACAACGCGTAAGACTGGGTCGGAGGCGGCCAGCCCCCCGGTCCGGATCGCCCCATCCCTGGTCCAACCGCCGAGTTCCGGGGGATTGACCCTCGCGCGACATTCCCGGCTACGGTGGACGTCGCCCGCGTGTCGGCCACGGCTGTGACGGAACGCATCAGGATTCAAGCCCCGACCGGCGGGGCCGCTCATCATGCCTCAGGTTACCGGGAGGATCGAATGGAGATCCGCGACGCCCAGCGTGAAGTCCGCGCCGCCTTTCTGGGCGGGTTCATGGGGCAGCTGGTGTCCGGCACCCTCTGGCTCGGCTCCGCCGCCCTGGCCACCTGGAGCACGCCCCGCGCCGCGATCACGTTGCTCGTGATCGGAGGCTTCTTCATCTTTCCACTCACCCAACTGGGGCTTCGGCTGATCGGCCGGCCCGGCCGGCTGCGATCGGAGAACTCTCTCGGCGGGCTCGGGATGCAGGTCGCCTTTACGCTGCCGCTCAGCCTGCCGGTGGTGGGCGCCGCGGCACTCTACCGCCTCGACTGGTTCTATCCGGCCTTCATGGTGATCCTCGGAGCCCACTACCTTCCCTTCGTGTTCCTGTATGGCATGCGGCTTTTCGCGGCCCTGGGGCTCCTGCTGGTAGCGGCCGGCGTGGGCCTTGGCCTCCACGGACCGCCGGTGTTCGGGATCGGCGCCTGGCTCACCGCGGCGACGCTCTACGCCTTCGCCTTCGCCGGGCGGTTCGTTGTCCTCGCCGAAGAGCGGGGCTGACGCGTTGCCGGCCCGCGTCTCCGTCGATCCGGACCGCAACACCGCAATCCTCGAGCTCGTGGGGCGGCTCAGCGTGGCAGAGGCCACGTCCGTCCTGGCCGAGATCGGCGCCGACGAGCGGCTGCGCCAGGGCCCCACCGGTCTGGTGGACGCCACGGCCCTCGCTGGCATTGATCTGGAGGCCCGCGACGTCCGCCAGCTGGCTTTCCTGGCCAGCCAGGCGGATCGACTCTGGACCGGGGGGCGCTGGGCGATCGTGGCGCCCAGCGACCTGGTCTACGGGATACCCCGGATGTACCAGCTGATCCGGAGCGAGGCACCCTACGAGCTGGGCGTGTTCCGGTCGCCCGACGAGGCCCGCCGCTGGCTGGAGGCAAGCCGCCCCGGGACCGGGAGCAGCGCGGCCGCTTCCTCCTGAACCGTACTCAGGGCGCCGGCTCCCGCCCGAGATACCGGGCCCACCAGCGCAGCTCCTCCCAGTAGCGGTGGACCGTGTTCCACGGGGTCCAGCCGCCGTGGGACATCCCCGGGTATCGCACCATTCGCGCGGGAACGCCCTGCTTGCGGAGCGCCAGGTACATCTGCTCGCCCTGCTCGATTGGTACCCGGAAATCGTCCTCGCCATGGATGAACAACGTCGGCGTGGTGACACCCCGGGCGTGCATCACCGGAGACTGCTCCACCAGGAGCTTGCCACCGCGCTCCTCCCATGGCGGGCCGAAGAACTCGCTCTCCTTGGTGCGGGGAATGTCCGCCGTGGCGTAGTCGCTCACCCAGTTGGAGATCCCCGCACCTGACACCGCGGCCGCGAACCGCCGGCTTCGCGCGACGAGCCAGTTGGTGAGGAACCCGCCGTAGGAATAGCCGGTAACGCCGAGCCGCCCGGGGTCGATGGGATAACGGGACAGCACGTGGTCCACGCCGGCCAGCACGTCCTCGGAATCGAGGTTGCCCCAGCCGCCCCAGGTTGCCCAGAGGAATCGCTCGCCGTAGCCGGTGGAGCCGCGGGGGTTGGTGTAGAGCACGGCGTAGCCCTGGGCGGCGAGGAGCTGGAACTGGAAGGAGAAATCCGTCCCGTAGGCGGCGTGGGGGCCGCCGTGAATCGAGAGGATCAGCGGATGGCGCGTTGCAGCGTCGCGCGGCCCGCGCGGGAGCATCAGCCAGCCTTCGATCCGGGTCCCGTCCCGGCTCCGAAACTCCTGGCGCTCCACCGGCGCGAGGTCCACCTCGGCCAGCAGCCGATCGTTGAAGCCGGTGAGGCGCACCTCGCCGCTCCCATCGCTCCGCGCTGCGTACACCTCCGCCGGGTGCGTCGGATCGGTGGCCACATAGGCGAGTCGGTCGACGGCGGCCGAGAAGCTCACGTCCTGGATTCGCCGGGCGCCCCGGGTCACCTGCACCACCGGCCCCCCGGCCGCCGCCACCCGGAACAGATGGCGATCGCCACCGGTCTCCGCCGTGAAATACAGGTGCCGGCCGTCGGCGCTCCACACCGGGTCGCCCGGAATCAGATCCCACTGGTCGGTCAGGTTTCGCATCGGCCCACCTGCGGCCGGAATCAGCACCAGGTCCACGGGCGCGCCCTGCGCCTCCCTGGCGGCGATCACCAGCGACAGCCCCCTGGTGCGTCGGATCGCGATGGTTCGCCCGTCCGGGCTCCAGGCCGGATTGGTGTGATGGAATCCGTCGTCAGTGAGACGGCGGGTGGTGCCGTCCAGCTCCACGATCCAGAGGTCGGCACGCTCGTAGACCGTCTCGTCCCGCTGGTGGGTGTCGGCCGTGATCGCAAAGCGCGCCGCGTCCGGGCTCCAGACCGCCTCGCGGATGTCCACCCCGAAATGGGTGATCTGGCGCGGAGTGCCGCCGGAACGCGGCACCAGGTGCAGCTCCCGGGGCGGCGTGGCCGTCGGGTCGGTCGGATCAGGCAGATATCCCCGGCCATCGAAGCGATACTGGATCCACTCGTACGCCCGGCCGGTGAAACGCTCCCGGAGCTTCCGCTCCAGCTCGCTCCCCGGCGGTGCCGGGGCAATCGGACGATCCGCCCGGGTGAAGGCGATCCACCGGTTGTCCGGGCTCATGATCGGTGCGCCGTGCACGCCCTCGATCTGGAATGCCTCTCCGGGCCGCTCGAAGCTCAGGAACCAGATCCCGCTCGACCCCTCGCCGTCGCGACGGGAACTGAACGCCAGCAAGGTGCCGTCCGGGCTCCAGGTCGGCGCGCTGGCGCTCGCTCCGGGAGAGGTGAGCCCGACCGGCGGGGTCGAGCCGTCGGCGGGGGCCAGCCAGATCTCGCTTCGCCGGGCGTTCCGGGCCTCGTCGATCACGGTCCGCACCAGCGCCACCCGTCGCCCGTCCGGCGAGACCGCGGGGCTGTTCACCGCTTCGAGCCGATAGAAGTCCTCGAGCGCGATCGGGCGGCGCGGCATCGCCTGGCCCCATCCGTCGGACGTTACGGCAAGCGCGGCCACCGCCATGAGGACCTGAGCACTTGCCGTCGGCCAGCCACAGCGATCAGCCCCCGAGGCCCGCATCTCACCGCGCCACGTCGGGGTGGACCAGGCATCGCTCCGCTTGGTCATGGATCCTCCCAGTACCTGTCAGGCCGGTTCGAAGATACCTTCGGCAACCTTCACGCGACCGGTGCCCCGTGCTGGCACACCGTCTCCCATGTCTGATCCCGGTGCTGGTCGCCGCTTCGCAGGCGGGGTACGCCCAGGATGCCCGCCGCCTCCGGCCCCCCGATCTCGAGTCGCTTCCGGTTCCGCCAGCCGACCACCGCCTCGCCTACGGCACCGATTCCCTTCAGTTCGGGCTCCTCCGGCTTCCCGATGGCGCCGGCCCGTTTCCGGTGGCGGTTGTCATCCATGGGGGGTGCTGGCTCGCCCGGATCGGGACCTACCATCCGACGAGCCGCTACCTGGCGCCGCTTGCGGAAGCGCTCCGGCAGGAGGGGCTGGCCACCTGGAACATCGAGTATCGATCCCTGGGCCACCCCGGTGGCGGCTGGCCCGGGAGTTTCCTCGACATTGGCCAGGCGGTTGACTTCCTCCGCGAGCTGGCCCGCCGCTTTCCCCTCGACACCGCCCGGGTGATCGCCGTTGGCCACTCGGCGGGCGGGCACTTCGCGCTCTGGGCCGCGGGCCGCCACCGGTTGACGGCTGGCAGTCCGATCGCCGCACCGGCGCCGCTTTGGCTCGCCGGCGCGGTGTCGGTGGGCGGGCCCGGCGACATGCTCGATTTCGCGCGCTACGACCGCGCCATCTGCGGCGAGCCGGTCACGGCGCGGCTCTTCGGGGTGCTGCCGGACACCACGCTCGTCGCGCTTCGCCCCCGCGCCACCCAGGCGTCGCCGGCGGAGTTGCTGCCCCTCGGCGTCCCGCACCGGCTCGTCGTGGGCGTCGAGGACCGGGTGGTCCCGGCAGCGTCGGCGGAGGCCTACGTGGCACGGGCGCTCGCGGCCGGTGACGACGCGCGCTACGTTCCCGTGCCCGACGCGGGCCACTTCGATCCGCTGCGTCCCCATGGCAGCGGATGGGAGGCGGTGCGCCGGAGCATCCTGGAGCTGGTACCCTCACCGACGCCGAGACCATGACCCGGTCGATCCAGCTGGAGCACCTCAGCTCGCCCGAGGCCGGCGCGGCCATCGCCGCCGGCAAGACCAGTGTGGTCTTTGCCTGCGGTGCGGTGGAACAGCACGGCCCCCACCTCCCGATGTTCATGGACGCGGAGCACGGCACCCGGATGGCGGTGGAGGTCGCGAGCCGCCTGGGCAACGCGCTGGTGGCGCCTACGGTGCGGGTGGGCTGCTCGGAGCATCACATGAGCTTCCCGGGATCGCTCACCCTCCGGACCGAGACCTTCGAGGCGGTCTGCCACGACTATTGCACGAGCCTCGCCCGCCACGGCTTTCGCCGGATCCTGATCATCCCCACCCATGGCGGCAACTTCGGGCCGCTTCGTGGCATGCTGCCGCGGCTCCAGGCTGCCGTGGCCCCGCGCGCCGAGGTCCGGGCCTATACCGAGCTGATGGAGCTGGTGGACGTGTGGCGGGACGTGGTGCGCGACTTGTCGGGGCTCGACAGCCGCGTGGGTGGGCATGCCGACATCGCCGAGACGTCGGTGATGCTCGCCATCCACCCGGAGCTGGTGCGAATGGACCGGGCCGAGGCGGGGTACCTGGGAGACGTGGGCGAGGCGCTGGTGGCGCAGGTGATTCGGGACGGCCTCCACACCGTGACCCCGAACGGAATCCTGGGCGACGCCCGCGGGGCCACCGCGGCGATGGGCGAGCGGTGCATCGCGGTGCTGGCGGACCGGATCGCGGAGCACTTCCGCCAGTCGGGCTGAGGCAGCCCCCGCCCCGGAGCCGGACCGGCTATCGTCGGGGGAGGGCCACCGGGGCACCGACACTCTTGCCGTCGGCAAACAGCTCCAGTGACAGTGACCCGGTCTCGAGCGCCCGACGATTGAGGCCCACCAGCGACACCTGGCCGCGACCCCGCAACTCCCCCGGGCCGGCGAGCCGTTGCACCACCGGCCCGGGCCGCTCACCTCCCGGGCGACGCAACACCACTGCCTCGACGGCCGAGGCTTCGACACCCGAGCTTCTCACCTCGTAATCCAGGATCCCGGTGGTGGGGTCGAAGCGGAAGGCCGCGGTCACCGAGCCGGACGCGCCGCGAGCCACGACCTGGAATCGAACCGCTGCCGGAGGCCGGCCGTTCACCAGGGGCGGCGTGTTGGGCGGCGGGGCACGTCGGGGCGAGAGGGCCTCGAAGGCGGCGGCGATCGCCAGCAGGCGCTCGTCGGCCCAGGGGCGGCCCAGCAGCTCGATGCCCACCGGAAGACCGTCGGCCGTGAAGCCGGCCGGGGCGGTGAGCGCCGGGAGGCCCGAGTGGGCGCTCAACTGGCAGGTCCCGCCCAGTTGCGGGTCGCCGATCAGCACCGGGCGGCGAAGCATGGTGGGGTGCACCAGCGCGTCGAGCCCCAGGCTGTCCAGCACCGTCACCAGCCGGTCCCGCAGCACCGAGCGGCCCGCCAGGGCCTTCCCGTACGCCTCGCGGTCACGGCCGGAGACCGTGTCCGCGCGGCGGAGGCGGAGCTCCAGGGCATCGTGGTAGAGGCCCCGGTCCAGCAGCTCCCGGAGCGAGGCCGCCGGCGCGCCCGGGACCCGGCTCAGGAAGTCGATCAGGTCGAACCTGGTCTCGAAGTCGATCACCCCGGCCGCGCCCGCCAGGGAGTCGAGTCCCGGAATGGTCACGTCCACCACCGTGGCGCCGGCGGCCTCCATGGCCCGACCGGCCGCGCGCACCGTGTCCCGAATGTCCGCCTCGCTCGCCCGGAAATAGGGGATGAGGAGGCCGAGCCGCACGCCTCGGAGCGATGCCGAGCGGACCGCCTCGACGAATCGCGGCGCCGGGCGGGTCCGAAGCGGCGCCGTGGTGCTGTCGTCGGGGTCGAATCCCGCGGTTGCGTCGAGCGCGATCGCCAGGTCCATGGCGGTGCGAGCCAGCGGCCCCGCGATGTCCTGGGTGTGGGAGAGCGGCATCACCCCGGTCCGGCTCACCAGGCCCTGGGTCGGGCGGAGGCCGAAGAGGCTGTTGTACGCGGCGGGGATCCGGATCGAGCCGCAGGTGTCGCTCCCCCAGCCCACCGCGGCCAGGCTCGCGGCCACCGCCACGGCGGTGCCGCCGCTCGAGCCCCCGGGGCAGCGGCGGGGGTCGTAGGGATTGCGGGTCTGCCCGCCTAACGACGAGATCGAGGTGATCCCCGCGGCCAGCTCGTGGAGGTTGGTCTTGGCCAGGATCACCGCGCCCGCCTCGCGGAGCCGGCGGACCACGAATGCCTCGCCCGGCGTGCGCAGGCTGGCCAGCCCGAGCGACCCTCCGCTGGTGGGCAGATCCGCGGTTGCGAAGTTGTCCTTGAGCACCACCGGAATACCGTGCAGCGGGCCCCGAACCCGCCCCGCCGCCCGCTCGGCGTCGAGCCGGGCGGCCTCGGCGCGGGCCGCGGGGTTCTTTCGGAGGATGCTGGTGAGCGACGGACCGGCCCCGTCGTAGGCCGCGATCCGGGCGAGGTAGCGATCCACCAGCTGCACCGAGGTCACCCGGCCGGCCGCGAGGTCGGCTTGAAGCTCCGGGATCGAGCGCTCGTGCACCTCGCCGGCGGCCGCCGGGACCTGGCCGGCGGCCGGCCGGGGAAGGAGCGCGACACAGGCCAGCAACGACCCCGCCAGCAGCGCCGACGGCCGCCGAACGACGCCCGCGGGCGACACTAGCCGGCGAAGTACGAGGGCAGGCGGAGCGAACGCATGGTGTGGAGACCGGGACGGGCCGCGAGGACCGCGGGGATGGTGTTCACCGCGATCGACGCGGTGGCCACGTCGCCGTGGATCCCGCCCTCCACCCGCGACCGGATCTCGGGCGTCCCCGTGATCCGCACCGCATCGTACGATTGCGGAGCGCCGAGATACGCCTCCATGTGAAGCGTGATCACCGGCTCGCCGTCGCGGTAGCCCACCCCGTCCTGGATGATGCCGGCGACCTGGCCGGGCTCCACGGCCAGGAACTCGCTCGCCACCCGCTCCCGAGCCACCTTGGGTGCGATCTCGTCGGTGATCCGGTCGAGCTTCCATCCCATGGCGTCACCGATCATCGCGATCGACTCGGTGAGCCCCACGTGCCGCACCGTGCCCGCGTCCACCCGCTCCTGGAACTCGGCCGGGGTGAGCCCCGCGCCGATCTTCTGCTGGAACGGGAGCCTCCGGTGTCGCGCGTCCTGGATCCGATCGACGTGGATGGCGTCCACCCGCTCGCAGACGGCAGTGAGCGCGATCGGCAGCGCGTCCATCGCGAAGCCCGGGTTCACGCCGGTGCCTGCGACGGCCACCTTCGCCTTCCGCGCCAGAGCGTCGATCCGCTTGGCGAGCTTCCGGTTGGAGTGGTAGGGATAGGCCAGCTCCTCGGTGGTGGAGACCACCGGGACCCGGCGCTTGAGGATCGCTTCCAGCTGCCCCATGACCGCGGCCAGGGACGAGCTGGTGCAGAGTACGACCACATGGGGCTCGGCGCGCTTGATCGTCCTGCCCAGGTCGTCGCTGACCCTGATCTTGAGCTTCCGGTCCAGGCCGCAGACCAGCCCCAGGTCCTCGCCGACCTTGGCGGGGTCGATGTCGACCCCACCCACGATCCGGAAGCCGCGGCGCGCCGCCACCTGTCGCACGATCCCGGCCCCGATCGGACCCAGACCCACATGCACCACCCGAATCGCCATCGAACCCCTCCCCTGCCAACCCGTTACCCGTCGCGGTGATCCCCGGCGGGACCGCCGGGCTCGGGGAAGCTACGGCGAGCCCGCCCGATCCGCCAACTGCTGCCCCGCGCCATCGGCAGCCGACAGGGGATAGCTTGTCTATCCCCTAGACAGGCTATAGTATTCGGGCATGAGTCCGCCCCCCCGCCGCGAGCTCCTGCCCGGCACCCTCGACATGCTGATCCTCAAGACCCTCACCGTCCAGTCCATGCATGGCTACGGGATCGCCCAGCATCTCCGCCGCCTGTCCGACGAGGTGATTCGGGTGGAGGAAGGCTCGCTCTATCCGGCCCTCCAACGGATGCGCCAGAAGGGCTGGATCCGGGCGGAGTGGGGCACCACCCCCAACAACCAGCGGGCCCGGTACTACACCATCACCGCCGCCGGCCGCCGGCACCTGGGCCAGACCGAAGCCGGCTTCGCGGAGCTGATCCGGGGCATTGCGCGCGTCATGCGCCCCGCCTGACCCCGGCCCCCGACCAGGGCGTCTCATGCGCGAATGGCTGGCCCGACTGGCTGACTGGTTCCGCCGTGATCGGCTCGACCGCGAGCTGGCCGATGAGCTCCGCTTCCACGCCGAACAACTCGAGCGCGACGAGCGAGCCTCCGGCGTACCGCCGAGCGAGGCCGCTCGGACCGCCCGGCGGCGCCTCGGAAACCTGACAAGCACCCGGGAAGAAGCCCGGGACCGGTGGTCGTGGCCCTGGCTGGAGCAGAGCGGACGGCACGTTCGCCACGCCCTCCGCGGCCTTGGCCGATCGCCCGGCTTCACGGCGGCGGTGGTCCTCACCCTCGGGCTCGGCATCGGGGCCAACGCGGCCATGTTCAGCGTGGTCGACCGCCTGATGTTCCGGTCCTTTCCCGGGCTCCGGGACCCGAACCAGGTACACCGGGTGTACCTAGAGTACTCCCACCGGGGCGAAACCATCCGCAACGGAACCGGGCACGAATACCGGCGCTATCTGGACCTGGCCCGATGGTCCACGCGGTTCACCCAGTTCGCGGGGTTCCGGGAGGGGCGACTCGCGGTGGGCCGGGGCGACGAGTCACGCGAGCGGCCGGTCCTGGCGGTGAGCGGCAGCTTCTTCGACTTCTTCGATGTGCGGCCCGTCGTGGGTCGCTTCTTCGGTGCTGCCGAGGACACGACCCCGATCGGGGCGATGGTGGCCGTGCTGGGCCACGACTACTGGCGGACCGAGCTGGGGGGCGCCCAGGACGTCATCGGCCGCACCATCCGGGTACGGAACCTGGACCTCGAGGTGATCGGGGTCGCGCCCCCGGGGTTCGTGGGCGTGGCCGAGGGCGCCCCGCCCGACGTGATCCTGCCGATCACCACCTACGCCGGGAGCACGCTCCCCGCAGACCTCGGCCGGACCTACTATAGCCAATACAACTGGGGCTGGATGGCCATGATGGCGCGCCGCGCACCGGGCGTGAGCGTGGAGCAGGCCTCGGCCGACCTCACCGTCGCGTACCGGCGGAGCTGGCAGGCGGAGCGCGATCTCAGTCCGAATGTCGCGCCGGTGGAGGCTGCCCGGCCAACGGCCGTGGCCGGCCCGCTCCGCACCGCAGCCGGCCCGGGTGCGGGGCTCGAGTCGCGGACCCTCCTCTGGGTCACCGGAGTCGCGGTCATCGTGCTGCTCATCGCCTGCGCCAACGTGGCCAACCTGATGCTGGCCCGGATGATCCGGCGCCGGCGCGAAACGGCTCTCCGGCTGGCGCTCGGGGTGAGCCGGGGCCAGCTGCTGGCCCGAGACCTGGTCGAGTCGGGCCTGCTGGCCACGCTCGGCTGCCTGGCTGGACTGGCCCTGGCCGAGTGGGGCGGCGCGGCGCTGCGACGCCTGTTCGTGGCGGGACACTCGCTCGACGTGGTGACCGATTGGCGGACGCTCGGTGTGGCCGCCGGGTTCGCGACGTTTGCCGGGATCGTCACTGGCCTCGTTCCTGCCCTGCTCGCTGGCCGCCGCGACCTGGCCGCCGACCTCCGCACCGGGGGCCGGGACGGCACCGGGCATCGCTCCCGGACCCGCGGCGCGTTGCTGGTGGCCCAGGCAGCGCTTTCCGTGGTGTTGCTGGTGGGCGCCGGTCTGTTCGTTCGCAGCCTGGACCGGGTCCGCTCCCTCCGCCTGGGCTACGACGCCGACAGGGTGCTGATGGCAAGCCCGAACCTGCGGGGCGTGGTCCTCGACTCGGTGGCGGATCAGGTTCTCGGCGGCCGGCTTCTGGACGTGGCGAAGGGCCTGCCCGGGGTGGAGCGGGCCGCGCTGGTGAGCAGCGTGCCCTTCTGGAGCACCTCGTCCACGAGCATCCACGTGCCCGGGGTGGACTCGGTCGAGCGGCTGGGACGCTTCACCTATCAGGCCGCAACCGCGGACTACTTCGCCACCATGGGTACCCGGATCCTCGAGGGTCGGCCCTTCAGCGAGGCAGACCGGCCGGGGGCTGCGCCGGTTGCCGTTGTGAGCGCCTCCATGGCCGCGGTGCTCTGGCCCGGCCGCGACGCGGTCGGTCAGTGTCTTCACGTGGGCGGGGCCCGGAGCCCCTGCACCACCGTGATCGGCATCGCGGAGGACGCCATCCAGAGCAGTCTCACCGAAACCCTGCGGTTCCGCTATTACCTCCCGCTCGGCCAGTACGGTGACGGACGGGCCGAGGCGCTGGTGCTGCGCACGCGGGGCCGGCCGGCGGACGTGGCGGAGACGGTCCGGGCGGCCCTCCAGCGGGAGATGCCGGGCGACGGCTACGTCACCGTGCACGCCCTGGGCGATCTGGTGGGCGCGCAGCAGCGGTCGTGGAACGTGGGCGCCACGATGTTCGCCGCGTTCGGTGCGCTGGCCCTCCTGGTGGCTGCGGTGGGCCTCTACGGCGTCATCGCCTACAACGTGGCGCAGCGGATGCACGAACTCGGGATCCGGATGGCCCTCGGCGCCCGGGGCGCCGACCTGATGCGACTGGTGGTGCGCCACGGCCTCGGCCTGGCCGCAGCAGGGACGTTGTTCGGCCTCGGACTCGCAGCCCTCGCCGCACCCTGGGTGGAGCCGCTCCTCTTCAGGCAGCCGGCCCGGGACCCGCTCGTCTATGGCGGGGTGGGCGGGCTGCTGTTCGTCGTGGCACTCCTCGCCACGGTGCCGCCGGCGATCCGCGCCACCCGCGCCGATCCCAACACCGTGCTGCACGCGGATTGAGCGGCACAACCCGTTTGACCCGCCGGACCGTTCTGCCGAGATTTTCGAGACCTACCCGACTTGGAGAATGATCCGGCGATGGACGCACCCGGCCGCCGAGAGGCGATCGGCACGCTGGCGGCGGGGCTCCTGGGGCTCGCCCTTCCGCCGCTAACTGACCGCCGACCGAGCGCTCAGGAGCTGCTGCTCCGAGGCGGGCGCGTGGTCAACGCCGACGGCATCCAGGACGCCGATGTTCGGATCGTCGGCGAGCGGGTCGCCGAGGTGGGGGCCAACCTCCGCGCGGGGCGGGGTGCCCGGGTCATCGACGCGGCCGGCCGCCTGGTGCTGCCGGGCGGGATCGATCCGCACACCCATGTCCAGCCGCCCTTTGCCGACGACCTGACCACCGCCTCGCGCGCCGCGCTCGCCGGCGGCATCACCACCCTCGGCACCTTCGCATTTGCCGGGGCCGACGATACGCTCCCCGGGGCTTTGGGACGGCTCGCGGCCATCGCGACCCGCGAGGCCATCGCCGATGTGTTCCTCCACGCTGCGGCGTGGCCACCGGGCCCGGAGGTGACTGCCGGGCTTCGCGGGCTCAAGGCGGCTGGTCATCCCAGCTTCAAGCTGTTCATGCCGATGCCGGATCTTCACCAGCACCTGGCTGCGGTGGTGGAACTTCTCGAAGCAGCGCGGGAGACGGGGGTGCTGACCATGGTCCACTGCGAGGACCCGGTTCTGCTCGCCGCCGCAACTCGCCGACTGAGCGCGGCGGGGCGCACCTCGCTGGCCCACTACGCCGAGAGCCGGCCGGTCGTCGCGGAGGTGGCGGCCACCGAGCAGGCCATCGCGCTCTCGGAAAGCACGGGAGCGCCCATCCATGTGGTGCACCTCTCGTCGGCGCGGGCGCTGGCGGCGTGCCGGGCCGCCCGCGCTCGAGGGGTTCCGGTGCACGTGGAGACCCGGCCGATGTACCTCCACCTTACCGAGGACCGGCTCTCCGGGCCCGACGGCCCGCTCTTCGTGGGGCAGCCTCCACTCCGCACGGCCAGCGACTCGGCGGCCCTCTGGGCCGGGCTCACCGATGGAACGATCGAGGTCCTCGCCACCGACCACGCCCCCTGGACCCGCGCCCAGAAGCTCGACCCGGCGTTGACGGTGACCAATCTCCGCCCGGGCACCAGCGATCTCCAGTTCATGCTCCCGATGTACTTCTCCGAGGGGGTGGGCAAGCGGGGTCTGCCCCTGGAGCGCTTCGTCGCCACCACCTCGACCAACGCGGCCCGCCTCTTCGGGCTCTTCCCCGACCGGGGCGTGGTCCGGGAAGGCGCGGTGGCCGATCTGGTGCTCTGGGATCCCGGTCTCACCCGTACCGTACGGGCCGCCGACGATCATTCGCGCTCGGATTACAGCCCCTACGAGGGCTGGGAGGTCACCGGCTGGCCGGTGGTGACGATCCGGCGGGGCGAGGTTGTGGCGGAGGCGGGCCGGGTGGGAGGGACGCCTGGCAGCGGCCGGGTCGTTCTCCGACCGTAGCGCTCAGCGCATGCCGGACCCGGCCCTGGCTTCGCCCGTTGGCGTCGGATAGCATACTGCCATGAACGACCCCTCGCCTCGCCCAGGGGAGGACCTCGTCGCCGATGGCCTCCGTGACCTGCGGCAGCGGCGACGCACCGCGGCAGCCCTGCTGGTGTCCATCGGGGCTCCCCGGCTCCGACGGCTGGGGTTCGAGGTGGAGGACCCGTTTCCGGATCCGGAGCAGGCGCTGTACGCGCTGCTCGCGGCGGAGGACCCGGCGACCGCCCACGGGCGCTACAACGCCCTCGTTCGGCGGTTGGTGAGTTTCGAGCGGGCGGCCGAATGCGGGGCCTAGCTGACGGCGACCGAATCACACGATTCATGGAGGCCCTGGCCCGGCACGCGCGCCACGACGTGCGGGTCTACTGGGTCGGCGGCACCACCGCGGTCCTTCTGGGCTGGCGCCAGACCACGGTCGACATCGATCTCGTCATCCAGCCCGAGGACGAGGCGCTGCTGCGCGCCATCCCCGGGCTCAAGGAGTCACTTGGCGTCAACGTCGAGTTTGCGTCGCCCGCCGACTTCATTCCGGTGCCGGAGGGCTGGGAGGATCGAAGCCGCTACATCGGGACTCGCGGCCGGGTCTCGTTTTATCACTACGACCTCTATGCCCAGGCGCTGGCCAAGCTCGAGCGGGGTCACCGGCAGGATCTGGCCGACGTCCAGGAGATGATTGCACGGCGCCTGATCGATCCGGCAAAGGCTCGGGCGTACTTCGCCAGAATCGAACCGCAGCTCTACCGGTTTCCAGCGATTCACGCCCCGGCGTTTCGGGCCGCTGTGGAGGCCGCGTTCCCGGACAGTCCCTGACGATGCTGCGGGGACGACCCGGGAACGGGCGACGGATGCCCCGCTGGAATCACGGCGCCAGTCCCTGGAGGTTGAAGCCCAGCGCACTCGGCTGCACCCGACTGTCAGTGGTGCTGGCGAGCAGCACGATCTGCCCCACCGCGCTCGGCGCGAAGTAGTCGAGGGTCGCATAGCCCTGGCCGTTCGTGGTCACGGTGTTCGGGACGAATGTGCCGGCGCCCTGGGTCACGCTCCAGTTGATCACCACGCCCACCACCCCGTTCCCCGCCTGGTTGATCACCCGGACCTGCGGGGCAACGGGTACCTGCGTCCCCACGACGGCGCTCTGATTGTTGCCGGCGGTGATCGCCATGTACAACACCTGGCCGGCCACCGGGGTCCGCGCCACGAACGTCACCGGATTGTTGGCGATCCCACTCCCCGTCACAGTGGCGACCAGGGCGTAGTCCGTGCCAAAGTTGCCACCCGCGCGCCACTCGCCCACGCTGGCCAGGCCATCGGCGTCCGTGGTCTGGGTCCCGCCGGCCACTGTCCCGCCGGTTGCCCCGGCGGCGAACGTCACCTCGAGGCCGCGGATGGGGTTGTTCTGCTGATCGACCACCTTGACGGTCGGGCGCGGTACGACCGCCGCCCCTGGCTGGACCGCGACCACTAGCGAGGTCACCGCCGAGACCCTCGCCCCTGCTGGGAGCGCCGCCACGGCGTCAAACGTGACCGGATTTCCGCTCACATTCGGGGCCTGCACGGTAGCCGTCACCTGGTTGGGACCGGGCGCGCCGAGAATCCACATTGGAACGGCCGCCACTCCGTCAGCACCCGTGACCGCGTCGTGGGTTCCGGTTGCTCCGCCGAGGCCTCCCCACCCGGCGGTGACCTCGAACCGGACCGTGACACCAGCCGCGGGCTGGCCTGACGGTCCCGTCACCCGCACTGTGGGCCTCACTGCGACCGCCTGGCCAGCAACGCCCTGCTGCGGATTGGGAAAGCCGGTGGGGTGCCGACCCACACTCGACGGCGCGAAGGGGCGGGCAGTGGCCTGGAAGGTGACCGGATTGCCGGCCAGACTCATGAGCTGGTTCCCCTGGCTCCCGACGAGCACCTCGGCCACCAAGGTCTGGGGACCGGGCTGGAGCCCGAGCTGCCAGGCGACGGACATCCGCGCCACCCCGTTATTCCCCGACTGCACCACATCGCCCTGGGCGGGTTCGCCGCCCTGGGGTCGAAACCAGACTCGTAGGCCGGGCACCTGAATGCCCTGCGCGTCGGTGATCTTGACGGCGGGGCGGACCGGCAGGTCCGCGCCAGCATCCGCGGTCTGCCCATCCCCCCCCTCGATGACCACCCGGGCCGCCGGCCCGTGGGCCATCGCGGTGAAGCGCTCGAAGTTCTGTGTGCCTACCAGCTCGGCCCTGACCCGGTTCTCACCAGGACTGCTCCCCAGCTGCAAGCGCACCGAGGCGAAGCCGTCTTTCGTGGAGACGGTAAGCGCACCGCCACTGAAGCTCGCGCCCGTCCCGACGGTGCCTACCAGCAGGGCTCCTCCGCCGGCCTCCACGGAGAACCGGAGCTGCACCCCATCCCGCAGCGCTCCACTTTGGGCATCGGAGATGCGAATCGACAGTTCGTCCTTCAAGATCTGACCGACGGGGCCCAGCTGCCCGTCACCGTTGTCGACTTGAATCCTGAGCACCCCCGAGTTCGGCCCCGGCCCGGTCTGGGTCTGACATTGGTCATTCTGATCAGGATCGCACAAGCAGCCGGTGGCCAGCAACGCCAACAGAACCCAGATGGCACGACGCGTCAGCACAGCACCCTCGCTCTTGCAGTCACCCCCACCCACGAGATTCCCGCCCGAAGCCCATCATGCCGGCTGGCTGGGCCCCCGCGGTTCCTGCTTGCCAGCCCGCCCACCCCGCCGGATCTTCCCTTCAGCCACCCCGCGCGAGGCCCCGGACCCGCCTTATGCCCCCATCGCCCCCCGCAGGCACAGGGCCTCCCAACGGCCTCGACGACCCCGCGCTGGACCAGCTCTTCGGCCGGGTGTACGACGAGCTCCGCCGCCTGGCCCATGTGGTCCGGGGGGGCCGGGCCGGCGACACCCTCAACACCACCGCCCTGGTCCACGAGGCCTATCTCAAGCTGTCCGCCTCGCCCACCCTCCGGCTCAAGAGCCGGGAACACTTCTTCGCTCTGGCCGCCCGGGCCATGCGGCAGATCGTGGTGGATGCGGCGCGCCGCCAGGTGGCGCTCAAGCGGGGCGGGGAGCAGCTGGTCACGGTGGCGCTCAGCGAAGCGATCCATCAGGAACCACTCCGCTCCGAGCAGCTCCTGGCTCTCGACCAGGCGCTGGTCCGGCTCGAGGCCCAGGACGCCCGGCGGGCCCGGGTGGTGGAGCATCGGATCTTCGCCGGCCTCACCGCCGATGAGACCGCGACGCTCCTCGGCGTCTCCCGCCCCACCGTGGAGCGCGACTGGCGCGCCGCGCGGGCCTGGCTCGCGGCCGAGTTGGAGGAGGGCGGGTGACGGAGCCCGGGCTCTGGGAGCGGGCGGCGGCGCTTTTCGACCAGGCCCTCGAGCGGCCGGAGGACGAGCGGACCGATTTCGTGGCCGCCGCCGCCGGACCCGATCATGTCCTCCGGGATCGGGTCCTGGCCATGCTCCGGGCCGACGCGCGCGCCTCCCCGCTCCTCGATGCCACACCCGATGCCCTGGCCGAGACGGTCGCCCCGACCCAGCCGGCCCTCGAGGGTCGACAGATCGGTCCCTATCGGGTGCTCCGGATCCTGGGACGCGGCGGGATGGGTGTGGTCTGCCTGGCGGAGCGCGAAGACGTGGGGAAACAGGCGGCGCTCAAGCTGGTGGCCGGCGGCCTGGTGTCGCCGGATCGGGTGGCCCGGTTCCTCCAGGAGCGGCGAGTGCTGGCCCGGCTGGAACACCCCAACATTGCCCGGCTGCTCGACGCGGGGGTCGCCGACGACGGCACCCCCTGGTTCGCGATGGAATACGTGGCCGGCGAGACCCTCGACCGCCACTGCGATCGGTTGAGCCTCCCGATCGAGCGACGGCTCGAGCTCTTCGAAAAGATCTGCGCCGCGGTGGCCTACGCCCACCAGCACCTGGTGATCCACCGCGACCTCAAGCCGGCCAACATCCTGGTGGGCGACGACGGCGAGCCCCGACTGGTCGACTTCGGCATCGCCAAGCTCCTGGCCGACGCCGCTGGCGAGGACGAGGCCGCGACCGGCACCGGCGTCCAGCTCATGACCCCGATGTACGCCTCGCCCGAGCAACTCCAGGGCAGCCCCATCACCACCGCGAGCGACATCTATCAGCTGGGCGCGCTCCTGTATCAGCTGCTTACGGGGCAGCCGCCGCATCCGGAGCGAACCGGCCGACCCACCGGCGCCGTGGCGCCCCGCCAGCTGTCCCGGCCGTCCGAGACGGCGAAACGCGGCTCGACCCGCGCCGCCTGGGCCCGACAGCTGGCCGGCGACCTCGACGTGATCGTGCTCAAGGCCACGGATCTGGATTCGTCGCGGCGCTACGCCACGGCGCTGGAGCTCGCCGCCGACCTGTCGCGCCACCGGCGCGGGCTCCCGATCGAAGCGCGCCCGGCCAGCGCGGCCTATCGGCTGCGGAAGCTGGTGGCCCGGCACAAGGCCGGAACCGGCGTGGCGGTGGCCGGGATCCTCGGTCTGGTGAGCTTCGCCGCCACCCTGGCGGTCAAGAACCGCCGGATCGAGGCGGAACGCACCCGGGCCGAAGCCGTCTCAACGCTGCTTGGCGACCTTTTCGCGGGCGCCGATCCCACCGTCGCCGCGGGCGACACCATCACGGTCGAATCCGTCCTGGAGCGCGGGTTGGAACGAGTCCGCGCCGACGCCGCACTCGATCCGGTCGTGAAAGCCCGGTTGCTCGGGGTGATCGCCCGGGCCTCGTTCAATCTGGGCCAGCTGCCCCGCGCGCTGGAGCTTCAGACCGAGGTCGTGAACCTGCTCCGGGGCTCGGTCCGGCCCACCGATCCGCTCTGGCTCGACGCGCTGGGCTGGCAGGCGTTCTGGCTCGCCGAATCCGGGGCCCGGGAGCGCGCCTATGCCCCGGCGGAGGAAGCGGTCCGCGTTGCCCGAGGGCTGCCGGTCGAGCGGAAACGAGACCTGGCCCGGGCGCTCAGGGAGGAGGGATACGCCCGGCAACGCGCGGGCAGCGACAGCACCGCCCGCGCCCGCTACGACGAGGCCCTGGCGATCCACCGGAGCCTGCCCGCCGGTCCCGATCCCGGGCTGGAGGTGCTCCTCGTCAACCAGGGCTACCTCGCCCAGCGCCGCGGCGACCTGGCCCTGGCCGCCGAGCGATTCCGTGAGGTGGTGGACCGGCGCCGCGCCCGACTCGGCTCCGGCCACCTCGCCACCGCCAATGCGATGCTCAACCTCGCCGCGGCGCTGGCCGGCGCCGACCTGGAGGAGGCCGAACGGCTGGTGCAGGAAGCGGTCGCGGTGCACCGGCGCATCTTCACCGGGCCGCACCGGGACCGGCTCGCGGGGCTCACCGCCCTCGCTCGGGTCGCGTCGGCGCGCGGGAGGCAGGGCGAGGCGGAAGCGGCCCAGCGGGAAGGCCTGGCCCTCGCGCGACACCTCTACGGCGACTCCTCCACCGCGGTCGCGATGGCGGTGGCCAATCTGGCCGGCTACGTCCAGCGACAAGGTCGGCTCGACGAGGCCGCCATCCTGCACGACGAGGCGGCCCGCCGCTTTCGGGGCCTGGAAGGCGACGGAAGCCCCTCCGCCGCCGTGTCGACCAGCAACCAGGCCTACACCGAGTTCCTGCGCGGCCGGCTCGCCCAGTCGGAGACTTTGTACCGGAGGAGCCTCCCGGTGCTCGACTCCGCCTGGCGAGCCACGCCGCGGCTCTCGTCGACCCTGGTCGATTTCGCGATGGTGCTCCGGCGCGGGAGCAAGTGCGGCGAGGCCGAGCCCGTGCTCCGGCGGGCGCTCGGGCTGCTGGACGGACGGCCGCGGGCGGACGTGGACGTGATCCGGACCCAGCGAGTGCTGGGCGGCTGCCTGGCCGATCTCGGTCGCTACGCCGCGGCCGAGTCGCTGCTGGTCGCCGCCCACCAGACGCTGCAGGCCAACTGGGGCGACGCCAACCCCTACACCGTCGACGCGGCGGCCGACCTGGCCCGCCTCTATCGCCAGTGGGGCCGGCCCGCCGCCACCCGGCCGTGACAGCGGTCGGGCCTACCGGGCCCTAGGCGAGCCGGACGTACTCGAAGTCGCCCGGCTTGTTGTCGATCCCCACCCGGGGCGGCGCGATCCATCCCGCGAACCGTCCCGGCTCCACCACCGACTCCTGCATCAGCTCCTCGATGAAGGCCTGGTCCGCGGCGTTGGGAAGCATCTCGTCCTGCCGCGCCCGCCACGCCTCGGCCGTGAGGGGGCGGCCCTCCACGTCGTAGAGCGAGCTCCGGAACTCGCCGATCTTGCGGTTGAAGGCCACGTGCGGCAACCGCAGCTCGAACGGAATCCCGAAGGCCCGGATCGCCCGGTTCCAGCGGTCGACGCCCTTCTGGCAGTCCTTCACGAAGTCGTCGCGGAGCCGCATGTTGAGCGCCGAGAGGGCGGGCACCTCGGTGGCCCGGACCTCGCCCTCGACCGGACGCAGCACCGGATAGGTGGCCTGCTCCAGCCGGTGATCGTCTTCCAGCCTGTCCTCCCGATAGCGACCCTTGAGCCCGGCGTTGAAGGCGTTGGCCGCGTTGGTGGAGACCTCCGAGCCGAAGAGGTCGAGGGTGAGCGAGAAGTGGAGGTTGGCCTTGCGCTGGATGGTGGGAAGATCGATGACGCCCTGGGCCCGTACCCTCGAGACGTCGTACGGATCCTCGATCCCGGCCTGTCGCATCGCCTCGCAGGTGCGCTGCACGATCCGCGCGACCCCGGTCTCGCCCACGAACATGTGGTGGGCCTCCTCGGTCAGCATGAAGCGGCAGGTGCGCGAGAGGGGATCGAATCCCGACTGCGCCAGCGCCTCCAGCTGCATCTTCCCGTCGCGGTCGGTGAAAAAGGTGAACATGAAGAACGAGAGCCAGTCCGGCGTGGCCTCGTTGAAGGCGCCCAGCATTCGCGGGGCGTCGGCGTCGCCGGACCGCCGGCGCAGGAGCTCCTCGGCCTCCTCCCGGCCGTCGGCGCCGAAATACTTCTGGAGGAGGTAGACCATGGCCCAGAGGTGCCGGCCCTCCTCGACGTTCACCTGAAACAGGTTCCGCATGTCGTAGAGCGAGGGGGCGGTCTTGCCCAGATGGCGCTGCTGCTCCACCGAGGCCGGTTCGGTGTCGCCCTGGATCACGATCAGCCGCCTGAGGAGCGCCCGGTGCTCGCCCGGCACCTCCTGCCAGGCCGGCTCCCCCCGGCTGGCGCCGAAGGGAACCGTTCGCCCCTCCACCCGCGGCGCCAGGAGGATCCCCCACTTGTACTCCGGCATCCGGACATAGTCGAACTTGGCCCATCCGTTGGCCCCGACGCCGACAGCCGTCCGCAGGTACACCAGCGCGTCCTGGAAACCCTCCGGCCCCATGTCCATCCACCAGTCGATGTACCCGGGGTGCCATTTCTCCAGCGCCTTCTTCACCCGGTCATCGGCGTTGAGCCCGACGTTGTTGGGGATCAGGCCGTCGTAGTTCACCTGCTCGTAGTCGATCATCGGTCACACCCGCTTGCGGTCAAAGTCCGGCTGGACGCCGGTGCCGTAGCGCCGGAGGGCGCCTTCCTCACCGGCGGCGTTGGGTCGCTGAAAGATCCAGTTCTGCCAGGCGGTCAGCCGCCCGAAGATCTTGGTCTCCATGGTCTCGGGACCGGCGAACCGGAGGTTCGCCTCCATCCCCGTGAGGGCGTCGGGCGAGAAGCTGGCGCGCTCCTCCAGCATGATCCTGACCTCGTCGGCCCAGTCGGTGGCGTCGAAGGTGAAGGTGACGAGGCCGTGCTCGGCGGCCGCCGCGGCATCGAGCTGCTCGCCCATGCGCTCGCGGGTTCGGATCAGAGAGCCCGGTTCTCCCAGGAACCTGGTCTCGAGCCGGCTGAGCCCGTTGCTCATCGGGTAGTCCCCGAAGTTGCCCGGGCCGAGCACCAGCGCCGGGGCCGGACGGGCGTCGCCCGGCAAGGTCCCCTCCAGCATCACCGAGCGATCCGCCGCGAAGGCCAGCTCGGCGAGCAGGCCCGCGAAGCAGCTGCCGGGCTCGATCAGCGCGATCAGGGTGCGGGACGTGAGATCGAGCCGTTTGAGCACCCGGCCCCAGAGGAGCCGGACCTCTCGGAGGAACCAGTCGCCACCGGGCCCACCGAGGAGCGCGTCGTAGGGCGGCACCGCGGACGAGTCGCCCACGGTGCGGATGACGACGAGTCCCAGCTCCGGCTCGTTGAACCGGAGGTGGAGAATCGCGTCGTCCAGCTCGCGGGCCAGCGCGAGGGGCCAGAACCGGTCACCCTGGCTCCGCGCCTCCGCAGATGTCATCGGGGCCGGCTGCGTGGGACCTCGTACGGTGAGCTGCGCCAGCCGCCCGGCGCGGTCACACTCCAGCTCAACGTGACGGTATCGGATCCGGTCGGGCTCCACCTCCCGCTCGAGCGGGCCCAGCCGCACGCCCTCGGCCCGGTCCGGGCGGTCCGACCGTGCCGCCAGCTCCAGCGCCCGGACCCGCACCGTGGCCTCCCAGGCCGATTTCGGGACGACCTCGTCGACCAGCCGCCATTCCACCGCCCGCCTGCCCCGGATCCCTTCTTCCAGGGTGGCGAACACGTCGGCCCGGTCGCGCCGCACCTTCCGCTTGTCCACCAGCCGGGTGAGGCCGCCGGTACCGGGCAGGACGGCGAGGAGGGGCGTCTCGGGAAAGGCCACCGAGGAGCTCCGGTCGTCCACCAGCATGATGTGATCGGCGGCCAGCGCCAGCTCGTAGCCGCCCCCTGCCGCGCTCCCGCTGACGGCCGCGAGATACCGCTGGCCGCTCGCGCGTCCGGCCTCCTCGATCGCGTTCCGGGTCTCGTTGGTGAACTTGCAGAAGTTGACCTTGTGCCCGTGACTCGCCTGGGAGAGCATCCGGATGTTGGCGCCTGCCGAGAACACCCGCTCCAGGCCCGAACGGAGCACCACCGCTTTCACCGTCGGGTGCTCGAATCGGAGCCGCTCCACCGCATCGCGAAGCTCGATGTCCACCCCCAGGTCGTACGAGTTCATCTTGAGTTCGTACCCCGGGAAGAGGCCGCCGTTCTCCGCCACGGCGAGCGTGAGGAACGCGATCGGCCCGTCGACCTCCAGCCGCCAATGCCGGTAGGAGTCGGGATGAGTCTGGAAGTCGATCGCCTGCCCGGGCGGTGCGGCCGGTCGGGTCGTCATCGTCGCTCCACCCGGCTCGCGGGCGCTCCCTCGCCCATGGTCACCAGCAGCGTCTCGAGATAGCGCGTGACCGCGGCCAGGGTGGCCTCCGGCTGCTCCAGGTGCGGGGCCGCGGCGGCCCCGTCGATCCGCGCCACGTCCACCGGACAATACGTCTCCTCCTCGGCCGCCACGACCTGGGCCTCGGTGGCGTAGGGATCGCCGGCGCCCTGGACCAGGAGGATCGGAACCCGGACGTAGCCCAGCCGCTCGCGGATGTCCCAGGTGCGAGACTCCGGATGAAGCCAGGCCTCGTGCCAGCGGCGAACGGCCTCCGGCGTCCCGGTGTCGACGCGGCCGCGCTCATGGGCCTCCAGCGCCCGTTGCTCCACGAAGAAGCGGGGGGCCAGGAGGACCAGGCCGCGGACTCGATGATCCTCGACCCCGCCGAGGTACATGGTTGCGATCGCGGCGCCGTCGCCATGGCCCAGCAGAACCCCCCGCTCGAAGCCGGCGGCGGTGAGGACAGCGGGAAGGACCTCCAGCGCTTCGCGCTCGAGATGGGCCGGAGCCCAGGCCCGCGGCGCGGGATCCGACCGCCCCGCGCCCATGCGGGAGTACAGCAGGACCCCAACGCCGGTCGCTCGCACCAGCCCCTGAGCCAACCCACCCCAGTCCCCGGCCGACCCGTCGCCGTCGTGCAGCATCACCACCGTCGGAGCACCGGACGGCCCGGGGCCCAGCCGCCGGGCCTCCAGCGCCACGCCGCCCACGACGAGCCGTTCGGATCGCGCGTCGGTCATCTTCGGCCGCGCGGGGGCCGGGCCCCATGGAGGACCAGGTCGAGCATCTCCTGCGCCAGGCCCTCGACCGGACCATCGCGCGATGCCCGGTACCAGGTGAGCGACCAGTTGAGCATCCCGAAGATGAAGAGTGTGAGGTGGCGGCTCCGGGCCGACTCCTCGACCCGCCGCCCCGGCCCGGCGAGCAGCTCGGCCACGGTATCGGCCAGGAGACGGTAGTAGCGGCGGCGGACGGCCAGCACCCGGTCGTAGTAGTCGCCCTTGAGCGACTCGAGCTGGTAGGTGCAGATCTTCATCTCGTGCGGGTGGCGTTCCACGAACGCAAGGTGGCCGGCCAGCAGCCGGCCGAGGCGGTCCGCCGCGGCGCCTGGCCGGGCCGCGATCTGTTCCTGGGCCTGGAGCAGGGCCTCGAAGGTCCGATGCTGGATCTGGAAGAGGAGATCGTCCTTGTTGGCGAAGTAGTAGTACATCCCGCCCAGGCTCACCTCGAGCCGCCGGCCGACGTCCCGAATCGCGGTGGCCTCGAACCCCTTCTCGGCGATCAGCGCGGCGGCGGCCTTGAGCAGGGCGTCCGCCTTCTTGCGGGTGGCGGGCCGGACCCGGGGCGTGGCGGGAGGCAGCGCGGTCGTCTCGGCCATCCTGGCCTGGCTCCGGTTCCGGGTTCTCGAACAGA
Organism: uncultured Gemmatimonas sp.; assembly: GCA_964521535.1. Taxonomy (GTDB): domain Bacteria; phylum Gemmatimonadota; class Gemmatimonadetes; order Gemmatimonadales; family GWC2-71-9; genus SHZU01. The sequence goes on from CAZFSA010000013.1 coordinate 37,003, forward strand.
CGTTCGAGAACAAGCCTATCGTCCGGGACCCGGCAGGTCAAGAACATGGGAGATGATCTTGACGTCCGCTCCCTCGGCCGTATCATTGTCGAACGTTCGTTCGAGTATCATGTCCCCTGTCGGAAAGGCCCCACCGGTGGTGGACCCGCCGCTCCGCGATCCTGCCCGCCTCTTCGCGCCTCCGGCGGTCGCGGTGGAGCGGCGCGCCGATGGCGCCATCCTGCTCCGCTCGCCGATGCCGCTCGCCGCGTACCCGCCGCGCCTGGGCGTGTACCTGGCTCACTGGGCGGAGCAGGCGCCGACCCGGCTCTTTCTCGCCGAGCGCGCCGCGGATGGCAGCTGGCGGGGCGTCACCTATGCGGAAGCGCGTGACCTGGTCCGACGCCTGGCCACCGGCCTGCTGCGGCACGGCGCATCGGCCGATCGACCGGTGGCGATCCTCTCGGACAACAGCGTGGAGCACGGGCTCCTGACCCTCGCGGCACTCGAGGTCGGGGTCCCTGCCGTCCCGGTGTCGCCGGCCTACTCCCTCATGTCTCGCGACTTTGCCAAGCTCAGGGCCATCGTGAGCCTGGTCGGGCCGGGCGTGGTGTACGTCGCTGATCATGCCCGGTTTGCCGCCGCGCTCCAGGCCATCGGCGATCTCCACGACGGCGCGGTCGTGTCCGGCACGGCCGGCGCCGAGGATGCGGGCCTGCAACCGTTCTCAGCGCTGGCCCGCGACCTCGACGCCGAACGGGTCGACGCCGCCGCCGGTACTGTGGGGCCGGAGACCGTCGCCAAGCTCCTCTTCACCTCGGGGTCCACGGGCGAGCCCAAGGGCGTCGTCAACACCCAGCGGATGCTCTGCGCCAGCCAGCAGGCCAAGGCTCAGGTCTGGCCCTTCCTGGCCGAGCGGCCGCCGGTGATCCTGGACTGGCTGCCCTGGTCGCACACCTTCGGCGGAAATCACAACTTCAACCTGGTGCTGCGTCATGGAGGCACGCTCTACGTCGACGGCGGCCGTCCCATCCCGCCGCTCTTCGATCAGACCCTCGCCAACCTCCGCGAGGTCTCGCCCACGATCTACTTCAACGTCCCCCGCGGCTACGACCTGCTGGTCCAGGCGCTGGAAGCGGATGACGATCTCTGCCGCCGCTTCATGAGCCGCCTCCAGCTGATCTTCTACGCGGCGGCGGCGCTGCCCCAGCATCTCTGGGAAGCACTGGACCGCCTGGCCCGGAAGACCTGCGGGGAGCCGATTCCCATGACCTCCGCCTGGGGCGCTACCGAAACCGCGCCGCTCGCCGCCGATTGCCACTTCCAGGCGGACCGCGCGGGCGTGATCGGGCTCCCGGTTCCGGGGACCGAACTCAAGCTGCTCCCGAACGGCGAGAAGCTGGAGGTCCTGGTCCGTGGGCCCAACGTTACCCCCGGCTACTGGAAGCGGCCGGATCTGACGGCAGCCCAGTTCGACGAGGAGGGCTTCTACCGCATCGGGGACGCGGTCCGGTTCGTGGACCCGGCGCGGCCGGACCGGGGCCTGCTGTTCGACGGCCGGGTGGCCGAGGATTTCAAGCTCACCACGGGCACCTGGGTGAGCGTGGGCATGCTCCGGGTCAATGCGATTGCCGCGCTGGCCCCCGTGGCGCAGGACATCGTGGTGGCCGGTCATGACCGGGACGAGGTCGGGTTGCTGGTGTTCCCCAACCTGGCCGCCTGTCGCGCCCTCTGTCCCGAGCTCGGGCCCGATGCCCCGGTCGACGCCGTCCTGCTTCATCCCGCCGTCCGGAGCGCGGTGAGCCGCGGCCTCGCCCGGCTCCGGGAGGGGAGGACCGGCTCATCCGCTCACGCCGCCCGGGCGCTGCTTCTCGTCGAACCGCCCTCGATCGACCGGGGCGAGATCACCGACAAGGGCTACCTCAATCAGCGCGCCGTCCTCCGTCATCGGGCCGCGATGGTCGATCTGCTGTATGCGACGGACCCGCACGCCAGCATCATCGCCGTCCCGGCGTCGCCGATGGCCGGCGACGTTGCGTCTCCTCCACCCTGACCAGAGGTCCTGGATGATGCTGCTCCGCTCCGTTCGCCTGACCGCTCTTGCCCTGGCGGTCCTGGGCTCGGCCCAGCTCGCCCCTGCCGCGGCCCAGACCGGCGCCGAGGTCACGATCGAGCGCGGGCTCATGGTGTCGATGCGCGACGGGGTTCGCCTGGCCACCGACGTCTTCCGGCCCCGCGCGGACGGGCGCTTCCCGGTGGTGCTGTTGCGGACTCCGTACGGGCGCCAGGCAGGGCCGATCCGCGAGCAGCTGGCCCGCCGCGGCTACGTGGCCGTGTTCCAGGACGTCCGCGGCCGGTTCGACTCCGAGGGCGAGTGGGAGCCGTTCTTCAATGAGATCCAGGACGGCTACGACACGATCGAGTGGGCCGCGACCCAGCCCTGGTCGGACGGGCGGGTGGTGATGTATGGCGGCTCCTACGTGGCCATGGTGCAATGGCTCGCGGCGAAGAGCCTTCACCCCCGCCTGGCGGGGCTGATGACGTTCGTGTCGCCCGGCGACTTCTACGAGGACTTCATGTTCGAGGGCGGGGCCTTTATCCTCGGCGCAGGCACCATGTGGGCAGCCTTCACCGACGGGAAGCTGAACAACGACCTGGACCGGTCGCCCTGGGACAGTGTCTTCCGCTTCCTGCCCGCCAACCGGGGGCTCAGCGTGGTGGGCCGCAACCCGCGATCCCTCCGCGACTGGCTGGCCCACCCGACCAACGATGCCTACTGGCGGGCAATCAGCTGGAACGAAAGCTTCCCGTCGTTCGACTTCCCCGTGCTCCACGTGGGCGGCTGGTTCGACATCTTCCAGAAGGGGACCATCGAGAACTTCCGCCGGATGACCACCAGGGCGACGCCGGCGGCCCGCGGGCGCCAGCAGCTGATCGTGGGGCCGTGGGGCCACAGCGCCCAGGATGAGCGTAAGGTCGGCGAGGTGGATTTCGGCGACGGGTCGGCGATCGACGGCACCGCCCTGGTGCTCGACTGGCTCGACCGGAACATCAAGCGGACTGGCGCCGGGCCGGCGCCCCGGCCGGTGCGGGTCTTCACCATGGGGGAGAACCGGTGGCGCGAGTACGACGCCTGGCCGGTGCCCGGGACCAGGTACGTCGACTACTTCCTCCGGAGCGGTGGGCGCGCCAACAGCGCCGCCGGCGATGGCCGGCTTTCACGAGAGCGCCCGCCGTCCGGTGAAGCGCCCGACCGGTACGACTACGACCCCCGCAATCCGGTCCCCACCCGGGGCGGCGGTAACTGCTGCTGGCCCCGGCACATCCCCTGGGGACCGCTCGATCAGCGCTCGGTCGCGACCCGACCGGACGTGCTGGTGTACGACACTCCGCCCCTGGAGGAGGATCTCCGGGTCACCGGTCCCGTAGCGCTCAAGCTCTGGATCGCGTCCAGCGCGCCCAACACCGATTTCACGGGAAAGCTGGTGGACGTGGCGCCCGACGGGTTCGCGATGAACCTCACGGACGGGATCCAGCGGCTGAGCCACCGCGCCGGCGATCAGCGGCCGGAGCCGCTCACCCCGGGAACGCCGGTCGAGATCACCGTGGATCTCTGGAACACCAGCCATCTGTTCCGGCGTGGGCACCGGATCCGGCTGGAAGTCGCGAGCAGCAACTTTCCCCGCTACTCCCGGAACCTGAACACGCCCGGCCAGCCCGAAACCGGTGACTCGGTGGCCACGGCCAGGCAGACCGTGTTCCACGACCAGCGGCGTCCGTCCCGGCTCATCCTCCCGGTGCTGTCGGAGCCGTAGCCGGCGGCGGGCCTGAGACGTCGAAGAAGCTGGTGGCGACCAGCCGGAGCACCGGCTGGTCCGCCTGATTGTGAAGCTCCCACCGCCACCGGACGATCCCGATCCGGCCCGAACTCGAGATCCTGGTCTCCAGCACCGTCACGGTCAGCCGCAGCCGGTCCCCGGGTCGGACCGGGGCCGGCCATTCCACCCGCTCCACGCCCGGCGAGCCCGCCGACTCCGAGCCGGCGAGGATCTCGCGGGCCATCAGCTCCATGCCGATGGCGCAGGTGTGCCAGCCGCTCGCGATCAGCCCCTTCCAGCGTCCGGCCGCCGCCAGCGCCGGGTCCGTGTGAAACGGTTGGGGATCGTATCGCCGGGCGAATTCGACGATCTCCTGCTCGGTGACTTCCCTTGGCCCACCGTGGAGCACGAGGCCAGCCGTGAGCTGGTGGAAACGCACCAGTCGCTCCTGATCAGGGGTCGGGGCCGCGAACCGCTTACCCGGTCCGGAGCCGGAAGCGCTGGATCTTGCCCGTGGCGGTCTTGGGCAGCTCGGATCGGACCTCGATCCAGCGCGGGTACTTCCACGGTCCGATGGTCGCCTTCACGTGCTGCCGGAGCTCCTCGAAGAGCGGCTCGCCCGGGCGGTGCCCGTCCTTGAGCACCACGAAGGCCTTGGGCTTGACCAGCCCGTCCTCGTCCTCCATGCCGACCACCGCCGCTTCGAGCACCGCCGCGTGGCTCACCAGGGCCGATTCCACCTCGAACGGCGAGACCCAGTTGCCGCTCACCTTGAACATGTCGTCGGTGCGACCGCAGTAGTAGTGGAAGCCGTCCTCGTCCACCCGGTACTTGTCGCCCGTGTGGGTCCACTCGCCGGCGAAGGTCTTTCGGCTCCGCTCCCGCTGGTTCCAGTAGCCGTCCGCGGCGGTGGGGCCCTTCACCAGAAGCTCGCCGATCTCGCCGGGCCGGGCCTCCGCGCCGTGCTCGGTCACCACCCGAACCTCGTACCCCGGTACGGCCTTTCCGGTCGCGCCGTACCGAAGGTCGCCGGGGCGGTTGGAGAGGAAGATGTGGAGCATCTCGGTCGATCCGAGCCCGTCGAGCACGTCGACACCCACCCGCTCGCGCCACCGGCGTCCGATCTCCTCGGGTAGCGCCTCGCCCGCCGAGACGCACGCCCGGAGCCGGGCCGAGCCGGCGCCAGGCCCCAGGTCCGGGGTGGCCAGGAGGCCGGCGTAGAGCGTGGGCACGCCGCAGAAGATGGTGGGCTGGTGGGTCCGGAGCGTGGCGAGCACCGCCTCCGGCGTGGGTCGGTCCGGAAGCAGCACCGCGGTGGCGCCGACCGAGAGCGGGAACGACATCGCATTGCCCAGGCCGTACGCGAAGAAGAGCTTGGCGGCGGAGTAGACCACGTCGGTGGCGTCGATCCCGAGTACGCCCTGACCATAGAGCCTCGCGGTGAGGGCGGGGCTCGCGTGGAGGTGACGGGCCGCCTTGGGGCTCCCGGTCGAGCCCGAGGTGTAGAGCCAGAACGCCACCTCGTCCGCGTGGGTCTCGGCCGGCGGCACGCCAGCCGGGGCGGATCCGATGAGCCGGTCGAGCGTCAGCGCCCCTGCCCCTGCCGGGTCTCCGGCCACGATCACCCGGAGCGGACGCGCGCCTCGGATGTCCGCCAGCATCGGCGCGGCCCGTTCCAGCAGCGCCGCCGAAATGACGACCGCCGCGGCCCGGCTGTCGTCGATCAGGTAGCGCCACTGCTCGGGCCCGAGCAGGGTGTTGAGCGGCACCGCCACGATCCCCGCCTTGATCGCGCCCCAGAAGGCGACCGGAAAGTCGAGTGTGTCGAGCAGGATCAGCGCGACCCGCTGCTCGGGCAGGATGCCGAGCCCCCGGAGCGCGGCGGCAAAGCGATCGGTCCGGTCCTTGAGATCGGCGTAGGTGAGCGCGCCCGTAGGGTCGATGAATGCGGGCTTGGGCCCGCGTCCCTGGGCCAGGTGCCGATCGATGAGGGCGGCGGCGGCGTTGTACTGCCCCACCGGCGGGCGCCAGGGATCGGCGGTGGCCATGGTCGCGCGCCCTCGCTCAGCGGGCAGCCGGCGGCCGCGAGCCGAACGCCTCGCCGAAGAAGTCCCCGGGGTTCCACCCGGGCCGGGCATCCTCGTTCGCCACCAGCTGCCCCACCCGGTACACGACCCGCGCATAGCGCGCGCCCGCCTCCCAGTCGGCTGGCTGATCGAGATCGTCCTTCGGCGTGTGGTAGACCGTGGCGAGCCAGCGTCCGAGCGCGGCGCCGCCGTCGACTGCCGGGTCGGTACTTCGCGATCCGTTCACGAAGAAGAGCGCGGGCACCCCCTTGCGCACGAACGGGTACTGATCGCTCCGGATGAAGAAGGCCTGTTCGGGCATCAGGTCGGTCTCGAGCTCGAGGCCCGTCGCCCGGGCGGCCGCCCCGGCTGCCCCCGCCAGCGTCGAGTGCTCCGCCCCCATCGCGATGATGCTTCGGGTCGGGAAGAGAACGTGATTCCCATCCAGGTTCAGGTTGGCCACGATCGATTCGATCGGGACAGTGGGATGGGCGGCAAAGTACCCCGCGCCCAGCAGGCCCTTTTCCTCCGCGGCGGTGGCAATGAAGATGAGCGACCGGCGAGGGGCCGGGCCGGAGGCGAACGCCCTGGCCACCTCCAGCAAGGCCGCGACCCCGGTGGCGTTGTCGATCGCCCCGTTGTAGATCGAGTCCCCGTTCACCGGCTCGCCGATCCCGTCGTGGTCCAGGTGCGCGGTGAACACCACGTATTCGTCCCGCAGCGCCGGATCGGACCCACGAAGTACACCGATGACATTGGGCTCGGCGATCTCCCGGTGCCGGGTGGTGCGTTCGATCCCGATCCGGACCGGAAGCTCCACCGGTCGAGCCCTGCCCTGCTCCACCGCCGCGAGCGCCTGGGACCAGGAAACCGGAGCCCCGGTGAAGAGGGCCGCGGACTGCGCCGGGCTCAGCGTGGCGCTCCCGGCCGGCCCGGCGGCGTCCCCGGGTTCGCCCCCAGGGGTGTCGAGCCAGGCCATGCCGCTGCGATTCGCGAACCGCCGCATCACGGCCCACGGGCGCACCCGCTCGGCCTCCTCGGTCCAGAGGGTCACCATCCCCACCGCGCCCCGCGCTGCCGCGGTTCGGGCCTTCTCGGCGCCGGAGTAGTGAGCGCGGGGATTGGCCGGGAACGACGCCGGCGCGCCGCGCAGCACGGCGACGATCTTGCCCCGGACGTCCACGCCGGCATAGTCGTCGTGCTGGAATGCTGGCGCGGTCACCCCGTATCCCACGAACACCACCGGTCCCTCCACCGCGCTCACGGAGTCCGTCACACTCCCCCCCGCAATGAAGTCGGTTCCGGCCTCGAGGGCCGTCCGTCGGCCTCCCCGGATCACGGTCACGGCGGCCCGGTCGAGCCAGGCCTCTCGCAAGGGGACGTGCTGGAAGTACGTCTGGTCCGGTGCTCCCGGAGCGAGCCGCATCTTCCGGAACTCCGAGGCGACATACTCGGCGGCGCGCCGGTATCCGGCCTGGCCGGTACCGCGCCCCTCCAGCGAATCGTGCGCCAGCACGCTGGTATGGGCCTGGATGCCGCGGGCAGTGATCGCGGCGTCGACGTCGACGGCCCGGCCGCTGCAGGCCAGCAGCGGAAACGCACCAAGCGTCAGGGCGGCCCAGCATCGGAAGATCGTCATTGGCTCCTCGTCAGGTACAGCACCGGTAGCGGCGACACCGTCACTCAGGCGTGCGGCGCCCAGGACACCTCGCCAGGCTGGTACGGCGCGCAGGGATCGAACCGCCCCGGGCTCTCCACGTACCGCATCGCCCGGGTGTAGCCGATCTCCGAGGTGAAGTAGCCCAGCAGCGCCAGCTCCTTCATCATCCGGAAGAAGTGCGCCGGCGCGTCCTCGGCCCTGGCATCCATGTAGGCCTTCTGCTCGCGGTCCAGCGCCTCGAGGCGGGCCAGCCGCGCTGCCGGGCCTGCGCGGAGGAAGGGGTCGGGCCCGGCCTCGAGGGCCGCCATCCCGTCCCGGAAGATCCGGCGGTCCTGCTCGGTGTAGGTGTCGGTGACCATCAGGGCCATGAAGGCGCCCACCCGCGCCGCCCGGGCTCCCGGGGTGTCCGTCTCCGGCAGGATGGTCTCGGCCACCTCGTCCAGCAGCGCGATGTCCTCGCGTGTGAACTCGCCAACCCCGGCCTCCGCCGCGGTCCGGCGCTCCCGGTCGGTGACGCAAGCGGTGAGGAGCGAGGTCCCGCCCACGAGCGCCGCGCCGCCCAGGAGCGCGGCCACCCGGCGCACTGCGGCTCGACGATCGATCGGTTCGGCCATTTTCACCCTCACAGGTTCCGGCGGTTGAGCTCATCCACCGCATGCGCCGCAGCCCGCGCGGTGAGCGCCATGTAGGTGAGCGACGGGTTCTGGCACGCGGCCGAGGTCATGCACGCCCCGTCGGTCACGAAGACATTCGGGGCATCCCACACCTGGTTCCATCGGTTGAGGACCGACGTCCTCGGATCCCGTCCCATCCGCGCGGTGCCCATCTCGTGGATGCCCATGCCGGGGAAGTAGCCATTGTCGTAGGTGCTGACATCCCGGACCCCGGACGCTTCGAGCATCTCCGCCATGTCGTTCATCATGTCCCGCCGCATCAACCGCTCGTTCTCGCCGGTGGCGCAGTCGATCGCCAGCACCGGGAGGCCCCACTTGTCCTTCCGCGTCGGATCGAGCGTGACCCGATTGGCGTGGTTCGGGAGCATCTCGCCGAACGCGGTGGCCCCGATGGTCCAGGCCCCGGGCCGCGCCATGGCGTCCTTGACTGCCCCACCCACTCCCAGCTCCGCCACTGCCCGCTGCCACCCCTGGCGGCTGGCGCTGCCCTGATAGCCGAACCCGCGGAGGTATTCCCGCCGGTCGCCGAACAGGTTCCGGTACCGCGGGATGTAGAACCCGGTCGGACGAGCGCCGTAGAGGTATTTGTCCTCCAGCCCCGGAATCGTTCCCCGGGCGCCGCAGCGGAAATGGTGATCCATCAGGTTGTGGCCCAGCTCGCCCGAACTGCTCCCCAAGCCGCCCGGCCAGACCTCGGTTGCTGAACGGAGGAGCAGCCAGGTGGTGTTCAGGGTCGAGGCGCAGAGGAACACCACCCGGGCCGAGTAGTCGGTGGTCTCGCCGGTGACCGCATCGAGGACGCGGACGCCCGATGCCCGAGCCCGGTCGCGGTCGTAGAGTACCTCGCTGACGATGGCAAATGGCCGGAGGGTAAGCCGCCCCGTGGCCATCGCGGCCGGCAGGGTGGACGACTGGGTACTGAAGTACGCCCCGTACGGGCAGCCGAGCCAGCAGGCGTTCCGGTACTGACAGGGGCTCCGACCCGGCAGCGGCGCGGTGAGATTGGCCACCCGGCCCGGGATGATCCGCCGGCGCCCGCGAAACGCCGCCGCCAGCCGGCCCGCCACCTGTTCCTCGGCGCAGTTGAGCGGCATCGCTGGCTGGAAAGCGCCATCGGGTAGCTGGGCCAGCCCCTCGCGCGAGCCCGCGATCCCCGCGAACCGCTCCACGTGGTCGTACCAGGGCGCCAGGTCGGCGTAACGGATCGGCCAGTCCACCGCGATGCCCTCGCGCGCATTGGCCTCGAAGTCGAAGTCGGACAGCCGGTAGCTCTGCCGGCCCCACATCAGCGACCGCCCCCCCACCTGGTAGCCGCGATACCAGTCGAATCGCTTCACCTCGGTATAGGGTGACTCCTCCTCGTTCACCCAGAAGTCGAGATTCTTCTCATTGAGCGGATAGTCCCGTTTGAGCACCGGATACCGGGCGATCATCTCCTGGGTTCGGCCGCCGCGGTGCGGGTACTCCCAGGGGGCCTTTCGCGCGTTCACGTAGTCCGTGAGGTGCTCCACATTGCGCCCGCGCTCCAGCAGCACCACCCGGAGCCCGCGCTCGGCAAGCTCCTTGGCGGCCCAGCCCCCGGCGATACCGGACCCCACCACGATCGCGTCGAACTGGGTTTGCATCGGCGTCCTCCCTGCGGGGAAGGTGAGCGACTCGGAATCAGGGTACCCGCTCCAGCACCACGCGCAACAGGTCCACCGCGGCCCGCGTCGTCCCGGGGCGCGAGGGCGTGATTCGGAGGTGCAGCACCGCGTCCCCGCGGTCCAGCTCCAGCTCGGCCAGGGAGGTGAGGTCCCCGACCCGGCGGGAGGCCGCGAAGGTGTCGAGCGGCCGCCCGACGGGCTGATCGTCCAGCAGCAGCTGCACCGTGCCCTGCTCCGGACCCAGCACCGGCAGGATCGAGACCCGGTACCGCCCGGCGTCCGGAATTGGCGCCGCCAGACTCAGCACGTGACGGCCGAGCTCGGGCGTGCTGTCGCCCACGAAGGACAGATGCCGGCCGATCCCCGGCTCCGGGCCCTTGCCGAGGGTCGCGAATCGGGTGGAGAAGAAGGTGATCGGCGACGACCATCCGACGTTGAGCGCAATTCGTTGTGGCACCACCGGCCGCCGGGTCTCCCCGTTGAACTCGGTGGAGTGCCAGTCGGGTGCCGCATCGGCGTAGAAGAAGGTCACCGCCGCATGATCGGTCGAAATCGAGTTGGTGACGTCCTCGCCGTGCTCGAAGGTGAACTCGATGGTGCCCTGATACGCGTAGGCGTCACTCAGCAGGAACCGGTACCCGCCGGTACGGGCCAGGGGGTTCGAATACCCGAGCGCTCCGGAAAGGGGAAAGGAGCGCCGGCCGTCCCAGCGCCCCGGGACGTCGTACCAGCCCCCGTTGAAGGCGTCCTCGGATCCCGTGCCGGCGATCACTGTGTCGCCGTTCACCACCACCCGGTCGTCGCCCTCGAAGAAGGCCGTCCCGTCGGTGCCGAGCCCCTGGGCCTGGAGTACGAAGCCCACCACGTGCCCCCGACCTTCGGTCCGAAGGAGCGTGAACGGCAACCCGGGCGTCGTCGGGTTCTCCCGCCGCCACACGGCGTGGAACCGGCCCTCGTCGGGCCGGCGCGGGACCGGCGCGGTCAGGATCTCCGCATGGATGGTGCGCGCGGGGCCCTCGGGCGCCTGGAGCAGCTCGACCCGGGCGGACCGGTCGAACGGCATCGGAAACCAGAGGTAGCTCGTGTCCCTGAGCGTGCCGGCCAGGAGGCCAGCCATCGCGGGCTGCCCCCACGCGCCGCCAAAGAGGTCCGCCACCGGAGCCTCGACAGCGGGCCGGTCGGCGCCGTCCCAGAAGATCCGGAGCAGCGTGGTCCGTCCGTCGGCCATCAGCTGGGCGGCGGGCCCGAGGCGGAGACCCACCAGGCGCCCCCCGGTTCGGGTCTCGAACAGCACCTCCCGTCCGCCGGGCCGCAGCGTTCGCACCACGGCATGCCGCCGGACCGCGGCCCCGGGGGGCGCACTCCACTCGCTCAGGTCGCGGCCAGTCGAAGCGAGCAGGCGGGCGGCGTCCCGGAGCCCGGGATCCGCAGTTCGGGGGTCGAAGCTGGCGAGCGGGGTTCCGGGCTTGTAGCGAACGAAGTTGATCTGGTGGAACTGCACTCTCGGACCGCGCACCACCACCTTGAGCGAGCGGGCAAAGGGCAACGGAGCGTAGCTGTAGTACCCGCCGGCCCCGAATCCAACCAGTGGCCGCTCGAAGGGCGCATGCTGGCCCAGGAACAGTTGCCGCATTGGCAGGGCCAGACGCGGGGTGGCCTCGCCGTCGAAATAGAACTCGATCGGGTCGTCGGTTGGCGTCGGCGTCCAGATCCGGGTCACCTCACCCGGCCCCACGAGCTCGGCCAGCACCAGCGCGTCGCCCTCCTTCCGCAGGAACGAGTGCGCACCGCTGAAGCCGTCGTCGTTCCTGCCCGAGGGGTCGGCGCTGGTGACCGCGCCGAACGACTGAAACGGACGGTATCTGGGGAGCTCGTTCAGGCGGCTTAGCGACCGGGCTGCGCCGAGCGCAACGGCGTTAGCCTGGCCCGACGCCGCGCGTCCGCCGGCGAGGAGCAGCAGCAGCAGGAGCGACGGTCGAAGCACCATCCGCAGCCGAAAGTGGGTCGGCTGTAGATAGCCCCGGGCTGCGACGGTCGCAACCCTCCGCGGCGACCGCTGGCGCGCCTTGCCAAGCGCATGTCCGCCCGTAGAATTGAGCCGCCTGGCCCGAGCCACCCGGGTCGGGCCTCCCGCGCGCACCTCCGTTCCGCTCACCGGAGCATCGTCATGCCTCGTTCCATTGCCCGGGCCTGCACCGCGATCATCGGCGTGCTTGGCGTCGCGGCCCCCGGGGCGGCCCAGACCGTTCGCCGCGACCTCGACCACCTGCCCTTCCTGCGGAACTACACTTCGGCGCGGGCCTCCAGCGCCGACACCTCGGGCGCCAACGACGACGGCAACGGTCGCCAGCGCATCCTGCCCGGGGAAACCCGGACCATCGCCAGCCTCACCGGCCCCGGTGTCATCACCCACCTCTGGTTCACGATCAACAGCCCGGACCGGTGGCACCTGAAGAACCTGGTGCTCCGGATCTACTGGGACGGCCAGGCCTCCCCGAGCGTGGAGACGCCCGTCGGCGACTTCTTCGGGCTCGGGTTGGGCAAGTATTTCCTCTACGAATCGGGTCCCCTCTCGGTGGGATCGCAGAAGGCGCTCAACGCCTACTTTCCGATGCCGTTCCGGCGCTCGGCCACCATCACCATCACCAACGACGGCGACCAGCCGACCGCGTCCTTCTACTACAACATCGACTACGAGCGCCATCAGTCCCTGCCCGAGGATCTCGGCTACTTCCACGCCCAGTACCGCCAGGCCACGCCCGTCGCGGGCTGGACGACCAACTGGACCCGTAACGGCGACACCCTCGTGAACCGGAGGCCCAACAAGGACGGCGCCGGCAACTACGTGATCCTGGAAGCGGAGGGCCGCGGGCACTTTGTCGGCGTGACCCACAGCATTCTCCAGAATCAGGGCGACTGGTGGGGCGAGGGCGACGACATGTTCTTCATCGACGGCGCCACCGTCCCCCAGATCAACGGGACCGGAGCCGAGGACTACTACCTCGGCGCGTGGTGCTATGGCGGGTGCGGGATCGACCCCTTCGGCAGCAAGCGACCGACCTTCGCGTATCAGCGGTACGGCAATCCGGTGAACGGCGGGGATGACCGCGGTGCCGAGTGGATGGTCTACCGCTTCCACACCGATTCGCCGGTGGTGTTCCAGAAGTCGCTCCGCTTCTCGATCGAGGCGGGCCACGCCAACCATCGGTCCGACAACTACTACACCGTGGCGTACTGGTACCAGACGCTCCCTCACAAGCCCTTCCCCCCGCTGCCGGCCGCGGCGGCCAGGATTCCGAGGCAGATGGACACGGGCGGCCCCACCATGGGACGTCCCTGATCGTGCGCCGGAGCGGCGGAGCGGCGGCCGGGCTGGCGCTCGCGATTCTGGCGGGTCCGGCCGGCGGGCAGGCCATCCCGGCCGAGCCGGACGCCGC
>CAZFSA010000014.1:0-50097 GCA_964521535.1 uncultured Gemmatimonas sp.
CAGGGGCCCAACGGCGGATCCGAGCGGCCCCTGCGCGTCCCGGGCCCGCGGTTCGGTGGCCACACTCCGGACAGAAGCGAACGCCTGGGGCAAGCCGCGCGGCGCACCGGCCGCAGGTTGCGGCCTCCGCTGGCGCTCCGCACTCGCTGCAGAACCGGCCGGTGACCGGGCGCGCGCATCGCGGGCAGATCGTCCCGGTGGCAAGGTCGGGTGGGATCACTGCGGCAATCCGGTCATGGTGAGGTCGAAGCGAAAAGAGAGCGACCGGCCGACTCTGGTCAAGCCGGAAAAGCCTCTCCCCGACAGGGAAACCGGCCCCTGCGCGTGAAGGCCGCGTGAAAAGCCGTTCACGGTGGGAAAAAACTCTTGATTAACCGGCTGCCGCCTCACAGCTTCTGAGGCGACTCCCCGGGCCACGGGGTGAAAGCCGACGAGAACTACAGTGACCACGAGGATCCGATGCCACGCAGGGGGGGATTCGTGAGTCTTGGGCCAGCCAGCGGCCGGAACTTGGCCGTTGCCCTGATGGCCGCCTTTGCCGTGGGCTGCACCACGGAAAAGATCATCTATCGGGATCGGGAGCCGTTCAATCCTCCGGTCGACGCGGCGTCCGGGTTCGTCGGCTACTACCGGGCGAGTACCAAGGTGACCGCCTGCGGCAACTGTCACGTGGGCGTGCAACGGAAGTGGGTCCAGACCGCCCACGCCGACGCCTGGAAGACGTTGAACGACAATCCGGGCAAGCAGGACTTCTGTTTCGCCTGCCATACCATCAGCGCCAACGGCAACAAGGTCACCGGGACCGCGGGGTACATGGCGGTCAAGGACACCGCGTACCACGACGTCCAGTGCGAGAGCTGCCACGGGCCGGGCTTCCAGCACGTCACCGAGCCTGACCGGAGCTCCACCTGGCCCATCGCCCGCGCGGGCACGACGCCGACGGGGGAGACCTGCCTCGCCTGCCACAGCGGCGCCCATCATCCCTTTGCCGAGGAGTGGGGAGCCAGCGGTCACTCCCAGATCATCGCGACCGCGGCCACCCGCCCCGAGGCCGAGGGCTGCCCAGCCTGCCATGACGGCAAGATCCGGCTCAAGTCCTGGGGCGTCACCTCCAACTACGTGGAGAAGACCCAGGCGGGCCAGTTCTCGACCAACTGCGTCGTCTGCCACGACCCCCATGGTTCGCCGAACGCCCGGCAGCTCCGGTTCCCGGTCGCGTCCGCCGACCCCGAACAGAACCTTTGCATGCAGTGCCACATGCGCCGGTTCGAGCCGCCGCTCAACAGCTCCCGACTGGCCCCGCATGCCCCGCAGGGCGCGGTCCTGCTCGGCACCGCGGGGTACCGGCCGGCCGGCTTCACCTACAACGAAGCGGCGGTGCTCACGAGCCACGCGTCGACCCAGAACCCTCGGCTGTGCGCCGGGTGCCATGTCAACAGCTTCACGGTAACTGACGCGGCCTCCGGGAACTTCGTCTTTCAGGCGACCGGGCACCTGTTCGGGGCCGTGCCCTGCCTGGACGCGCAGGGCCGGCCTCAGGCGGACAACAGCTGCGCCTACACCGAGACCGCGCGATCCTGGAAGTCGTGTACGGCGGCGGGCTGTCACGCGAGCGCCGCGATTGCTGCCCAGCGCCTCGTCGGAATCCGGAACGAGCTGGAGACGCTGGCGGCGGTTATCTGGATCGACACCAACCGTAACGAGACGATCAACGCGACCCCGGTGGACGGGGGGTATCTGGCCATTCTGAAGGCCACCCGGCCGGCGGAATGGACGGTGGACAATGTCATCACCCCGGCGGAGGGCGCCGAATTCAATATGAAGACGGTGGCCGAACGGTACGCCAATGGCGACAAGTCGAAGGGGGTGCACAACCCGTTCCTGGCCCGGGCCCTGCTCAGTGCCACGATCAACGAGCTGCGGGCCACCTATCCCGGTCTGCCGGCGCCACCGGCGGAGGTGCAGCAGCTGATCGACCGATCGATCGCCGCCGTCAAGGCCAGACAGCCCGAGCTGTTCCGGGACCAGGCGGGCGGCAAGTAGGCCGGCCGGCGCGTGGCGCTGCAGGCCACTGACACGCTCCGGGCCGTGTCGGCTGCCGCCGACACGGTTCGGCTCCCGACCTCGGTCGAGTCGCCCCTCCCGGGCGGCGTGGCCGAGGTTGTTCGTTTTCTGTTCAATGTTCCGCAAGGGATTCAGATCGGCGGCTTCTTCCTGGGCATCGCCGTGGCGCTCTGGGTGGCGTGGCAGCTCTGGCGCCGCCGGGGCGCGATCGCGGGCTGGGTCCGCGCCCGCCAGCGTGGGGTGCAGCTCGGTCTGGCCATCGGGCTCTTCGGAGCGATCGCCCTGGCCGGTGGGGCGGGCATGGCGAGCTGGAACTACATGCAGCACGACAACGGGTTCTGCACCGGCTGTCACGTGATGGCCGAGCCGTTCGGGCAATTCACGGCCCGGGCCGGCAAGCACGACTCGCTCCAGTGCCACGACTGCCATCAGCAGCCGATCACGGCCAGCATCCGTCAACTGTACCTCTGGGTGGCGGAGCGCCCCCAGGAGATCGGTGACCACGCCAAGGTGCCGACGGCCGTCTGCGCCCAGTGCCACGTGAAGGAAGGCGGGGAGCGGTGGGAGCGGATCGCCACGACCGCCGGACACCGAACCCACCTCGAGTCGGACTCGAGTGCGCTGGCCCAGATCCAGTGCGTCACCTGTCACGGTGAGGAGGTGCACCGGTTCGTTCCGGTGGATCGGACCTGCGGCCAGTCGGGTTGCCACGAGGCGGAAAAGACGGGGATCGTGCTGGGGAAGATGGCGCAGCAGACCTCGCTGCACTGCGTCACCTGCCACCAGTTCACCGCCGAGGTCCCGCGGCTGGCCACCCGCGACTCGGCAGCGGGAACGCTGCGCCCGGCCAACGAGCAGTGCCTTTCCTGCCATGAAATGCGTCAGGTGCTGGCGGAGTTCGACCCCGAGCTCGATCCCCACGGCGGCACCTGCGGCATGTGCCACAATCCCCACGAACAAACCACCCCGGCGGAAGCCGCCCGTACCTGTGCGATGGCGGGGTGCCATGACAACTGGCGGAACGAACCCTTCCATCAGGGCCTGGCGCACCGGCGGGTCGCCGAGGCGTGTGTCACCTGTCACGAGCCCCACCGCGCCAGGCTCGATCCCAGCGACTGCAACGCGTGCCACGAGCGGGTGCGGTCGGCCGGTCGCCGTCTCCGGCTGCCCCCGCCGCCGTTCGACACCCTGCGAGCCCTGCGCCGGAGCGCGACCGCCCCGCACGGTGGAGATCCGGTGGTGACCGGCTTTCTGGGTGGCGGGCTGGAATGGCAAATGCCCCCACCCCCGCCCTCGCTCCCGGCCGCGCAACCCGACTCCTTCTCCCACCCCCAACATCGCAAGCTCGCCTGCCTCACCTGCCACGCCACCACCGGGGGACACGGCCGGCTCACGTTCGAGCCGCCCCGCGGCTGCCAGATCTGCCACCATCAGGCGCCCACGACCAGCGATTGCGCCAGCTGCCATCGGGCCGAGGAGCTTCGGACCGCGCTGGCCACCGCCCTGACCGTGCACATGGGCCGGGAACCGCCCCGTACCCGCACCGTGGCGTTCGACCATCGGGCCCACACCCGCGCCACCTGCATCACCTGCCACGTCGCGGCGGTGACGCTGGCCGTCGCCCCGGCGGCTGGGAACTGCACCGCCTGCCACGATGAGCATCATTCCTCGGCGCGCGGTTGTGCGGCCTGCCACGCCGGTTCGGACTGGCGGAAGGCGCATGCCCGGCCGGCCGAGGGGCACCGGGACTGCGATGCCTGCCACGAGCCGGCGACGATCGAGCGGCTGGTGCCGAACCGGGCCTTCTGCCTGACCTGCCACGAGGCCCAGACGGACCACTATGCGACCAGGGAGTGCACGGTCTGTCACTTCCTCGCGACCCCGGAGCAGTATCGCCGCCACCTGAAGCGGGGGAGCGAGCCGCGATGAGGCGCGCGTTAGGCCTGGCGATCCTGACGGTTGGCAGCATCGGCACCCCGGTGGCCGCCCAGGGCTACCGCGTTCGGCTGGATACCCGCTATCAGGCGGTCAGCTTCCGCGGGCTGACGGAGGACAGCATTCCCGCCGGATCGGCGGTGATTCGCCCGGGCCAGGGACCATTGACGCCGGACGGCTTCGCGGCGACCTGCCCGGTCGACGGGCCATGGTGCTACTTCTACCGGCCCGGGACCAGGCGCCAGGGCCACCCTCTCACCGGTGATGTCGACCTCCAGCTGTGGGGCCTGGGCGTGAGGGGGGTTACCGCGCGGGTCGCGGGCCGTTGGAGCACCGATCTGGCCTCGGACACCGAGTGGCCGGGCACCCGGCCGTCGGCCATCCTCACCGAAGGATACGTGCAGTACGAGCACGGCCCCTGGGTGGGCCGGGCCGGACGTCAGGTGGTAACCGGCCGACTGGGCTACCAGGGCTTTGACGGTGCGCAGTTGAGTGCAAACCGGGTGTTTGGCGCGCTCGACGTCGGAGCGTATGGCGGATGGGGATTGGCCCGCGCCGTGGCGCTGCCCGTCACCAGCCCCGCGCTCAACCCACTCGACGACTTTCAGCCCCGGGATCGCCAGCTGGTGGTCGGCGCCCTGCTCGGCGTCCGGTATCGCTGGCTGGATCTGGGCGCCGAGTACCGGCGGGAGGTGGATCCCGTGCCCGACCACTTCGTGGCCGAACGCGCGGCGGCGAGCCTCAGTCTGGCCCCGCGCCCGGGGTGGCGGTTCCAGGGTGGCGCCGAGTACGACTTCGCCAACGGCTGGTGGGGCAGCGCCGATGCCTCGGCGAGCTACACCGGGAGCCGCTTCCATGCCAGTGGTGGCGTGCGCCGCTACCGGCCGTTCTTCGATCTCTGGACGATCTGGGGTGCCTTCAGCCCGGTACCCCACCGCACGGCATGGGTAGCCGGCGCCTTCCGGCCCGTCCAGCAGCTGTGGATCCGCCTTCGGGGCGAGCGTTACCGGTTCGAGGAGGACGGCGCCAGCTCTCCGCTGGTCCAGGCCGAGGATCGGGGCTGGCGCGCATCGGTCGGTGCCAGTCTGGTCCTGAGCCCGCGATGGACGGTGGAGGGAGGGTACACCCGTGACGCCGGGCCCGGGGCTGCGTCATCCTCGCTGGACGGCGGCGTGACCTTCGTGCCCAGTGACGGCTGGTCGCTCCATGCCCGGGGCGGCGCGCTGGCGCGGCCGCTGGAATTTCGCTACTCGGGAAGCGAACTCCGCTGGTACTCCGCGGGAGCGGATGTCAGGCTGAATAACCAGTGGCGGTTCGTCACCGACCTTCTCTGGCTGACTGAGGACCGCCGCCGGCCGGACGCCGCCGCCTTCGACTTCAATCAGCTCCGGCTGAGCAGCCGGCTGGTACTGACCGTCGGCTCCGACGCCGACCGTCTTCCTCCGGGGATCCCCCGGCGTCGGGGAACGCCATGAGGCGTGCGGCGCTGCTGGTCGCGACGATCCTGGCGCCAGCGGGTCCCGGTCTGGCCCAACAGCAGTCCCGGCAACCCGGCGGGTTCGATCACCCGCAGCATGAACGGCTGTTCCCTTCGTGCGAGATCTGCCACGCCGGCGCGGCAACCCCCGGGGCGCCCTGGTGGCCCCAGGTGGGGAGCTGCATCGAATGCCACGACGGCGTCGTGGCAGGGCGGGTGAGCTGGGCTCCCCGGGTCGGAGCCGCCCCGACCAACCTCCGGTTCGATCACGAGCGACACCGCCGGGCGGTGGCGGCCAGCACTGCACCCGGTGCGGCGGAGCCACCGTCCTGCACCAGCTGCCACAGCCGGCCGAGTGCACCCTGGATGCAGGTTGAACGAGCGGTGATCGCACGGTGCCTGGACTGCCACCGCAGCCCGATGGAACACCTGGCGGTGCCGGACACCGCCTGCGCGTCCTGTCACCTGTCGCTGGCCGAGGCGGCTTCGCTCCCCCCCGAACGGGTCAAGAGCTTTGCTGTCCCCCCCTCCCACCGGGCCCCTGGGTTCATGCTCCGCGGCCCCGCAGGCCACGGTGGCCTGGCGCAACCGGCCGTCGGGTCCGGCGTGGCCGCGAGCTGTGCCACCTGCCATGCCAGGGACTTCTGTCTCAACTGTCACGTCAATGCCCCGGAGACCCCGGCGATCCAGGCGCTGGCTCTGGACGCCCGGTCGCTCCTGCATCCCGCCCGGCTCCGGGCTCCCGGCTCGCATGCGGCCGCCGATTTCCTCCGGACCCACGGCGCGACGCTGGGGCGGAACGCCGGGAACTGCGTCGCATGCCACACCCGGGAGAGCTGCGGTACCTGTCACTCGGCCCGGCTACCGCGAGGGGCGGGCTCGCTGGCGGCCGCCGGCCCGGGTCGAAGCGCCGGCGCCCGGACGGAGCGCAAGCCGCCGGCGTCTCACACCCCGCTCTTCGCTGAGCAGCACGGTACCGAGGCGAGTTCCGCCCCCGCGACCTGCGCCAGCTGCCACGTCCGGGCCGACTGCCTCGACTGCCATCGCCCGAGCGGGGCAAGTGCCGGGGGATACCATCCGGCCGGCTTTCTCGCGTCTCACCCGGTGCAGGCCTACCGGCGCGAGACCTCATGCGCCGACTGTCACAATCAGGGCCAGTTCTGCGCCAGCTGCCATGCCCAGTCCGGCCTGGTGAGCCGCGGCGGCGGACTCTGGCAGGGCGGCCGGTATCACGATGCCAAGCAGTTCTTCCTCCTCGGCCACGGCCAGGCGGCGAGGCAGAACCTCGAGAGCTGCGTGAGCTGCCACGTCGAGAAGGATTGCCTGAGTTGCCACTCGGCCAACGTGGGCCGGCGCTTCAGTCCTCATGGACCCGGCTTCGATCCTGCTCGCCTCCGCCGCAAGAACCCGGAACTGTGCACGGCCTGCCACGGCGCAGGGATACCGTGACGGGGCCGATCGAAGGGCGGCCGGCCTCGGTGGGGAGCCCGGAGCCCATCCTCGCCGACCCAGACCCATCGCCTGCCAGGAGCGCCCGTTGAGAACGGTCGGAGTTGTGCTGCTGCTGGTGGTCGCGCTGATCCTCGGCGCCGCGCTGGTGGCTGCCTGGCGGTGGCGCGACGCCACCGCCAGGTTGGTGGCCCGGCTGGACCACGACCCTGGCCCGGGTCGCCCGGCCACCGTCTCCCTGTCCGAGCTCGATGCCCTGCCGGCGCCGGTGGCGCGATACCTCCGCCTGGTGCTGCAGGACGGGCAGCCGATCATCCGACGAGCCCGTTTCCGTCAGGAAGGCGAGTTCCTGGTTCGCCCTCCAGAAGGGTGGCGGCCGTTCCGCGCCACGCAGGAGGTCGCGACCCTCCCACCCGGATTCGTCTGGGACGCGACCATCCGCATGGCACCGGGCATCGGCGTGTGGGTCCGGGACGGGTTTGTCGGCGAATCCGGGTCGATGCGAGCCAGCCTGATGGGCCTGATGACCATGGTGGCGGTCGAGGGCACATCCGACATCGCGGCCGGCGCCCTCCACCGGTATCTGGCAGAGGCCGTGTGGTTCCCGACTGCCCTGCTTCCCTCGCAGGGCGTGCGCTGGGAGGCGCTCGATGACTCGACGGCCCGGGCGCTTCTGAGCGCCGGGGCGGTGACCGTGTCGCTCGACTTCTCCTTTGGGCCAGACGGACTGGTGCGAAGCGTGTTCACCGACGCCCGTATGCGGGACGTGGACGGGCGCGGGGTCCCGACTCCATGGAGGGGTCGCTGGTACGAATTCGGCAAGCCCGCCGGTTGGCTGATACCGGTCCGGGGCGAGGTCGAGTGGATCCTTCCGGAAGGCCCGCAGCCGTACTGGCGCGGGCGGATCGTGGACCTGCGATACGAAATGGCCGGCCCGGCCGAGCCGCGGTAGCTCATCGGCTTCGGAATGCGACGACGGTCTTCCCCCGTGGCCGGAGCCTCCGGGCCTTCGATTGCCGCGTTGCTGTTCGCGCTGCTCCCGCTGGTCGGCTGCCGGCCGCCCGCCCCCGTACGTTGGGAGGGCCCACTCGACCCGGTCGAAGCCCGGTTCGATTCGCTCCGGTTCCTCCGCGACCAGATCGATGTTACCCTGGCTCGCGGCGTCGAGGCCACTGCGAACGGTGTGTCCCTTGCGGAGCTGCGCCGTGCTTACCAGGGCGTGCGGGCCGAGTTTGCGGAGCTGCTGCAGACCCTGGCGGCCGACTCGCTCGACCCCGGGGACGGACGGGCCCTGGCCGCGATGCGTGAGGTGTTCCGCGCCAACCTCGGGCTGGACGATGACGGGTCGGGGACCGTACCGGCCCCCGGCCGATCTGTCGGTACCGGCCGGCAGACGTCGGGGCCGGGCCCTCGGGTCTCGACACCCTCACCGCGAGGACCTTCGCCTGCTACGGTGAAGCCGCTCGTCGGATTGTCGTCGGCCGCGATACCCTGGATCGCCTCTCGATCCTCGGCCTGATTGGCGCCTCGGACGACGCCGGGCGGCGCGAACGTCTGTTCCGGGCGCTGGCGCCGGTCTGGCGATCGGTCAATGGCGATGACGGCGTGGAAAGCCCCTATCGCGAGCTGGTCCGGCTGCGGCGCCAGCGTTGGGAGGACGGGGTCACGCCCATGGCCCGTACGGCCGCCTCGTTCGGACTCACTCTGGACGATGCCGAGCGCTGGCTGGTGCAGGCGCTCGAAGCCTGGCGGGCCGCCCTTCCGGACACCGTACTGGAGCCCTGGGATTACTACCACCTTACCGGTCTCCCGGGACGGAGGTTCCGGGACCGGGTGCCGGTCGACTCGCTCCTGGCCCTCAACCACCGATTCTACCGGTCCCTGGGCGCCGACCCCGAGTCCCTGGGGATCCGGTACGACCTCACTCCCCGCGACCGGAAGTACCCGATCGCGTTCACGACGTTCGGTGCCCGACGTACGGCTCGGCTCGGGAGCGTCCGGAGCGAACCCTGGGTCTTCGCCTCCTACCGGATTGGCGGATTCGACAATCTGGCCGAACTGCTCCACGAGACCGGACATGCGGTGCACATCGCCGCAATCGACACCCGTCCCGCCTATCACGACTGGCCCGACGCTGACCCGTTCACCGAGGGGATAGCCGACCTGGCGGCCCTCGAGATCTACGAGCCGTGGTGGCAGCGGGATTACCTGGGCGACTCGGCGCCGCTCGCTGCGTCGCTGCGGGCGAAATACGGTGGGGTCATGCTCGACATGGCGTGGGCCCTGTTCGAAATCGTGGGGCATCGGCCCGGGGCGGCCAGTCCCAACGCGGTGTGGACCGACATCACCTCCCGGTATCTGCGGATCCGGCCCCGACCGGAACTGTCGTGGTGGGCGGTGCGGGGCCAGCTGATCGGGTCACCCGGGTACATGCTGAACTACGCCCTTGGGGCGTTCCTGGTAGCCGACCTGAGGAGGGCGGTCGGCGGTCCCGACGGGCTCCTTGCCGGGAACGAACCGGGCTGGTACCGGCGGGTATCCGCGAGCCTGTTCCGATTCGGGGCCGAAATCCCGGCTCGCGAGGTGGTGCGAACCTTCCTCGGCCGGGAGCCCACGCCCGCGGCCCTGCTCTCCGACCTGGCGAGGATTACCAGGCGAGGAGACTGACGTAGTGGCCGAGGACAGTCGTCACGTTCGCGAACCGGTCGAACCGGGGCTGGGCGGGAGCTGGCCGCTCGGTGGTGAGGAATTCGCGCGAGGCCCGGTCTGGACTGGTTGCGGTGACCGGCTCCTGGTCGCTCCGAAGGGTGAAGGAGTAGACGTACTCCCGCCGCTCGACCCCCGCCGTGCCGCGGGTCACCCGCAGGGTATACGACCCTTTGGCCAGGTTGAGGTTACGGTCGGAGGTGAGGGCCAGCCACTGGTCGTAGGCCGCGCCCGACCGGTTGTCGGAATCGGCGATGACTCGCCCCGAGCCGCTGAGGAGCTGGTATCGGACCTCGCCGTCCCTCGCCACCTCGACGCCCTTGCCGCGGTCGCCAACCAACTCCCCGGTGCGGAGCCGGACGAAGCCGGCCGCGGTCATCCGGAACCGGAAGTAGTCCTCGCGATCTCCGGCGACGAGGGCGCTGTTCACCGACACCCGGGACCGACCCTGTTCCAGGTTGCCGATGTATCGGGCCGCGGCCCGCCCGTCCGGCACCACGTCCTGCGAATATCGGGAAAGCAGAGCCACCCCGGCCATACCTGGGGTATCGGCCGGGGACCAGCCGGCTTGAGGCCCGCCCTCAGCGCTCCCGGGCAGCCCGAATGGTGGCCGGGTCGTTGGTGATGATGCCGGCGACTCCCAGGGCCCAGAGATGTCTTGCCGTGGCCGGGTCGTCCACCGTCCAGACGTGCACCGGAGCCCCCAGCCGCCGAGCGGCGCCGACAAAGGCGCGGGTCGGAACCGTGATCCGGCCCTTGTACCGGTGGGGTACGGCGAAGAGGCGGTAGCCGCGAGCCCGGGGCTGGAGGCCGAGCCTGGAGCGGATCGCGAGTTCCGCGATCCCCCGGCGGGAGGCCCCCGCGAGCCAGGGCGGGGCCAGGAACGGCCGAATGGCGGCGTGGGAGAAGGAGGCGATGACGGCCCTTGCCACCGCGCCGTGCCTTAGCAGGACCTGCTGGACCGGACCGGCCGCGTCCACGGTCTTGAGCTCGACCAGGAGTGGCATCTCGGGGAAGCGCTCAAGGACCTCTTCGAGCCGGGGGATCCGGACACCCCGCCCCATGAAGGGCCGGGTAGCGCCGCCGTCCAGGGAAAAACGGGCGCCGGCGTCGGCCGCCTGGATACTGGAGACCGGAAGGGAGGCGACCGCCCCGGTTCGGTCCGTGGTCCGGTCCAGCGTCGGGTCGTGGCAGACGACCGGCACTCCGTCCGCCGAGACCCGCACATCCAGCTCGAAGGCGTCCGTCCCAACGCTCGCGGCCAGTTCGAACGCCGGGAGCGTGTTCTCCGGGCTGTGGGCTGCCGCCCCGCGGTGAGCCACCACCGGGCGCCCCTCGAGATCGAGCAGGATCTCGGCCGTCATCGAAGGACTCCCGTCGGGCCGGTGCGGCCCGCCCCGTGGATCCAGGCAGGGATTGCTGCGAAACGCGATCCGGGTTCCCTCGCCGATGGTCGCGGCGCCACTGCCAATCCCTGCAGTCGTCGGGCGGGCCTCGCGGTGGGGCAGTTCGGGAGGTCCGGGATGTCGTTTCGTTGCGGGGTCTGATGACGATTCGACACGGTAGCGAACGGCTGTGGAGTCCACTCCATGTTGCGCGAGGTCGCCGGACCCCGGTCTGACGAGGGCGTGACCCGGCGGTCTCCAGTCGGTGACCGAGACAGGCCATGGTTCCCACCGACGAAAGTCGAGCCCCGGGTCACTCGAGTTGGGGCAAGGGGAAGAGCGAAGGATGGGCCTCGGGCGGTGTGGAACCTTTCTTGCTGGTCGGCGTTGAAGAGAGCAGGCCCCGGGCGGTTCCGGCCCGGACCATGGAGACCTGACCCGAGGGGGAGGCTCGAGGTCGCGAACGAGGGCGGTGCGGTCATGTTCGATCCAGTGCTGGTGCATCTCCATCAGGCCAAGCAGGCCGCGCAGTGGTTTGCGCAGGTCATTCAGTTGGATCCGGACCTGGTCATGCCGGCTGCCCTTCCGCTGGTTGCCGCCCGCCTCATGGACGCGGGGGGGGTCGACGACGACCCCGAGGAGGGCCCCGAGGTGCCGGAGCTGGCTGTGAGCTAGGTCACACGCGATCGCATGATCAAGGGGGGTGGGCTCACGCTCGCCCCCCCTTCAGTTCGAACGCGACTCTCCACCCGTCAAGAGCGGCCAGGCCTCACCGGCGAGGGCTCCACACCCCGCGGCGGTAGCGCTGGATTGCCCGGTTGGCATGGCGAAGGACTGCCTGCACCTCCCGACGGCCGAGCGGCTGGAACGGCTTGAACGGGAAACGGTGGCGGCGGGCGGCTTCCTTGAACCGGGCGAGGGCCGGCCATTCGGCCGAGAGCTGCGGCATCAGTTCGAGGGTGGTCCGCAGCAGCACCTTCGGCGTGAGGTTCCGCCCGAAGGAGTAGGAGAGGTACCGCTCCTCCACCAGTTGCCAGAAGGTCTCGGTGGCTTCGGTCGCGTCGACCGCGTCATACTCGATGGCGGTGCAGATCAGCCCCCAGAGGACGTGGCTGGCCCGGCCCTCGAGGTTCCTCGTCGGTGACATCGGCGCGTCCAGCCAGTGCCTCAGGAATCCCCGATCCGTCATTCGGTAGCCGGTTGGAAACCCGTGGCGCCACATTCGGAGGTTGAGCTCGGTCCACTCGCCCCAGTAGCGGCGCCGTCGGTTGAACCCGCCGATGTCGTCGAACAGCTCACGGTACCCGGCCGCCAGCAGGCCCTGGACCGGCATGTACCGGATCCCGCCAACGGTGGCGGACGGGGTGCTGGGGCGGGGCTTGAACCGGGCCCGGCTGTCGTTGGCGTAGGAGCGGACCCCGACGATGCCCATCGGGCGCTGCTGGAGCACGTCCTCGAGGTTCGGAAAGATGGGGCCGTGCAGGGTCACGTCGTCGTCGATGAAGCAGATCAGGTCGCCCTTGCAGATGTTGAGCTGGAAGTTGCGTCCTCCGACGATGGAGCTGTCGCGGGTGTTGAAGTAGACGGAGGCGTCGAGGCCGGGCACCAGCCTCCGGATCTCGTCCTCGTCGAGATGGGGTCTCCGGCCGACCCGGCCATTGTAGACCACCACCAGCTGGGCCGGCCCGCTGATCGGGGTCCGCCTCAGCGAGGCCAGCAGCTGCCGGAGGTACCGGGCGCGCTCGGGCAGGGTCAGCACGGTGATCGACCACCGATACCGATCAGCCATCGATTGCCTCCTTCCGCAACTGTTCGACGGCCTCGCGCCAGCCTGCGCAGGCCGGTCGCGTGAGAAGTACGACCTTGGGGACTCGGGCCAGGGCCGGGGCGTGCCCCTCGGGGTTCCGGATCACGAAGCCCCGGTCCACCGACTCGAGTAGCGACGCGTCGTTGTCGGAGTTGCCGATCGCGGCCGTTCGGAACGTCTCTCCGGTTGCCTGGCGCACGGCCTGGGAATACGCCGCTGCTGCCCGGCCCTTGGACGCCCCCCGGGAGATCGTGGTCCACTCACCCCCGTGGACCAGGTCGAGGCCACGGGCGGTGACGCTGGCGGCAAATCCCGCGTGCCGGCCGTGATCGAGCATCGCTCGGGGCAGGAGCAGGCTGGCCCGCCGGACGGGTGGGGCGTCGGGAGCCCCCGAGCCCGGCCACCCGGGCGTGCCCTGGAGCAGGTCGGCGATCCCGTGCTCGTGCGCGGCCTCCACCACCGTCGGCAGCAATTCTGCGAGGGGCGAGGCAAGGTGCCGAACCCACAGGGACGCCGCCAATCCCGGGCCGGGCTCGCAGTTCCCCAACGCCAGCGCCACGCTCCGGTCCCGCACGGCCACCTGAGCGCCATTCTCCGCCAGGAAATCGGTCTCGACGTCCAGCCGGGCCTCGAGCTCCAGGATCTCCTCGATGGTCCTGCTCGAGGCCAGCACCACCCGGGCTGCTTCCATGGCGTGCCGGACGCGCTCCCGCAGCAC
The DNA here is from genome assembly GCA_964521535.1 of uncultured Gemmatimonas sp. Taxonomy (GTDB): domain Bacteria; phylum Gemmatimonadota; class Gemmatimonadetes; order Gemmatimonadales; family GWC2-71-9; genus SHZU01. The sequence continues at coordinate 13,542 of CAZFSA010000014.1, forward strand.
GGCCCGCCGCTCGCCGCCACACCAGAGTGTCCCGTCGATGTCGGCGAAAAGGATCCAGGTTGAACGGGTCTTGGACACGGCAGCCGACGTTGGGGGGAGAGCCGGGCCGGGAGCCCGGTCGCCAGTCGAGAGGGGACCGACCCACGTGCCAGCTTGCGGGCGGCGGGAGGCGCCCGCCCAGCTTAGCCGGCCGTGAGGGCGCGCACAAGAGGTTTGTCGGGGCGGGTTCGGCTCAGGTCCCCCAGAGTGCGTTGAACAGCAGGCGATAGGTCCCGTGCGGCTGTGACCGGAACGTGATCTCGGGCCCAAAGAGATAGAGCGTGCCGCGCCCGACCCTGGCCTCGACCGCCGCCACCCCACCCTCCAGATAGGTCTGCCCCCACGCCCACCCGCTTCGCAGCGGCGTCGGGGTATCGAACCACATCACCGGCTGAAGTCCCCTCGCCCGGGCGTCGAGCGGTAGCCGGAAGACCGGGCTTTCGTCGAACATTACGATAGCGCGCCCTCCCATTCCTGCTGCCGAGTGGGCCGTGGAATCCACGGCCACCTCCAGGAGCGAGCCTGGCACGTAGAAGCGACTCCGAGGGAGCGGCCGGGCCTCGCCCTCGGGAGAACGCTCCACCAGATGGTTGTCTACGGGTAGGCCCAGATGCGCGGCCAGGGCCGTGGAACTGCCGATGGCCACGACTCGGCCCCCAGCGTTCAGGAACGCCTTGATTTGCGGTATGGTTCGTTCGGCGCTGACCCGCCCGACCTGACTGCGGTACTCGGCCGGCAGATCCTCCAGAGGCGGCTGCGGTTGTGCGGCTCGGGGCGCCACGGCGGCGGCCGGGGCCGGGATGGCGCCACTCACGAACACCAGGACGTCGAAGCGCTGCCGCAGGTCGCCGGCATCGAGCCCTGGGGCGTACACGACCTCGAACGGGAACTCGAACTGTTCGAAGATCCACCGTACCCAGCCCGATGGCATCGACCCGCCGTACTGGTCCCAGAGCCCGATTCGGAAGGGCCGGAGCGGAGTGCTGCCCGCGCCCGACCCGGTCGCGGCAGTCACCGGCAGCCCGCGAGCGTCAACCAGGTCGCGCAGGATTCGCGTCGCCTCGGCCGTGGCCGTGACCCTGATCTCCGGTGAGCCGGGGGTCACCTCGACCCGCTGGCCCCGGCCAAGCAGGCGGTTCACCGCCAGGTAGGCGTCGTTGACGCGCCGGCTTAACCCGTACGTCTTGGCTCGCGGCAGCGCCGCGGCCACTGGCGGCTTCGCCAGCACGTCGGGCACCCGCTCGCAAGGGCAGTCGAACCCGTCGAGCAACCGGTCGTACTGAACGCCCATCTGCATCGCCAGCGTGTAGCCCGCGGCGTCGTAGGGTGGTCGGGGTGGTCCGCCTGGGTAGGCAAGGTCATTGGGATAGTCCTGCGGCTCCATCAGGTCCAGGACATGAGCGCGGAACGCCTGGGCCGTCCGGATGACGTAGGACCCGGTCGGATACCGGTTGCTACCGGCGGCAAATGGCCTCACCGCACGCTGGACCTCGACGCCAGATTCGATCAGGGCGTTCACGAACTTGGTGGCGGTCAGGAAGTCGTTCTGGTCGGCGCGGAGCACGTACCCCCGCGGGTCCCGATCTTCCGGCCGCCGGAGCCAGCGCTCGAACGCCCCCGGACTGAGGATCCGGGCGCCGGCAAACCCGCCTGCCGTGCCCTCTCGCTCTCGGCCGGCCTCGCGCTCCATTCGGGCTACGCGACTCGGGTAGAGCGTCCAGTGATCGCCGCTGCCCTTCTGGATCGCCGATCGGGCCATCAGGTAGGTGTTATAGAGCAATTGGGTCCGGTACCGGGAGGCGTAATCCAGGATGGCCCGGTTGGCGGTGATCGAGTAGTCGATGGACTGCCGGAACGTCCAGCGCTGGGGCATGATTGGGAACGGGTCGTTGCCGTTCGGCACCAGTCGACCTGGGACCACCGGGATGGTCGTCGGCGTGGGGCTCCCGATCGTTTCTGTCAGGATTCCGACGATGTTGTGGAAGTAGGCAGTGGTCCGGAGACCGCCATTCCACCAGGTCTGGTATCCCGCCGCCTCCCGCTGCACCACCCCGGGTTTGTTCTCGGCCGCGAAGCGGGTGTGCATGGCGTTGCCCACCGTATTGAGGGTGCTGATCAGGATCGGCTCGATCAGGTGGTTGTGGGGGTCGCGGAAGGGTGGGGCGAACATCACGGCCCCGGCGGGGCCGGTCTGGTGGTGGTTGTACATGATCTGCGGGTACCACTCCCGGTACATCACCCGGCTCATGTTCTTCGATTCGGGCATCGCGTTCATGAACAGATCGCGATTGTTGTCGTGTCCGATGTATTTCTGATAGAGGCGGGGGAGACCGGCCGTGGTCCGGCGGGCGGGGTCCGCGTGGCGCATGTACCAGGTCGAGACCAGCTCCATGCCGTCCGGGTTGGCGTGGACGGCAAGCTGGATCACGTCTTCCAGGAGCCGCAGGGTCTCGGGGTCGGTGCGGCTGGCCATCTGGTAGACGTGCTCCATCAGCTGGTGCGCGCCCAGGACCTCGGTCGCGTGCAGGCCGCCGTCGATCCAGACCACCGCCTTGCCCTCGGCCGTCAATGCCCTCGCTTCCTCGTCGGTGAGCCCTTCGGCCCGGGCCAGCCGGGCCGAGATCTCGCGGTACCGGTCGAGGCGCGCAAAGTTGGCCGGCGCCGTGATGATCATCATCAACTGGTCCCGGCCCTCGGCCGTGCGTCCGATCGACACCAGGCGGAGTCGTTCCGACTCCGATGCCAGGGTCGTCCACCAGCGGCTGAGCTGGGTGTAGGTCGCCAGGTGATAGTCGTCGCCGATCGTGAATCCGAGCGCCTGCTTGGGCCCGGTCAGCCGGGATTGGGCGGTGAGCGTCGGTCCACCCCCTAGTGTGACGACGGTGACGAGCAGCGCGGTGCGGGCGCGGGTCAGCGGCATTCGGAGGGCGGTCATGGCTGTGATCGGCTCGCCTGATGCTGGAGTTGGATCGGAGGATGGCCTGAAGCCGTGGGGACCTGGGACCAAGATGCCTCGCCCTGAGGCGGCCGGCAACCGCGGCGGCAGGGTGACGGTCACCCGCTGCCGCCGGGGCCCGCCCGACCGGGACACCGCGACGCGGATCTGACGCGGGCGGCTGGAGCGGCCAACGATCCGCCGGCCCCCGACGCCGGCCCGAGGAGAGGTTCCCGAGGCGACCTCTCATCGGGCGGAGCGCAGGGCGTCGCAGGCTGCTAGCTAGGCGTTCCGGTCCAGGCAGGACGACGTCGCTGTCACCCCGGAGTTGGGGTTGTTCACCTCATCGAAGGGAATCGGAAAGTTCACGTCGCTGCCGTACTCCGGGCCCTTGAAGTGCGTGCCCGTGGGGAACACCGTGTTGGCCGGTCGGCCGTACTGGCGAATCAATCGCCGAAGGTCGCCGAGGCGGTGCCCGGTGGCGAACATCCAGAAGGCTCGCTCCCGGAAAAGCAGGTCCACCCGGGCGGCCGCTGTACCAGGGTCCGTGAGCGCCGGCAGGCCGGTCCGAGTGGCCCGGGCCGTGTTGAGCTTGCTCAAGAAGGTCGGGATGTCGTCGGCCCGGAGCGCCGCCTCCGCCTCGATCAGGCGGGCCTCGATTCCGGTCGCCACCGCCACCGGATCGAACTGGCCCCAGATCAGCTGGCCCACGAAATCGGTGGACGAGTCGAAGGCCTTCGGCGGGCTGGTGGTGGTGGGCAAGCGGGGATCGTTGGCCGAGCGGAAGTTGAGGCCGTTCCCGCCCTCCCGATCCGCCACCACGTACCGGCGGGCGCTGTTGTTGAGGGCCCAGATCTGATTACTGCCCACGTTGGACGAATGTCCCACGGTGTACCGGAAGGCCGTAGGGACGGACGCAACCGCGGCGGCGGCGGCGGCGAACTGTCCCCGGTTGAGCAGGGCACGGCCCTTGACGATCCGCGCCAGTTCCTGTACAGTGGCGCCTCCCGTTCCGGCAAGGTGGGTCAGGGCGGAATCGGCGTGGTTCACCGCCCGCCGGAAGGCGGAGTCGTACGGCACGGGGCTGCCATAGTTGATCTCCGCCCCGTTCAGCTCGCTGAAGATGATGCCGTTGCAGTACAGCTCGCCCATGAAGTTCTCGGCGAACGCTGTCAACGCGAACATCAGCCCGATGTTCGCCGCCGGGCTCGGGGCGAATTTCCGAAGGGCATCGATCGCCTCACGGCCCTGGTTCCGGATCCGGTTCAGGGTCCGGTAGTCGGGTGGCAGGAAGCTGTTGCTGATGGCGATGTTTCGCTGGTCCGCGGAGTTTCGCTGCTCGAACGTGTCGCCGGAGATGAATTCGTCAGCCAGGAGGCCGCTGTACACCATCAGTTCGCCGCCCGAGGTGGCCTGGGCAAACCGCAACACCACCCCATTCTTGAGCGCGATGGCGCCCGATGCCGAGTTTGCCTCCAGAATGATGTCGGGGTCGCTTACCTCGAGCACGCTGTCACAGCTGCCGAGCAGGACCGGCGCCGTCAGCACCAGTCCCAGCCCCCAGCTTCCGCGGATTCTGCGGATCTGTCGCATCGTGGTCATGGTCGTCCGTGTCCCTGTGGTCGGAGTCCGCACCGTCAGAACGTGAGGTTCAGCTTGAAGGTCCAGAAGGTGGGCGGCGGCACGGTCTGGAAATCGCTGACCAGGCCCGTGGCCGTGGAGAAATACCCCGACTCCGGATCGAGTCCCGTGTAGTTCGTGATCACGCCCAGGTTCCGTCCCGCCGCCGAAATGGTGGCCCGCGAGGCTGCCACCAGGCGAGCCAGCCGGTCGGGAAGGGTGTAGGTCACCGACAGCTCCCGGAACCGCAGGAAATTGGTCTTCTCGACGTAGCCGTGCTGCGACCGGCTGGGCGTGGTCCGGACCACGATGGCGCGAGCCTGTTCCCAGAGGGGAGCCGTCGGGTCCACCGCCCCCCGACAATTCAGCCGATTGTCGCAGCGAATCCGCTCGGTGCCATTCAGCTGATAGCCGCCCAGCTTGGCGTCGGCCAGGCCCTGGATCCGGACTTTCCGGCTCAGAATCTCCACCCCGGTGAACAACGAGAGCTCGGCCACCGGGAGGTTCGGGCCGACGAATACGGCGGTGTCGCCGACCACCACCTCGCTGGTCGCGATGATCCCGTCGCCGTTGGCATCGGCGTAGGTGTACGGCCGGGTCCACCACGAATTGATGGGGTAACCTTCGATCTGCGAAATGGTGGTGCCCAGGATCGGGTTGCCACCCAGGCTGATGATCTTGTTCCGGTTGTAGGCCGTGCTGAAGGTTGCGTCCCAACCCACGCTCCGCTGGTTCAGGAGCTGGGCATTGAGGGCGATCTCGAACCCTCGGTTCCGGACCTCGCCCACATTCTCGGTACGGGTGGCGGCGGCGCCGGCCGAGGGGGCGACGATTCGGTCCAGCAGCGCATCGCGGGAGCGCTTGTTGTAAGCAGTGAATTCGAGGTTCACGGTGCTGTTGAAAAAGCTGGCATCGAAGCCCAGCTCGATCTCCTCCGTGCGCTCCGGCTTGAGCTCGGCGTTCCCGATGGCGCTCAACACCAGCCCCGGGGTATCAGCGCCGTCGACGTTGGAGGTAACCGGGGTCAGGAACCGGATGGCGTCGTTGCCGCCAGGCTGGCGCCCGCTGGCGCCGTAGGCTCCGCGGAGCCGGAAGCTCGACAGGAAGGTGCCTCGGGGGAAGAAGGCCTCGTCGGAGATCACGTAGGAGAGCGCGGCCTTGGGGTAGTAGACTCGCTTGAAGTTCACGCCGAAGGCGCTGTTCCGATCCGACCGGACCGCGCCGGTCAGGTAAACCCGGTCCTTGTAGCTGAACTGGTGCTCGGCAAAGTAGCCGAGGGTGATGCTCTCGGCGGTTGCCTCGTCCGCTGACGGGAGCGCCCCGGCGGTGACCGTGGTGGCCCCGGGAGGGAGATCCGACGCGAAGGCGCCGTTGCGGACGAATCGCTCCTTGACGAACTGCACGCCCACGGTGGTCCGGGCCCCCAGCAAGCTCCCCACGCGGTAGGTGGCGGTGCCGCTGGCATCGCCGGAGTAGACGAAGTTGGTGGTCCGGTTGTTCTGCTTGAAGCCCAGCTTGTGCGTCCCGAAATAGGTGCACTCGTCTCGGCGGCAGATATCGCTGTCCTCTCGACTGGTGAAGTCCACCCCGGCGACCACCCGGGCGGCCAACCACGACCGCGGCCGATAGTTGAACGTGGCGCTCGAGATCGTGCGGTTGATGTCCTGGCGCACCGTCTCCGAGAAGAACTCATCCGGCGTGTAGAGTCGCCATCCCAGGTTGTTTCGCGTGACGCCGGTGGCCGGGCTGACGATGTTGTTCTTGAATCCGGGGCCGCCATACCCGTTTGACAGGAGACCCGTGGTGTTGTTGTCAGTCTGGGGCAACCGCTGGTTGCTCGAGACGAAGCCGGTGGACACCGCCAGGTCGGCCCGGTCGCCAAATGAAGCGTTGAGGTTGGCCCGCAGGTTGACCCGCCGCAGGGCGTTGGGTCGGACCTGCTCGTATGGCAGGTCGGTGACATTCCGAACCTGGCGCAGCCGGTTCTGGAACTCTTCCGGCATCCGGAGCTGGCCCACATCGTTCTCCCATTCGCCCGCCAGGAAATACCGCACCGCCTCGGTGCCACCGCTGACCTGCAGGCCGGCCTGATTGCGAAATCCCGTGGCGTTGGGTGACGACTCCGGATCGGCGAACAGGTTATAGCTGGTCACGCTGTCCTGGGTGCACACGCCTCGTGCCACCTGGTCCAGCAGGCATTGCGTGGTGTTCGAGGCGGTGGAGTTGGTGGCGTTGGTGGTCCCCGTCCGCCAGGCCCGATAGGCGGTGGGGTACTCGTTGTAATCCTTGATCAACCCCTGCTCGGCGTAGGCGCCCCAGACCGCCCGCCCCGCCTTGCCCCGCCTGGTCTTGATCACGATGACGCCATTGGCGGCGTCGGTGCCGTAGAGGGTGGACGCCGACGGGCCGCGAACCACCTCGATCGACTCGATGTCCTCCGGGTTCAGGTCGTTCACCCGGCTCGGATTGGTGCCCCCGATCCCGATCGAGGACGAGTTCACGTCGCTCCAGACCCGGACCCCGTCGACCACGTAGATGGGATTGTTCGAGAGCGAAAGCGAGGTATTGCCCCGGATCCGGATCCGCTGGCCGCCGCCCGTCAGGTTGTTGCCGAACACGTTGACGCCCGGGATCTTGGCCGAGATCACGTCGGCCAGGTTGGTCACCGAGCCGGTGGCCACGACGTTGGTCGCGTCAAACGTCGAGACCGCGTTGCCGATGGATCGGCGGGATTCCTCACCCGTGGCCGTGGTGACGATCTCGTCCAGCGTGAAGGGCGTCAGCACCAGTTCCACCAGCACGTCCGTGGGCGCGCCCCCGGTCACGGTCACCGATCGGGTTGCCGCCGAGTATCCGATCTGATAGACCCGAAGCGTCTGCTGGCCCTCGCGGACCCCGGTCAGCCGGAACCGGCCGTCCGCATTGGTGAGCACGGTGAGCGCCGTGCCCGCAACCGATACCCGGGCGCCAGCCAGCGGCGCCTGGGAGGCCTGGTCAACCACCCGTCCGGTGACCACCCCACCGGTCTGGGCCCGGGCAATATTGGTCGCGAAGATGGAGGTAGCGAGAACCACGAAGGGCAGGACGACGGCGCGGCAACCTCGGAATCCCATATGTTGCCTCCGATAGCTAAAGGACTCGCCTAGCTCACCGGCCCCGGGTGGCTGCTGGCATCCCGCCGCCCAAGGCGCTTTGATGACAGTACTCGGATTGTTGCGGGTTGTTACGTGATGTAACTCGCGTGTATTGACCTAGGCATCGTGCGTGCCTCGCCCCCAGCGCCACCCAAACTCCCATCGAGCAATGAGATACTTGGCCTCAAGCTCGCTCATCAGCTCGCGAGCTATGTGGGACTGACACGAATCGCTGTCTCGCGGTGTGTCCTTCAGACACGCCCGCCCAGCTCCTACCGGGTCCGGAACCCCTGGCCCGCGGGGAAACCGCGGTCGCCGGGCGCCGTCCCGGGCCGCGAGCGGCACCATGCGGCCAACGCACAACGGTATATTGCGATATTTCGATCGGCCGCGACGATCAACACGCGGTTCCGCGCGGCCCGGAGGCTGACATGACCAGCACCGCCATTCTGCCCATCCGTGCACCTCGGGGGAAGATGCTCTCCTGCCGGGGCTGGCATCAGGAAGCCGCGCTCCGGATGCTGATGAACAACCTTGATCCCGACGTGGCCGAGCGACCCGAGGATCTGGTGGTCTACGGCGGGTCCGGCAAGGCGGCCCGCGATTGGGCCTGCTACAATGCGATCGTGGCAACGCTTCGGCGCCTTGGCAACGACGAAACCCTACTGGTCCAGAGCGGCAAGGCCGTGGGCGTCTTTCGGACCCACGACGAGGCGCCTCGGGTGCTCATCGCCAACGCCAACCTGGTGCCGCGCTGGGCCACCTGGGAGGAGTTCCGGCGTCTGGAGCAGCTCGGCCTGACCATGTACGGCCAGATGACCGCCGGCTCGTGGATCTACATCGGGACCCAGGGGATCCTTCAGGGGACCTACGAGACCTTCGCCGAGTGCGCCCGCCGGCACTTCGGCGGGAGCCTCGCCGGCCGGCTCGTGGTGTCCGGCGGCCTGGGTGGCATGGGTGGCGCCCAGCCGCTCGCGGCCACCATGAACGGGGCGGCGTTCCTCGGGGTGGACGTGGATCCCTCGCGCATTGCCCGGCGGGTGGCCCAAGGGTACTGCGACCGGATGGAGACCGATCTGGACCAGGCCCTGGAGCTGGTGTCCGGTGCGCGGGATCGCGGCGAACCGCTCTCGGTCGGCCTGGTTGCCAACATCGCCGACGTGCTGCCGGAGCTGGTCCGGCGCCAGGTACCGGTAGATGTGGTGACCGACCAGACCGCGGCGCATGACCTCCGGGTGGGATATATCCCGGTGGGCCTCGACCTCGAAGCGGCGGCCCTGCTCCGCGACCGCGACCCTGCCGGGTACGAGGACCGGGTGCTCGATTCGATGGTCGTCCACGTGGAGGCCCTGCTCGCGCTCCAGGCGCGCGGGACGGTCGCGTTCGACTACGGCAACAACCTTCGCGGACAGGTGGCGGACCGTCGGGGGATGGCCCGGGCGTTTGAGATCCCGGGGTTCGTGCCGGAGTTCATCCGCCCGCTCTTCTGCCGGGGAGCCGGACCGTTCCGGTGGGCCGCCCTTTCGGGCGACCCCGCCGACATCGCGGTGACCGACCAGGCTGTGCTGGACACCTTCCCGGCAAAAGAGGCCCTGGGGCGCTGGATCCGACAAGCCCGCGACAAAGTGCATTTCCAGGGGCTGCCTGCCCGGATCTGCTGGCTGGAGTACGGCGAACGGGCCGAGATGGGGCTCCGCTTCAACTGGCTGGTGCGGAAGGGAAGGGTGCAGGCGCCAATCGTGATCGGGCGCGACCATCTCGACACCGGCTCCGTGGCGAGCCCCAACCGGGAAACCGAGGGGATGCGGGACGGCTCCGACGCCATCGCGGACTGGCCGCTGCTCAACGCGCTGCTCAACACGGCCTGCGGCGCCAGCTGGGTTTCCATTCACCACGGCGGCGGGGTGGGGATCGGCTACTCGATTCACGCTGGTATGGTGGTGGTGGCCGACGGCACCGACGCCGGCGATCGGCGCCTGGAGCGGGTGCTGGCGGCGGACCCCGGAACGGGCGTCATGCGCCACGCCGATGCCGGCTACGGGGAGGCTCTCAGCGTAGCCGCGGAGCGCGGGATCGATCTGCCGATGGCCGGCTCGTGGTGAGTCGGCCGCTCCTGGCGGTGGTTCCCGACCGCCACGGGCGAACTCCGCCCGCTGTCGCTGCTGCGCTCGGTCGATGCCAGTCCTGACCGGGATTCGCACCCTCTACGCCTGTCGGGCCGAGGGACGGCAGCGAGACGTCCACCCCGTCGCCGACGCCGCGCTGGTCTGGCGGGGCGAGACCATCGAGTGGGTCGGCCCGGCCCGGGACCTCCCGGCGCGCTGGCGGTCGGAGCCGGTGGAGAGCGCCGGTGGGCGGCTGGTGGTGCCGGGCCTGATCGATTGCCATACCCACCTGGCGTTTGCGGGATGGCGGGCCGACGAGTTCGTGCGGCGGATCGAAGGGGCCAGCTATCAGGAGATCGCCCGGGCCGGCGGCGGCATCCGGGCCACGATGCGAAGGACCCGCGACGCACCGAGCTCCGAGCTCGTCTCCCGCTGCCTCGCCCACCTGGCGGCGATGGTGGAGCTGGGGGTTACCGGGGTGGAAGCCAAGAGCGGCTACGGACTCGACCTGGAACATGAGCTGCGGCTCCTTGACGTGTATCGGGCGGCGGCTGAGCGCTCGGCGGTGCGGGTGGTGCCAACCCTCCTGGCTGCTCACGCCGTTCCGCCAGAGTTCGACGGTCGGCGAACGGAATACGTGGATCTTGTGGTGGAGCGGATCGTTCCGGAGGCGGCGGCGAGACGCCTGGCCCGGTTCTGCGACGTGTTCCTGGATGAAGGTGCCTTCACCCTTCTCGAGGCGAGACGGGTCCTCGAGGCCGGTCTCGCCAGCGGACTGTCCCCCAAGCTGCACGCCGACCAGCTGACGAACACCGGCGGGGCCGAACTTGCCGCCGCCCTGGGCGCGGCGTCGGCGGACCACCTGGAGCACGTCAGTGAGGCCGGGATCCGTGCCCTGGCCAGGGCCGGCGTGGTCGCGGTGAGCCTTCCCCTGGCCACGTTGTATCTGGGCAGCCCCCCGCTGCCGGCGAGGCGGCTGATCGAGGCCGGGGTCGCGGTGGCGGTCGCGACGGACTTCAATCCCGGCTCGGCGCCGAGCTTCCACCTGCCGTTGGCGATGACGCTGTCCTGTACGCTCCAGCGGATGAGCCCGGCAGAGGTCCTGAAGGGGGCCACAGTCGTCGCGGCGCGCGCCGCTGGGCTCGACGCCCGAGCCGGATCCCTCGAACCAGGGAAATCAGCGGACTTCGCGGTGATCGAAGCCGAGTCGTTGGACCAGTGGCTCTATCACTTCGTGGCCAATGCCTGCGTCAGGACGGTGATTCGGGGAGCCGACGCATGGCGAGGTTAGACGTGTCGGATCGACAGCCGGGTGTGTCCGTTCGACGCTGAACCCAGCCTTGGCCGAATCTGTTAAGTCATTTGATGACAATAAGTTACATGCCTCCACCTCGACGGCGCGGCAGTTGCGACATTTCCCTGGGTGTCGGAGCGTGGGGCTCCGGATCGGTCTCGGGCTGATGCAGGCCGGGGCCATGGTTGCGTGCGTTGGTGCCTGGGGAACCACTCCGTCGGCCGGCGCGGGATCAGGCGCTGTCTCGGCTGGAGGTGGTGTCTTGCGGCGGTCCGGAGCGGATCGCATCTTCTAGCCGCGTTACGCAGCCGAATCGAACCACAAACGCTCGACAGAGGTTGGCTTCATGGCGGAGTGCTTCGCTCTGCCGTCCTCTCAACCACAACGGGGGATCGATGGGTAACACTCGGAGGATCCTCGGGGTCGCGCTCGCATTGGCCAGCGCGGCGCCCGGGCTGCTCGCGGCGCAGGCGCAAACGCGGCAGATTTCCGGCCAGGTGGTCCGGTCAGGTACCGGTGCCGCCATCGCGGAGGCGGTGGTCGCGGTATCCGGGACGGCGACCTCTGTCCAGACGGGCGCCGACGGGCGGTACACCGTAAGGGCGCCGGCCGGCGAGGTCCGGCTCACCGTCCGGGCGATTGGCTTCACTCGGAAGGACGCGATCGTTCCAGCGACCGTCAGCACCGTCAACTTCACGCTGGATCCCGACGTCTTCCGGCTCGAGGAGGTGGTGGTGTCGGGCCAGGCAACGACGGTGGAGCGGCGCAACCTTCCGACCTCGGTGGGCTACGTCTCGGGCGAGGACGTGAGCAAGGTCGCCTCGCCGACGGTCGAGAATGCCCTCTATGGGAAGCTGGCCGGCGTCAACATCCAGAGCAACAGCGGAGCGCCGGGCGGCGGCATGCAGCTCCAGATTCGGGGCAGCAACACCATTCTGGGCAACTTCGATCCCCTGTTTGTGGTCGACGGCGTGATCTACTCCAACGCCCGGGTCCTGGGGGGCCGAGCCTCGTTGATTCGGGGTGCCAGCATCCTGGAAGATGATCCGGTGAACCGGCTGGCCGACCTGAATCCCGCGGACATCGCCAGCATCGAAGTGCTGAAAGGCGCCGCGGCTGCCGCGATCTATGGCGCCAAGGCGGCGGCCGGCGTGGTCATCGTCAAGACCATCCGCGGCCAGGGTGGCGCGCCCCAGGTGAACCTGTCCCAGCGAGTGGGCGCCTTCCGGCTGCTGCGTGGCTACGACCCCCACTGCTGGGGCAGCATCGCCGAGGCGGTGGCCCAGTTCGGCGCCGCGGCCCAGACGTTCCTGAACCAGTTCGGCCTCAACTGCTACAACCACTACGAGCAGGTCTGGGGCAGCAACGACCGCCTGTCGTACGAGACGGTCGCCGATGTCAGCGGCGGCGATGAAAACACCAAGTACTTCGCTTCCGGCACCTGGAAACGAGACAACGCCATCGAACCCGGGACGGGTTTCGGACGCCAGGCGCTCCGGATCAATCTCGATCAGGCGGTGGGGTCGAAGTTTTCGGTCTCGGTGAGCAGCGTCTTCAACCGGGCGCTCCACCAGCGCGGCTGGGGCAACAACTGCAACAACTACGGCTGCTACGGCTACGCCCTGGCGTACATCCCCAGCTACATCGACCTGCGGAAGCAGGCCGATGGGTCCTACATCAACCCGCGGACCGGGGCCAACACCGCGCCGGCCTCCAACCCGTTGCAGACCGCGGAGCTGTCCCGGAACGCGGCGGAAACCTACCGGTTCACGGGCGGCACGACGGTGACCTGGAACGCGCATACCACGGATCGGTCGAGTTTCCGGCTGATCGGTACCGTGGGAGCCGACCTCTTCACCCAGAACGACGACTTGCTGGCCCCAGGAGATCTCTACTGGCAGCAGCAGGAGGCGCGTCCCGGGGCGTCCATCGAAAACCTCGGCCTGAGCCGCCTCATCAACTGGAACGTGAACGGCGTTCACACCCTGCGCACCGGTGGGATCCAGTTCAGCACGTCGGGCGGAGTGCAGTTCGAGTCGAACTGGCTCAAGACCACCCGAATCACGACCACGGGCGTGCTCCCGGGTCAGGAGAACGTCAACCAGGGCACCAACTTCGTCCCCGCGGAGTTCCTGACCCGCGACCGGACCCTGGCCTTCTACGGGCAGGAGGAGCTCCAGCTCTTCGGAGATCGCCTGTTGATCACGGGCGGGGTGCGGGCCGAGCGGTCCAGCACCAACGGCGACGTGAGCAAGTACTACTTCTACCCTCGCGTCTCGGGCAAATACTCCTTCCGGGATCTGGTGGGCGCCGGCAGCGAGGTCAAGCTGCGGGCGGGCTACGGCGAGCTGGGCAACCTGCCACGGTTCGGCGACAAGTTCACGCTCCTCAACACCCCCACGTTCGGGGGCCTGATCGGGCTTGCGGTGAGCACCACGTCGGGTGATCCCGCGATCGAGCCGGAGCGCCTCAAGGAGGTGGAAGCTGGGGTCGACGTGAATTTCTGGCGCGGGCGCGCAAACCTGGATGTGACCGTCTTCCGTCGCCGGACGACCAACCTGCTGCTGAGCCGGACGCCGGCGCCCTCGACGGGCTTCGCCAACCAGATCTTCAACGGCGGCCAGATCAGTAACAAGGGCCTGGAGGTGGTGCTGGGCCTGACCCCGTTGCAGGCTCGGGAGCTCAGCTGGGTCTCGTCCACCAGCTTCTCCATCAACCGGAGCAACGTCGACAGCCTGCCGGTACCGCGCTTCCGGCCCGCGGGGTCGGGCTTCGGCGGCCTCGGCGTTACCCTGATCGAGCAGGGTCAGTCGCTCACCCGGCTCTTCGGGCCCCGGTACTTCCGGCCCGGAGTCGATCCCGACAACCTGAAGCCGGCTGCGTGCACCGCGCCGCCCAGCGCCGCGTGCGTCATCCAGGCCACGGCGGGCAACACCGAGCCCGATTTCCGGCTCGGGTTCAACAACTCGCTCACCTACAAGTCCATCAGCGTCAGCGTCACGGTGGACTACCAGCAGGGCGGCACGGTGAACAACCTGACCCAGTTCCTGCTGGATGACGGCAAGACCACCGAGGATTTCGGGTCCGAGGCCCATGCGATCCGCCTGCGCGACGCCTTCCAGAACGGCGCCATCACGGATGCGTACTTCGAGCCCGCGACCTTCGTGAAGCTGCGCGAACTCTCGTTCAACTGGCTGCTGCCCCGGAAGTGGAGCCAGGCCCTCGGCCTGGGCATCCGGGACGCCCGGCTCGGCATCACCGGTCGCGACCTCTTCTGGTACATGAAGTACAGCGGCCTGGACTCCGAAGTGTCCAACTTCGGCGCCAACCCGATTCGGTCCAACGTGGACGTGACGCCCTATCCGCCCAGCCGGAGCGTCTTCATCAACCTCGCGGTGGGGTTCTAAGGCCATGACCAAGATTTCCAAACTGACTCCTGCGCTGGCTGCCCTGCTGTTCACGGCGGGCTGCTCCAACGACTTCTTCAACCTCCCGAACACCAACGCTCCCACCCAGGAGCAGCTGACCGGGAATCCCACCAGGCTGGTGCTGGCCCGGGCGGCGACCGGAGTGGCGGCGGTGTTCCTCAACGACGTGATCAGCGAGATCACGCAGTTCACGATCTTGGGGCGCGAGGGGCTGAACCTCTTTGGCAACGACCCGCGCCTCACGACCGAGATGGTGCGCGGGCCCCAGGATCCCGGCGGACACTCGGCCGGTAGCTATTTCGGCAAGTACACCGCCCTTCGGACCGTCAACACCTACCTGGCCGCCCTCGACAAGGCGCAGGGGCTGAGCGCTGCGGAGGTGGCTGCCTCGAAGGGATTCGCCCAGACGATCAAGGCGGTGATCCTGCACCGATCCATCCTGCGCAACAATCAGCTCGGCGCTCCGGTGGACGTCGAAGCCGGGCTGGACCAGCCGCCCGCGCCCTGGCTGCCGCGGGACCAGGTCTACACCCGGATCATCGCGTTGCTGGACGAGGCCCGGAACAACCTCCAGGCCGGCGGCGCGGCGTTCCCGTTCACCATGCCCCCGGGATTCACCGGCTTCAGCACGCCGGCGACGTTCATCCAGTTCAATCGGGGCTACTATGCCAAGGTACAGGCGCACCGGGCCACGTTCCTCAACGCCGGCGCCACCGCCTATCAGGCGGCCCTCACGGCGCTGGGGCAGTCGTTCCTGACCACCAACGGCCTCCCCGGCAACCTGAGCCTCGGTGTGTACTACGCCTTTGGTCCATCGTCGCCGGAGCCGCCCAACACTATCTCGCAGGCGATCAATACGGTCCAGTACTACGTCCACCAGTCGGTGCAGACCGGCGCCCAACTGAAGTTGAATGGCCAGCGTGACGATCGGTACCTCCGGAAGGTGGCCGAAGTGGCCCCCCGGACCCAGAACGACCTGACCTCGAGCCTCAAGCCCGTGATGTACAACGTGCCAGGCTCGCTGGCGGCCGACCCTGGCGCCGACATCCCGGTCCTCAAGAACGAGGAGCTGATCCTGCTCCGGGCCGAGGCTCGCTGGTTCACGGGAGACAAGGCCGGCGCGCTGGCCGACATCGACCTGATTCGGGTCAACTCCGGTGGCTTGCCCCCGACCACCCTCACGCCGGCGAGCAGCGACGCTGCGTTTATCACCGAACTGGTCTACAACAACCTGTACTCCATGCTCTGGGAGCAGGGCATCCGGTGGCATGATGCCCGGCGCTTCAACCGGACCAACACCCTGCCCCAGGATCGCCCAGGCGACCAGATCTTCCCGTCGATGGTGATCCCCGCGGACGAGTGCAATGCCCGGGGCCTGGCGCCGCCCTGCGCTCCGTAGTCGGGCAGACCACGCGCGGGTCGCAAGGGACAAGGGGCCGGCAACCGCCGGCCCCTTCTTCTTGTCCCGCATCCTCGACCCGGGCCGGCCCCCTCGTTACCCGATGCGCTCCCCGGCCAGCGCCAGAATCTCGGCCTCCCGTTCCGGGGCCGCCACGGCCAGCCGCTGCCCGGAGGTCAGGATTTCGGCAACGGCCCCACGATCCCGGAGCCCCGGCACGTTGGTCCTGACGTTGAGCCAGGCTCCAAGCACCGCCGAGCGGGCGGCCAGGGCCCCGACCGCTGCGTCCGACGCCGAGGCCGGATTCCCGTCCCGGACCATCGCCAGCAGCAGGTCGAAGGCCGCCGAGGCCGCCTGCATCACCCGCCAGGGAACGTCGATCGCGGCCAGGGTGGCCCGCTCCAGGGCCTCTGCTCGCGCCGTCTGCTCCGCCGGGGTGCCTTTCGGCAATCCCATGGCCGCCAGCACCTGATTGAACGCCTGAGTATCCTCGTCGACCAGCGCCAGCAACTCGGCCTTGAGCGCCTGGCCGCGCTCTGCCCAACGCGAGAAATCCTCCCACCGGTCGTCCCAGCCGCGCTTGTGGGCCGAAAGGTTCGCCACCATCGTGCCCAGGGCGGCGGCCAGGGCCCCCAGCAGGGCCGCCACCGAGCCGCCGCCCGGCGCCACCGACTCCGACGCCGTGAGATCGGCGAACCCCGTCACCGTCCGATCCACCAGTCGCTTCTCCGCCGGGTCGCGGAGCCGATACTCGATGATCCGCTCCTCCGGCCGAAACGGACCCAGCTCCTCCAGGCCCAGGGAGCGCACCGCGATCCGGATCAGCTCCGCCTCGGGAACGCCCAGGGAGCGCTGCTGCTTGCGGAGATAGTGCCGGCCGGCGTCGAGCATCGTCTGGAGCGGGACCAGCCCCACCAGCTCCGATCCGGTGACCCGTAGCCCGCGCCGCTCGGCGGCCCGGCAGACTTCGTCGAACGCGACGTGAAGCGGCGTCACCGCCAGGTTGGTGAGGTTCATCGACACCTGCGCGATGCCGTATTCCTCGATGTACCAGCCGATCGCCTTGACGGCCTTGAGCGTGCCCGGCGCCATGACCGGCTCCCCGCGCTCGTCCCGGACCATCGGGCCGGTGAGCGGGTGCCCCTCGCGCCTTGGCCGCCCAGCTTCCCGCACGTCGAACGCCACCGCATTGGCCCGGCGGGTCGAGGTGGTATTGAGGTTGATGTTGTAGGCCACCAGGAAATCGCGGGCTCCGATCGCCGTGACGCCGGCCCGGGGGTTCATCTCCCGCGGGCCGAAGTCGGGCGCCCAGGCGGGCTCGACAATCTTCCGGAAGAACCCCTCGTACTCGCCGGCCCGGATGGCCGACAGGCTCCGCCGTGCGGGATCGGGCTGCGCGTATTCGTAGAGATACACCGGGATGCCAAGCTCGCCACCCACCCGGCGCGCCAGCTCGGTGGCGAGCCGCGCCGTCTCCTCCATCGAGATGCCCGACACCGGCACCAGCGGGCAGACATCCGTGGCGCCCATCCGGGGATGCTCGCCCCGGTGCTTCCGCATGTCGATCAGTTCGGCGGCCCGGGCGATGGCGCGGAAGGCCGCCTCCACCACCGGGCCCGGCTCGCCAGCGAACGTCACCACCGTGCGGTTGGTGGAGCGTCCCGGATCGACGTTGAGCAACCGGGCCCCTTCAACCCCCTCGATGGCATCGGTAATTTGGCGGATCACGCCAGGATCCCGGCCTTCGCTGAAGTTGGGGACGCATTCGATGATTGGCATTGGCGGGTGCGGGGGTTGAGATCGATCCGGCAGGGGGCGCCGGTGGGCCGGCGGCCCGCCCACAATCTATCCGGAGGACCGGAGCGATGACGACTCGACCGGACGGGAGCGACGTCGGGCGACGGACCTTTCTCGCTGCCTGCGCCCTGGCGGGCGTCAGCCACCCGGCCTTCGCCGAGGCGTTATGGCGCAAGGCGGCGACCGCTCCTGCTCCGCTTCAGGACCCTGCGCCGGGGCAGGAGCCCCGAATCACCAGGGAGATGATCGCCGCGGCCGAGCAGATCATCGGCCTGGAGTTCACCGAGGCCGAGCGGGACCTGCTGCTCCAGGACGTGAACAATGCCCTGACCAGCTACCAGAGCCTCCGGACCGTCGCCGTGCCGAACGGTGTGCCGCCGGCGCTCCGGTTCGACGTCGAGACGCCCGGGCTCAGGACCCTGCCGCGATCCGGACCCGCCCTCCGGCTGGCCGACACCCGCCGCCCTGGCCCGGCGCCGGCCCGCCCGGCCTCCGACGAGGACCTGGCGTTTCTGCCGGTGAGCGAGCTGAGCGAGCTGGTCCGGCGACGAGTGGTGTCATCCACCGAGCTGGTTCGGCTCTACCTCGATCGGCTCAAGCGTCACGACCCCACCCTCCTCTGCGTTACTTCGCTGACCGAAGAACGGGCCCTCAACCAGGCCCGCAAGGCAGACGAGGAGATCCGGGCCGGCCGGTACCGCGGCCCGCTCCACGGCATTCCCTGGGGCGCCAAGGACCTCCTGGCGGTGCCGGGGTACCCCACCACCTGGGGATCCCCGATCTATCGAACCCAGCGGCTGGAGGAAACGGCCACGGTGGTGCAGAAGCTCGACCAGGCGGGAGCCGTGCTCGTGGCCAAGCTCACACTGGGCGAGCTGGCGATGGGTGATGTCTGGTACGGCGGAATGACTCGGAACCCCTGGAAGACCGACCAGGGATCCAGCGGCTCGTCCGCCGGCTCGGCGGCAGCCACCGCAGCTGGGCTCGTGGGCTTCGCCATCGGCACCGAGACCCTGGGCTCGATCGTCTCGCCCGCCACCCGATGCGGCGTCACCGGGCTCCGGCCGACGTTCGGTCGGGTGAGCCGCCATGGCGCCATGGCGCTCTGCTGGAGCATGGACAAGATCGGCCCCCTCTGCCGGAGCGTCGTCGACTGCGGGCTCGTGTTCCGCGCCATTCACGGCGCCGACGGCCTCGACGCGACCGCCGTGGATCGCCCCTTCCGGTGGGCTCCGGACAAGGGTCTCGAGGGGATCCGGGTGGGCTACCTGGCAGCGGCCTTCGAGGCCGACCGTCCCACCCGGGCGCTTGACGACGCGGCGCTGGTTGCCCTGCGCGCCGCCGGGGTCGACCTGGTGCCGGTGTCCCTCGACTTCGACCTGCCGGTCGCGGCGCTCCGCGTCATTCTGTCTGCCGAGGCGGCGGCGGCATTCGACGAGTTGACCCGCTCCAACCAGGACGACCAGATGGTGCGGCAGGGCAGGGGAGCCTGGCCCAACGCCTTTCGCGCCGCACGCTTCATCCCGGCCGTGGAATACATCCAGGCGAACCGGATCCGGACCATCCTGATGCGCCGCCTCGATGAGGTCATGCGCCAGGTGGACGTGTTCGTCACCCCATCCTTCGGTGGCAATGTCCTGCTCGCCACCAACCTGACGGGCCACCCCACCCTGGTGGTGCCGAACGGGTTCAACGACGACGGGACGCCGGTCAGCTTGTCGTTCGTGGGCCGCCTCTGGGCGGAGGCCGAGCTGCTGGCGGTGGGGCGGGTCTACCAGGAGGCGACCGGGTTCCACCGCCGCCGGCCGCCAGGCTGGGCATGATCGCCGGCGGTCGAAACCAAGCGGGGCTGCCGGATCAGGCAGGCCACTGCTGAGTGACGCAGTGGATCGACCCCAGCCCCCACACCAGGTCGGTACAGTCGATCGGAATCACCCGGCGGTGCGGGAACACCCGCTGAAGCGTGGCCCGCGCCTCGTCGTCCCGCTCCGGATCGTAGGCCGGCATCAGCACCACCCCGTTGGCGATGTAGAAGTTCGCGTAGCTGGCGGGGAGCCGCTGGTCATCCTGATACATGGCGCGTGGCATCGGCAGCGTCACTACGTCGAGCGGCCTGCCGTCCTGGTCCGTCATCGCCCGGAGCCGGTCGAGGTTGTCCCGCAGAGGGCGGTAGTTCGCGTCCGCCGGATCGTCTTCCACCACCGTGACCACCGTCGTCGGATCGACGAACCGCGTCAGATCGTCCACGTGGCCGTCGGTGTCGTCGCCCTCGATGCCCTGGCCCAGCCAGAGGATGTGGCGGACACCCAGGTAGTCCCGGAGATACCGCTCGATCTCCTCCCGGCCCAATCCGCCGTTGCGATTCGGATGGAGGAGGCACGACTCGGTGGTCAGCAGCGTCCCCCGGCCGTTGACGTCGATCGAGCCCCCCTCCAGCACGATCCCGGGCTCGACCACCGGGATGCCGAGGGCCGCCCCGATCCGGCTCGGAATCCGGTCGTCGTCGTCGAACGGCGGGTATTTCCCGCCCCAGGCATTGTACCCCCAGTCCAGGATGATCTGCTCGGACCCGCCGCCGTGCGTGCGGTTCACGAAGATCGGGCCGTGGTCGCGGCACCAGGCGTCGTTGGTAGGGTGGTGGTGGAAGAAGATGCTGGTCGACGGGACCGCCGAGCGCCGCAACACGGCCCGGGCACGCCCTTCCAGACTCTCGTCGGCCACGTTGATGTGCACCTCCTCGCTTTCGGCCAGGTGGCGCACGATCTCCGCGAACACCGCCGGAACCGGCTCGAATCGCCCCGGCCACGACGACTCGCGGTGCGGCCACGACAGCCAGGTCCCGCGGTGAGGTGCCCACTCGGCCGGCATGGCGAAACCCAGCGCCCCCGGTGGCGGAGTTGTCGCCGACCTCCCGCCTGCGCCCGGTCGCTCGCGGCCGGGGTGGCCTGGCGCCTCCGGGCCGACGGTCCCGGCGTCAGTCATCCAGATAACGCCGGGTCAGGTCGCCGTAGGCGTCGATTCGGCGGTCGCGCAGGAACGGCCAGTGGGTCCGGACGACGTCGACCTGACCCAGGTCGCACCGGGCGAGCACCGTCGCTTCCTCCTCGCCAGCCTGTGCCAGAACCCGGCCGTTGGGGTCGGCCACGAAGCTCGCGCCCCAGAACTCGATCGCCCCCGACGCGCTGGCTTCCAGCCCCACCCGGTTCACCGAGGCCACGAACACGCCATTCGCGATTGCATGCGAGCGCTGAATCGTTTGCCACGCGGAGCGCTGGCGCTCGCCGTACTCTGCCTTTTCCGGTGGGAGCCACCCGATCGCGGTGGGGTAGAAGAGGATTTCCGCCCCCGCCAGGGCCGTCAGCCGGGCCGCCTCGGGGTACCACTGATCCCAGCAGATCAGTACCCCGATCCGGCCGTGCCGAGTGCTCCAGCTCCTGAATCCGAGGTCACCCGGGGCAAAGTAGAACTTCTCGTGGAACTGCGGATCGTCCGGAATGTGCATCTTCCGGTACTTCCCCAGATAGCTCCCGTCGGCGTCCAGCACGGCGGCGGTGTTGTGGTAGAGGCCCTCGGCCCGCTTCTCGAAGACCGAGGCCACGATGACCACGCCGAGGTCCCGGGCCAGCTCGCCCAGCCGGGTGGTCGTGGGGCCGGGGACCGGCTCTGCCTGGTGGAAGAAACGGTGGTCTTCGGTCTGGCAGAAGTAGGGACCAAGGAAGAGCTCGGGCAGGCAGACGATCCCCGCGCCAGACGCTGCTGCCTCCCGAACCCGGTCGATGGCCTTCGCCAGGTTGGCGGCCGGATCCTCGCCGCAGCGCATCTGGGGGAGCGCGACGGTCACCGCGCGGGGCAGCGTCGACATGGCCGTAATCTAGCGCACTCCCCGGCCAGCCGGAGCGGTGACCGGGGCCAGGACAAAACCCAACGCTCGTTGGGTTCTTGTCTGCCCGCTCGCCTGCCGTCGTCCGTGTTCGCCGCGCCAGTCGCGGGGACCGGCGCCGAGGTCCGCCAGTGCACCGGCCTCCCCTCGCTGTCGCCGTCCGTGTATCATCGCTGCTCCATGCGAGACCCCCGGATTCCATGGCGCCCTCGGTTCGCGGTGCCACTGCTGGTCTGCCTGGCCCTGGGGTCGACCCCGGCCACCGCTCAGGCCGTGGCGTGGCGGAACCTGGTGACGCTCTATGGCGACAATACCGAGTTCTTCACGCCCTACCGGGTGGGCGAGACCATCCTGGGCGGACAGTTCCAGTCGGCGTTCCGGATCCGGACGTCGGAGCGAACCTCGATCGTCGCGGGTGTGTTCGGCGACGTGCGGTGGGGATCCACCGAGTTTCTTGACGAGGTCAAGCCGCTCCTCGGGTTCCGTTACCAGCGGGGCGGGTCCACCGGCGCCTTCGGCACCCTGGTGACGGAGCGCCGGCACGGGCTGCTGGATGCGCTGGCGGTGAGCACCCTCGAGCTGACCCGGCCGGTGGAGTACGGCCTCCAGTGGCTGGAGCGACGGCCCGGATGGGACCTGGACGTGTTCCTCAACTGGCAGGCCCTCAATACCCCCGCCCAGCGGGAGGTGTTCGACTACGGCTGGGTCCTTCGGGTGCGTCCGGTACGGCAGGTGGTGCTGGAAAGCCAGCTTCACGGCCTGCACCACGGCGGCCAGCTGTATGACGCCGGCGTCCCGGTGACCAACAACGCGGGCGCGGCGCTCGGCGTCACGCTCACCGATTCGCTGGGGCGCTTCGGCCGGGGCAGCCTCGGAGTCTTCCGTCTCTGGAGCGCCGGCAACATCGATCCGGCGGCGCCGGTGGAACGCCCCCGCCGGGGTCACGGCACGCTGGTCCGGATGGCCGTCGCTCCCGTGCGAACCCTGGAGATCGCCGGTCTCTGGTGGAGCGGGCGCGACTTCCTGGTCCAGGAGGGCGACCGCAACTACAGCTCGGTGGGGGCGTCGCCCGACTTCTACCGGGCTCGGCGCAGGTATCTGGAGATCGGAGTACTGCGTCGCGGTCGCCTCGATGGCGAGGTCACCCTCGACGCCGAGTTCCGCCTCCACCGGATCGATCACGAGCCCAGCATCGCCTTCCTCGGGACCAGATGGGAGTATTCGTACCGGCTGGTGCTCAGGGCGCCGTTCGGGTTCGACCTTCGCGACTGAGGCACCCGCCGATCAGGCTGGCGCCGTTCGGTCGTTCTGCTCAGGGTCCGGCCCACCAGGCTGCACCGTCACCCGACCGCGCCTTCGGTGGGCGGGCCAGCCCAGCACGACGGCCGTGCCCTGCACGGTGCGATCGAAGCCCCGTTCGGACTTGGCCACGGTCTCGATCGGGTAGCGCCATTGGCCCTCCGCGTCGGTCTCGACCTGGACCCGGCCGGACACTGACAGCTCCGTCACCAACCACTCCTCCGAGCCGCCGGGCTCCTCCCATTCCAGGGCGACGGTCAGCGCGCCACCCGGCGCGAACGAGATTCGCTTGTCCAGCCCGGACAGGCTGAGGTCGATCTCCACCGCGCCGGCCTCGAACCGCACGGTCGCGGGCCCGGGGTCGGCGGCCCAGCTTCGAAGAATGGGCAGCTGCCCTTCGGCGATGGCGGCGGGGTCCGGCTTTCCGGCGAGGAGAGACTCCTGGAAGAGCGCCCGGTCGTACCGGTCGAAGGGTGGCAGCTCGTTCAGGGCGAGCGACTTCTCCAGGTGATGGATGCTGGGGGCGCCGGCGTCGTCGGCCAGGGGCTTCTCGCCGTCGCCGTCTTGCGGCCTCGGCTCGTGATAGGCCTCCCGTCGTCGAGTCAGCGTGGCCGCGAGGTTCGCGGACAGGGCGAAGACGGTCCATTCCTCGACGGCCCCCCCCCGCGCGGGACTGACCACCGCTGAGAAATGCTCGCTGTGGACCCAGATCTCCTCGTGTCCGTCGCGATCGAGATCGGTCCGCTCGAAACGCAGGGGCTCGCCTCGCCGCAGCAAGGCCTCCGCTCGGGCCAGCTCGGCCCAGACCGCGTGGCGGAGGTGCGGAAGGTAGAGACCGCCGAACACGCCGTGCCAGTAGGCATCGTTGCATTGCCCGCGACCGATGGCCCGGCGCGCCGCGGGGGGATCGCCGCGCCCGCGGCAAAGGCCCGAGAGGGCCAGCATCTTCTTGTGCATCCAGTTCGATTCCCGGTAGCGGGCCAGGAAGTTCCGCCAGTGCGTGCCCCGGATCAGCGCCCCATCCGGCCCGGCCACGCGCAGCTCGCCCAACTCCCGCTCCAGGCCGGTCAGGCGGAGGGCGGCGGTGGCCGTGAGGGCCCAGCCTTCCATTTCGCGATAGGATGCACTGGGCAGGTATGCCAGCCCCGCGCTCGGGACGTGGGTCAGGGCCTCGGCGAAGGTGACCAGGCGAATCTCGCCGTCGGCGGCCAGGCCGCGAAGCGTCCCGGCGAACTCCGCCATCCAGCCCCGCTCGTAGACCCACTCCCGCGTCCCGGGCCACCCCCCGAACTTCTCGGCATCATCGGCCAGGACGGCGAGCGGGGCGCCTGCCCGCCTCAGGGTGCGGAAGTACTCGGCCAACTCGGCCGGCGGCCGAAACGGGACCAGGTAGCGGAGCCGCTCGTCGATCGGGAAGCAGGTTACCGAATGACCGCCGCTCTCGGTCCGATAGGGCTGGTGCAGGACATCGCGGTCGTAGCCATTGATGAGGAAATGCCGGTCGTCCACCAGCACGTACCGCACTCCGGCCCGGGCCAGATCCTCCGGCAGGTCCGGCTCCCAGACCCGCTCCGTGAGCCAGAGCCCGGTGGCCTCGGCCCCGAAGCGGTGGCGCAGCGCCTCGGCCATCCGCGCGATCTGCTCCAGCCGGTCTTCCCGGGGCAGCACCGCGAGGATCGGCTCGTCATATCCGGACAGCAGCAACTCCATGCGGCCCTCCCCCACGAGCCTGCCGATCCGGTCGAGGTACGCGCCCGCGCGGGCTTCCAGCCAGTCCAGCAGCGGCCCGGACAGATGCAGCGTAACCGGGAGGATCCCCCCATTCTCCAGGGCATCGAGCAGCGGCCGGTAGACCTGATCCAGGTGCTCCTCCAGGACCGAGTCGAAATTGCCGACCGGCTGGTGAAGGTGGAGGCCGAAGGCGAAGAGGACCGGCGGGGTCATGGCCCCGCGCCGTCGAAGGCGTTGCGTGAAAAGCCCATCCGGCTGATCAGAGGCTCGAAGGGGCGGCGGGCCTCCGCGTCGGCGGCGCGCATGAAGTGGTAGAAGCGGGTCTGGGCGTCGAAGGGTACGTGCTGGCCCTCGAGGGAGAGGAGGTCCAGCGCGCGGCCAAGGCGGGCGGCAAGGCTGGCGGGAGCCTCCTCCGGCCGATCGGGTACCAACCGGGTCACCGCTGCCCCCAGGGCCTCGCTGTACGCCAACGATCCGTGAGCGAGCCGGACGAGCTCCTCCGCCGTCAGGACCTCTCGCAACGCTTCGCGTCGGAGGGTCTCCCGCACCACCTCACGTTCCCGCTCCGGCAGTGCCGCCAGGTCCAGGGTGCGCCGGGCCAGCGTGCCGGCCCGCTGGAGATCGACCTCGAGACCCAGGGAACCGACCCGGTGCACCGCCACGGTGAACCGCTCGACCCGGCCGGTTCGCCGGCTCTGGGTCTGGAGCGAATCGCCCAGTGCGCCGATCAGGTAGGCACCGATCGCCGGTCGGACCCGCTCCGGGGCCAGGTGGGCGACGGCGGCGTACCCGGCCGCGGCCCGCTCCTCCCCGGCCCAGCGGGGCTTGACCCGCGACCGGTAGAGATCGGCGGCGGTGCCGGCGCTGGCCTCGTTGCTTCGGGCGTGCGCCAGTCGCTCTAGCAGCCCGGCCTCCAGGCGCTCGGCGTGCGGACCGGCCAGCTCGATGGCCCGGGCCGCATACTTGAGCACCTGGAGGGTCTCGATTCCTGCCAGGTCGTCGAAGAACCAGCCGCAGGACGTGAACATCCGGAGGGCGTTCCGCTCCATTTCCAGGAGCTCGCGGGCCCGGATCGGCAGGTCGCTCGGAGACCCGAGGACGCTGTAGGCGTCGCGGGCGGCCCACGGATCGGCGAAGAATCGTCCCCCTTCGGCGGCGTGGATCGCATGCAGCTCGGCGCCGAGCCATTCGAGCCCCGCCCGGAGGGGGCCACGCCAGGCCTGGGATGTTCCCGCCTCCAGGCGACAGCCGCAGTCGGCGCGCCACCGTTCCACGCCGTGGGGGCAGCTCCAGGAGCTGGGCTCGACCAGCGTGGTCTGGTGGACCGGCGGGTGGCGTGCCAGAAACGCGGCGAAGTTCTCGACTCGCACCTCCGGATCCCGCTCAAGCTGGTCCAGGGTCGCCGCGAGCGCCATCTCACCGAAGGCGTGATGGTGGCCGTAGGTCTCGCCATCGGTGGCCACCACCCGGAGCAGGGGTCCGGTCGTCGGGGGCGGCTCCTTGAGCCGCGCCACCCAGCGCGCGGCGTCCCGGATCAACGGTCCGAAGGCCACGTCGTGAGACAGGGCCCCGTCGTAGGCGAACACCGTGATGGTCCGCGTCCGACTGGTCCGCACCCGGGCCGGCAGCCCCTGCGGCGGAACAGCCGCCAACTGGTGGGGTGCGACCACCGTGAAGCTGATTCCCTCCGCCGCCAGCACGTCGAGCGTCTCCGAGTCGGCCGCCGTTTCGGGGAGCCACATCCCGGTGGGTTCCCGTCCGAACCGCCGTCGGAAGTCGGCGATGCCCCAGCGGACCTCCGTTTCCCGGTCGCGGCGCGAGGCCAGGGGAAGAATGGTGTGGTGGTACGGCATGGCAATCGCGTTGCCGTGACCGGCGTTGCGTCCGGCAGACATCCGATCGGCGGCCAGGATGCCGCGATAGGTCTGGGGGGCGTGCTGCTCGAGCCATTCCAGCAACGTGGGGCCGACGTTGAAGCTGATCAGCCCCAGGGTGTTCAGAATGGCGCCGATCGTCCCATCGGGGGCCGGCAATCGGGCCGCCAGGACCGCTCGATAGCACTCCCGCTCGATCCGCTCGTTCCAGTCGTGCCACGGCGCAGCGTTCGGCTCCCGCTCAACCAGGTCGAGCCAGGGATCCTCCCGGGGCGGCTGGTAGAAGTGGCCATGAATCACCACCGAGCGACGGGGACCGCCGCTCATGGGACGGGAGCAGGCGCCGGACGGGCCGCCAGGGCGACGGCGTCGAGGACGTCGGGAAAGATCCCGTTGATCCGGAACAGAGCTGCAGCCTGCTCGCCCGCCGCGGCCAGCGACGGGCCACCTGCGGCGATCCCCGCGAGGAGCCGCGTGCAGGCGTCCAGGTGCTCGGAAAAACGCCGGGCAGCGTAGTCGGACGCGGTGGCGCTGGAAATGATGAACTGCCAGTCCGAGGCCTGGGCCAGCAGCAGCTCGCGGGCGGCCTGGGCCAGCACCAGATGGGTCTCCGGTTGCGCCAGGGCGGATCCGACGCTGTTCCAGAAGCGGTCCTCCACCTCCCAGAGCTGGCGCCAGGTCCACTCCGTCTCCGGATTGAGCCACTTGCTGTAGTCGCCATTGGCGCCCCACGAGCCGGGTGCCAGTTCCACCGCCATCGACGCCGGCCGGCGCGCCAGATGCTCCGAGGCCGTCACCGCGATCGGCGCGGGTCGGCGAGCCAGCTCCCGGTAGAGGTCGGCCAGGAAGTCGACGCCCTCGAACCACCAGTGGCCGAACAGTTCCGTGTCGAAGGGGGCCACGATCAGCTCGCCGTCGGTGCCCTCCCGGCGGGCCAGCTCCTGGAGGACATCGGCATAGTGGTGGGCATGGCGGTAGGCCCGGGCCCGCGCCACGTTGGGATCGTAGGGCTGCTTGTCTCCCAGGTCGAGGGTGGGCAGGGTCACCCGCCAGAACTTGAGTCCTCCAGGGTACCGGATCTTGTGGAACTCGAGGTACCCGCCGTCGCCGGGGTAGCCCTGGTGCCGGCTCCACACCTGGCGGCTCGACCGCGGATCGCGGACCAGCGTGGTCACCACCGGCTGGTCGCGTCGAGGCGATACCCGGTAGGCGCGGTAGGGCGAGCGCCGGGCCGGCAGGTCGAGCGGATCGTCGTCTCCCTCCAGCAGCAGGCCGTCGGGCAGGTTCGGCTCTCCATAGAGGCCCAGCGTGCGCCCGGCCTGCGCCAGATGGGAGTCGCTGAAGAAGTACCGATACCCCGTCTCGGCCAGGTGTTCCTCCACCCCGGGCCGGTCCTCGGCCGGGCGAGCCGCCGGATGCGGATGCCAGCGACCGCGTGGCCGATAGGCGCACTCGGGTACCCAGCAGCCCCGTGGGGTGGTCCCGAAGAGCCGCTGGTGCTCGAGCCGACCCACCAGGAGCTGCAACCGGATGCTTTCTTCCCGCCCCAGGAGCGGCAGGAATCCGTGGGTTGCCGCCGAACTCATGATTTCGATCCGGCCGGCGGCCTCGTGATGCCGGAAGGCGCCGATCAGATCCCGGTCCAGTCGCTCAAAGAGTCGGCGGAGCCGGGCCAGCCTCCCGCGCCAGTAAACGGCGATCGGCGACAGGTGGTCCTCCCCCTGGGCGGCGAAATCGGACAGCGCCTCGTCGCAGGCTTGCAGGCGCTGCACGAAGAACGCGTCCAGCTCCCGCGCAAAGGCCGGATGAGCCAGCTGGTTGGCCAGCACCGGCGTGATCCCCAGGGTCACCGGAGCGGCGATCTCGGCCGCCTCGAGCGCGAAGAGCGCCTCCGCCAGCGGCAGGTAGGTGTCGACCGCCGCCTCGGTGAGCCAGTCGCTGCCATGCGGCCAGCGACCGTGATTGAGGACGAAGGGGAGGTGGCTGTGAAGCGCGAGGATCAGGTGCACGGTCTCACCCGCAGCGCTCCCGCACGACTCGCCGGTAGATCTCCTGATAGGACGCCATCGACCGCTCCCAGCTGAAGTCCCGGCCCATCGCGGTCTGGACCATCCGGCGCCACTCCGGGGGATTGGCGTAGCAGTCCAGCCCCCGAAGCGCCGCGCCGACCAGCGGCTCCGTCGCGAACGGGCCGAACACGAATCCCGTGACGCCGTCGTCCACGGTATCGGCCAGGCCGCCCACCCGCCGGACAATCGGCGCCAGGCCGTAGCGCTGGGCCCGCATCTGCGTCAGGCCGCAGGGCTCGTACTGGCACGGCATCAGCAGAAAATCGGCCCCGCCCATCACGTAATGCTCCAACTCGTCGGTGAAGTTGGTGTCGACCGCCACGCGGTCGGGCAGGGCTGTGGCCAGCTGCTTGAGGGCGTGCTCGAACCGGGCCTCGCCGGCGCCGATGAAGACGAACTGGGCCGGGAGCCAGAACAGGGCGGTATCGCCCAGAACGATGTCCAGGCCCTTCTGCGTCACCAGCCGGGCCGCCATGGAGAAGACCGGGGCACGGGGATCCTGCCGGAGGCCGAACCGCTCCTGGAGCGCTCGCTTGCAGGCGGCCTTGCCCCGCATGTCATCCACCGAATACCGCTCGGCGAGGTGACGGTCCACGGCCGGATCCCATTCGTGGACGTCGATCCCGTTGAGGATCCCGGTGAAGCGGTCTCCGAGCGCCGCGAACACGCCGTGAAGGCCGAACCCACCCTCCGGCGTGGTGAGCTCCCGCGCGTGGTTGGGGCTCACCGTCACCACCTGGTCGGCGAATACCAGCCCGGCCTTGAGCAGATTCACCTTGCCGTACCATTCGAGGTGCATCCAGTCGTAGAGCGACCAGGGCAGCCCCAGCTCGTCCAGCACCGCCGGCGGGTAGTGCCCCTGGTAGCCGGCGTTATGCACCGACAGCACGGTCCCGGTGCGCGCATACCGGGGGTCGCCGGCGAACGCGGTGCGGAGGTAGGTCAGCGCCAGCGCCGCGTGCCAATCGTGGGCGTGGAGCACGGTGGGGCCCCGGGTCAGGCGCGGCAGCGCCAGCACCGAGGCCAGCGCAAAGGTGGCGAATCGGACGAGGTTGTCCGGGAAGTCTCCATGGGCATCGCCGTACAACCGGGGCCGGTCGTAGAACCCGTCGTGCTCCACGAAATAGATGCGGGCCCCCGGCGGCTGCTCGGCCGGCGCCATCAACCGGACCACCTCCCGCCGCGTTCCGAGCCAGACCTCCAGGGGATCGCCGACCGCCACCAGCGCCCCGGCCTTCTGCCGGGCTGAACGGTAGAGCGGCAGCAGGGCGAGGGTCGGGGTTCCCTGTTGGGCCTGGACCTTGGCCAGGTTGGCCACCGCCTCCGCCAGGCCGCCGGCACGCGCGTACGGATAGTACTCCGCCGCCACGTGCACCACCGTCACCGGCTCGCCTCCGTCGGTCTGGAGGGCGAGTGGTGGCAGGGCCTCGCGGTGCGTGGGCGGCGTCATTCACCCCACCGGTGGGTCGTCGTCGTACGGTGTCTGCCGCATGGCCGGAACATAGTAGCCCTCGGTGTACGCCATCAGCATTCTCCGGGCGGTGAAGCGGCTCATCGCAACCCGCATCGCGTTCCGCATCCGGTCCACGTAGCCGAGGGGAAGGTCCCGGCTGTCGCGGTCATAGTACAGCGGAATGATCTCCTCCTCGAGCAGCCGGTAGACGTGCTCGGCGTCCGCCGCGTCGGCGGCCTCGAGATCGTCCTGGTCGGGCGGGTAGGGAACGGCCCAGCCGTTGGTGCCATCGTATCCCTCCTCCCACCAGCCGTCGATCGTTCCCAGCTGCGGAATGCCGTTGAGGGCCGCCTTCATCCCGCTGGTCCCGCAGGCCTCAAGCGGCACCCGCGGCAGGTTCAGCCACAGGTCCACGCCCTGCACCAGCGCCGCCGCGAGGTACATGTCATAGTCCTCGAGAAACGCCACCCGGCCCTCGAAGTAGGGATCGTGGGTGAACCGGTAGATCTGCTGCAGGACCTCCTTGCCGGGATTGTCCGCCGGATGGGCCTTGCCGGCGAAGATGATCTGCACCGGGCGTCGCTTGTCGCAGAGCAGGCGGCGGAGGCGGTCCGGATCCCGGAACAGCAGCGCCGCCCGCTTGTAGGTCGCGAACCGGCGCGCGAACCCGATCGTCAACGCGTAGGGGTGGAGCAGGGTTCCCGCGGCCACCACCTGGTTGGCCTCCGTCCATTGCGCCGCGAACCGCTTCCGGGCCTCCTCGCGGACAAAACCCATCAGGGTCCCCTTGAGCTCCTGATGCGCGGCCCACAGGGCCTCGGGGTCGAGCCGGGCGATCCGATCGAACAGCGCCGGGTCGTCGAGCCGGAGGCCCCAGTCCGGTCCTACCGTGCTGTCCAGCAGGGCCATGATCCGGTTGGCCATCCAGGTCGCGAGATGGACGCCGTTCGTCACGGATCCGATCGGCACGTCCTCGACCGGGCGCGGGTCCCACAGATGCCGCCAGATCCGGCGCGACACCTCCCCATGCCGCTCCGACACCCCATTGACCCGGCCTGACAGCTTCAGCGCCAACACCGTCATCTGGAACCGGGGATCGCTGCCGTTCTCGAGCCCCAGAGCCAGGAAGGTCTGCCGGTCGATGCCGATCTCCTCCCAGATCGGACCGGTGCAGGCTTCGAGGTGCTCCGTCTCGAACGCATCGTGGCCGGCGGGCACCGGGGTATGGGTGGTAAACACCGAGGTGGCCCTCACCTGGCGGACGGCATCGGCGAACGGGACGCCCGCGCGGGTCAGTTCGCGCACCCGCTCCAGCAGCATGAAGGCCGCGTGTCCCTCGTTCGCGTGCCAGGCCGCCGGTTCGATTCCCACCGCCCGGAGCGTCCGCACGCCGCCCACGCCGAGCAGCCACTCCTGGCGGAGCCGGAGGTCGGGGCCGCCGGCGTACAGCTTGTTGAGCAGGGTCCGGTCCTCCGGGTGGTTCTCGTCCAGGTTGGTATCGAGCAGGTAGAGCGACACCCGGCCGACGCGGATCAGATAGGCCCGGACATGCACTGCCCGCCCGAAGGTGTTGACCACGGTTACGTAGGGCTCCCCGCCCGGCCCCCGGACCTCCTCCATCGGCGTGAGCGCGGGGTCGACGTGGTCGTCGCTGTCCTCCTGCCACCCGTCCGCGCGGAGCCGCTGGTCGAAGTAGCCCTTCATGTAGCTCAGCCCGACGCCCACCAGGGGGACGCCCAGGTCCGACGAGGCCTTGCAGTGGTCCCCCGCCAGGATGCCAAGCCCGCCGCTGTAGATCGGCACCGAGGGATGGAGCCCGAACTCCGCGCAGAAATAGGCGATTGGCCGGGTGACCAGATCGGGGTAGCGCCGGGCGAACCAGGTGCCCTCCCGGCGGCGATCGGACGCCATCCATTCCATCAGGCGGTCGTACCGCTCGAGGAACCGGCCCTCCCTGGCGAGCCGCTCCAGGCGCGAGGGGCTCACCTCCCGGAGCAGGGCGATCGGGTTGTGCCGGGTCTCCCGCCAGAGCGGCGGGTCGATCGATCGAAACAGCGCCCGTGCCTCCCGGTTCCAGCTCCAGGACAGATTCGTGGCCAGCGCCGCGAGCCCCTCCAGCCGGGGCGGCAGCACCGCGATCTTCTGCCTCAGGTGCGGCATCGCTCGGCCTCGCTCACCCGTGCACCAGCTTCTTGTATCGGATCCGGTGCGGCTGGTCCACTGCAACTCCCTTCCGCCGCTTCAGGTCCGCGGCGTACTCCTGGTAGTTCCCCTCGAACCAGTACACCTCGCTGTCTCCCTCGAACGCCAGGATGTGAGTCGCGATCCGGTCCAGAAACCAGCGGTCGTGGCTGATCACCACCGCGCAGCCCGCGAACCGGAGCAGGGCGTCCTCCAGGGCCCGGAGCGTGTCCACGTCGAGGTCGTTGGTCGGCTCGTCGAGCAGCAGCAGGTTGCCGCCGCTCTTGAGCAGCTTGGCCAGGTGGACCCGGTTCCGCTCGCCCCCGGAGAGGACCCCCACCTTCTTCTGCTGGTCGGCCCCCCGGAAGTTGAACCCGGCGCAATACGCCCGGGCGTTGACCCGCCGATTGCCGAAGTCCAGCTCGTCCTGCCCGCCGGAGATCTCCTCGTACACGGTCCGGTCGGGATCCAATGCCTCCCGCGACTGATCGACGTACGCCACCCGCACCGTGGATCCGACGGTCAGTTCGCCGCCGTCCGGCTGCTCCTCGCCCGTCAGCAGCCGGAACAGGGTCGTCTTGCCGGCGCCGTTCGGCCCGATCACGCCGACGATCCCGCCCCGGGGCAGCGCGAAGCTCAGCTGGTCGAACAGCAGCCGGTCCCCGAATCCCTTCCGCAGGTTTCTGGCCACGACGACCTCGTCGCCCAGCCGGGGCGGGACCGGGATCGCGATCTCGGCCGATCCCTCCTGCTCCCGCTGGCCTTCGGCCAGCATCGCCTCGTAGGCATTCACCCGGGCCTTGCCCTTGGCATGCCGGGCCCGGGGGGACATCCGGATCCACTCCAGCTCCCGCTCGAGTGTCCGCCGCCTCGCCGACGCCTGCTTCTCCTCGGTAGCCAGCCGGGCCTGCTTCTGCTCCAGCCAGCTCGAGTAGTTGCCCTCCCAGGGGATCCCCGCGCCCCGATCCAGCTCCAGGATCCAGCCGGCCACGTTGTCGAGGAAATAGCGGTCGTGCGTGATCGCGACCACCGTGCCCGGAAATTCGGCCAGATGCCGCTCCAGCCAGGCCACCGACTCGGCGTCCAGATGGTTGGTCGGCTCGTCCAGGAGCAGGAGATCGGGCTGCTCCAGCAGCACCCGGCAGAGCGCCACCCGGCGCCGCTCCCCGCCCGACAGCGTCGTCACGTCGGCGTCGCCCGGCGGCAGCCTCAGAGCGTCCATCGCGATGTCGATCTTCCGGTCCAGTTCCCACGCCCCAAGCGCCTCGATCCGCTCCTGGACCGCACCCTGCTTCTCCAACAGGGCATTCATCCGGTCGTCGTCCATCGGCTCCGCGAACTGCTGGCTGATGGTCTCGAACTCCGTGAGCAGGGCCCGGACCGGAGCCACCGCCTCCTCGACATTGCCCCGAACGTCCTTGGCGGGGTCCAGAACCGGCTCTTGCGGCAGGTACCCGATCCGGATGCCCTCGGCCGGCCTGGCGTGGCCCTGAAAGTCGGTGTCCACCCCGGCCATGATCCGGAGCAGCGTCGACTTGCCGGCGCCGTTGCTGCCCAGGACGCCGATCTTGGCCCCGGGATAGAAGGAGAGGTAGATCCCCTTGAGAATCTCCCGGCTCGGCGGAACCACCTTCCGGAGGTTCTGCATCGTGAAGATGTACTGGTAGGTTGCCATGGTCGGGAAGTTTAGGCCCGCTCCGCCGATCCCCGCCAGCCGGTGGGCTCCGGTCCGCCGAGGACTGCCAGGCGCTCTGGGCCGGGCCTGCTTGCGCTTCCGGGAATCCCGCGCTTTCGTTCCGCCAACCCGCCCGAGGAGTGAGCCCGTGTTCAACCCCAGGCTGATGGTGCTGCTTGGCGCGGTGACCGCGTCGATTGCCCAGGCTCAGCAACGACCCACCTTCACCCCCCTCGCCGTGGGCACGGAGGCGCCGGGGTTCACCCTCGCGGGCGCCACGCGCGAGGGCCTGCTTCCCAAGCCGGTGAGCCTCCTCGACTTCAGGGGGCAGACGGTGGTCCTGGCGTTCTTCTACCGCGCCAGGACCGGTGGCTGAACGGCGCAAATGGACGCGTACCGTGATCAGTACGCGACGCTGTTCAGAGGTGGCAATGGGGTGGCGGTGTTCGGGATCAGCGTGGACCCGGACACCATGCTGGCGAACTGGGCGGCCGAGAAGAACTACCCGGTAACCTTCCTGAGCGACCCGGGCGCTGTGGTCGGGAAGCAGTACGGCGTGGCGATCGAGGCCCGCGGGACCATGCTCAATGGTCGAGTCGTCTACGTGATCGACCGCGAGGGCAGGGTGGCCCACGTCATTTCACCCTTCCGGGAGACCGATCCGACCGCCTACGCCGAGCTGGGCGAGGCGGTGGAGCGAGTGGCAGCCGGCCGCTAAGCTAGGCGGATGGCGAACTCGAGGCGGGGCCGCCCGGCCCCGCCTCGAGCGCCGCGCGAACCGCCTCCAGCGTTCCCTCGGTCTCCGTCATCCGTTCCCCGCCTCGCCGCGGGACGTCGGGGTCCTTGAGGAGATGGCCGGTCAGGATGGCCACCGCGCGGTCGGCGGGGGCGATGACCCCGTCGGCAACCAGGCGTCTCACTCCGGCCACCGAGGCCGCGCTGGCGGGCTCGCATCCGACTCCAGCGCCGTCGACCGCGGCCTTGGCGGCCAGAATCTCCTCGTCGGTCACCGTCGCCACCACCCCGTGGGAGAGCCGAATCGCATCGATCGCCCGCTCGTACGACGCCGGATCGCCGATCCGGATCGCCGTGGCCACCGTGTCGGCGACCACCCGGTGCCTGGTGGCGAAACCATCCTGAAAGCTCCGGGCAAAGGGCGCAGCCCCCGAGGCCTGGATCGCGGCGATCCGGGGTACCCTCGCGATCAGTCCCACCGCCTGCGCTTCGCGGAGGGCCCTGCCGAACGCCGCCGTGTTGCCGAGGTTGCCGGCGGGAAGGACGATCCACTCGGGTGGTTCCCAGGCCAGCTGGTCCAGCAGCTCAAACACGATTGACTTCTGCCCCTCAAGTCGGAACGGATTGATGCTGTTGAGAAGATACAATCCGAGTGACCCGGCCCCCTCGTCGACCAGCCTGAGGCACCGGTCGAAGTCGCCCCGAATCCCGAGAATCCTCGCACCGTAAGCCACTGTTTGAGCCAGCTTGCCCAGCGCCACCTTGCCCGCCGGCACCAGCACCACGGCCCCAAGGCCCGCCTGGGCCGCATAGGCCGCCATCGAGGCCGCCGTGTTGCCGGTCGAGGCACAGGCCACGGTGCGGGCCCCGAGTCGGCGGGCGTGGGTGACCCCGACAGTCATCCCCCGGTCCTTGAAGGACCCCGTCGGATTCATTCCCTCGTGCTTGAGCAGGAGCCCGCTCAGGCCGGCCCACCGGGCCACCGCCGGCCGGTGGATCAGCGGCGTGTTGCCTTCGGGGAAGGAGACGATTTCGTCGTCCGCAGCATCGGGAACGATCAGCTCCCGATATCGCCAGACCCCAGACGCCTCCGGGCCCGTGCGGGTGGCCTGCCGGGCGGCAAACCGCTGCCTCAGCTCGGACCCGGCGAGTTCGAGGGGAAACGGTTCGATCTCGAGCAGGCCGCCGCACTCGCACCGGGTCCACATTGGCTCCGCCAGGCGTCCGCAGCGTCGACACCGACTGGTGACCCTCATGGACGGGGGTCT
The DNA here is from genome assembly GCA_964521535.1 of uncultured Gemmatimonas sp. Classification (GTDB taxonomy): domain Bacteria; phylum Gemmatimonadota; class Gemmatimonadetes; order Gemmatimonadales; family GWC2-71-9; genus SHZU01. The sequence continues at coordinate 49,458 of CAZFSA010000014.1, forward strand.
CGCCGCTGCCGCCCCTCGCGCAGGACTCGCGCTCCGTCGCGATCCGGGCGCGCAATCCTGACCTCGCAGCGGAACCCCGCCCGGAGGTAGGCCGCCTTCATCGCGGTCGCAATCCGGGACGCCGCTCGGACCGAGCCCGTCACCGCAAACGCAGTGGGGCCACTGCCGGAGATGGAGCATCCAGCCGCGCCGGCTTCCAGGGCAGCCTGTTTCGCCTGGACGAATCCCGGAAGCAGCCCGGCCCGCGACGGCTCGGCGATCCGGTCGTCGATCGCCCGGCCGAAGGCCTGGAGATCATCGGCTCCGGCCGCCGCTACCATGGCGGCCACGTTGGCCGCCTGCTGGAGCGCGACCGCGCGAGGAACCTGTCGGGGAAGCACCGATCGGCTTCGGCGGGTGTTGAGCTGGTAGGCTGGCTTGGCCAGGACGACCACCAGCCCCCGGGGTGGATCGAGCCGCACGACGTCCGGCGGGTCGACCGAACGGATCAGGACGAGCCCGCCGAGCAACGCCGGCGCCACGTTGTCGAGGTGGCGCCCGGCGACCGCCGCCTCCGCTTCGAGGGCGGCGAGCAGGAGCTCGCTCTGCCCGAGCGGCCGTCCCGCCAGCTCGTTGGCCGCCACCGCGCCGGCGACGGCTG
>CAZFSA010000015.1:0-47044 GCA_964521535.1 uncultured Gemmatimonas sp.
GGGGCGGCCGGGCGCGACCCCGGGGCCTCCAGTTGCCGAAGCGCCTCATACACGACAATGCCAACCGCCGTCGCGAGGTTCAGGCTCCGGACGGCCCCCGTCGGCATCGGAATCCGGAAGCACGCGCCCGGGTGCTTCTCCAGAATCCGCTCCGGCATCCCGCCGGCCTCGTTGCCGAACACCAGGCAGCTGTTGGCGGCGAACCGGGCCTCCCAGAGCGATCGCGTCGCCTTCGAGGAGAAGTACAGGCACCGGTCCCGCGCCATGGCGGCGCGGAAGTCGAACCAGTGCGGGTGGACCCAGAGATCCACCGCGTCCCAGTAGTCGAGCCCGGCCCGTCGCAAGTCGGCATCATCGAGGCTGAACCCGAGCGGCCCGATCAAGTGAAGGCTCGCGCCCGTGGCGGCACAGAGGCGGGCGACGTTGCCCGTGTTCGGCGGGATCAGCGGTTCGATCAGCGCGACTTGGAGAGCCATCGACGCTCACCCGCCCCGGGTATGCATCTCGCGCCGCGGGTCGGCCCGAAGCCCGTCCTTCGAGTACAGGGCCCCCCGCGTGGAGAGGGCCACGCGCGCCTCGGCACCCCGATCGGTCCGCCGTCGCCAGGTCGAGGCAACCAGGTCCGCCAACTGCTGATCGCTCCATCCCGCCCGGAGCGGCTCCCGCAGATCGACCCCTTGATCCGCATACAGGCACAAATACCAGGTGCCGTCGGCGGTCACCCGGCTGCGGTCGCATGATCGGCAGAACGGCTGCGTGGTCGAAGCGATGATCCCGAAGATCGTTCCGTCGGCCAGGCGGAAGCGCTCGGCCGGTGGCGCCGTCGGTCCGGACCCCATCTCGGGCAAGGGAGTGATCGGTCCGAAATGGGCGCCCAGGCGATCGAGTATCTCGGCCCGGGACACCACCGCGTCTGGCGACCAGCCCGTCGCCCCCCCGACGTCCATGTACTCGATGAACCGGATCTCGGTCCCCCGGTCCCGGGCGAACTCCAGGAGCGGGATCAGTTCGTCGTCATTGAAGCCCCGCACCATCACGCTGTTCAGCTTGACGCTCCGGAAGCCCTCGCCCAGGGCGGCATCGATGCCCCGCAGGACCTCCCCGTGGCGGGTCGACCGGGCGAAGCGTTGCATCCGGTCGGCGTGCAGGGTGTCCAGGCTGACCGTCACCCGGTCGAGTCCGGCGCGGCGGAGCGCGGCCGCCGCGCCAGCCAGCAGGATCCCGTTCGTGGTCAGCGCCAGGTCTTCGATCCACGGGTGCCGCCGAAGCAACGCCACCAGCGCCGGCAGGTCCTGCCGCAATAACGGCTCCCCTCCGGTGAGGCGGATCCTGGTCACCCCCAGCCGGCCGAAGACTCCGGCGACCCGAACCAGCTCCTCGAAGCTCAGGATCGACTGGCGAGGCAGCCAGACATAGTCCTCGTTCGGCATGCAATACCGGCACCGGAGGTTGCAGCGATCGGTCACCGACAGTCGGAGGCTGCCCATAGGGCGACCGAGCGGGTCCGTGATCACCTCACCTCCGATCGCCCGGCCGTGCTCGGATCGACCCAGGCCTCGGTGCCGTCGGTGTAGCGCTCACGCTTCCAGATCGGAACCCGACGTTTCACCTCCTCGATCACGAAACGGCAGGCGTCAAAGGCTTCCGCCCGGTGCCCGCCGGCGGCCACGACGGCAACCGCCACCTCCCCGACCGAAAGCGAACCGAGGCGGTGCCGGAGGCGGACCGCCACCGGCCAGCGGGCCTCGGATTCGGCCACGATGGCCTGGGCTTCGGCCTCCGCCATCGGCTCGTAGGCCGAGTATTCGAGTCCTTGCACCGGGCGGCCCGCGTGATGGTCGCGAACGGTTCCGACGAAGACGACGGTGCCGCCCCTGGCTGCGGCGGCTACTTCTGCGATCAGCTCTGCGATCGATATCGGCAGGCGGGTGAGCACCGCCATCTCAACCCCCCGCGAGCGGCGGCAGGAGGGCCACCTCGTCGCCCGCCGAGAGCGGGGCATCGCCCCGCACATGCTCCAGGTTCACCGCCACCAGCACCGTCGCGGGCAGCCGACCGCCCCCGGGCAGTACCCGGAGGTGCTCAAGAAGTCGGCTGACCGAGGACGCAACCCGGGAATCGACCTCGATGGCGTCGCTCCCGAAGAGCTCGGCGTAGCTCGCAAACAGCAGCACCCGGATCGGGGCGGGTGGAGGCGGGGTCGCCATGCGCGGATTATGCCCCGCGCGACCACAGCCGGCAAGAGAAAAGCGGGCGGCCCCCCGAGAGGACCGCCCGCCTCCCTGAGACCCGTCGCTCAGGACCCGCCGGGCGACGGCGAAAGCGACGGGGCCGAGGCATCCCCGTCCTCGGCCACCAGCATCCGCAACTCCTTGCTGGGCTTGAACACCGGCACCGGCCTGGCGGCGACCTCGACCGGCTCTCCGGTCCTGGGGTTCCGCGCCATCCGAGTCTTCCGGCGCCGGATCTTGAAGGTCCCGAATCCGCGAACTTCGATGTTGTGCTGATCCTTCAAGGCGGCCTTGATGGCGTCGAGGAACGCGTCGACCACCCGGGCGCAGTCCTTCTTCGAGATCAGCGGCCCCGCGGTCCGGGCCATTGCCGCAGTGACCTGCTCCACGAGATCAGCCTTGGTCATGCTCCCCCCTCAGGGACCGGATGCCGTCACCCCTCGGGGTGAGCAGCACGACTTTGGGGTCCGATAGTAGGAGCTTAACCCTTATGTGTCAAGAGTTTGCGTCCCCGACCCCGCGCTGGGCCGCCATCAGGTCCAGGAACTCGTCGAAATGGGGGAACGCGTCATGGGGCCCTGGGGCGGCCTCGGGGTGGTACTGAACCCCGAACGCCGGAAGCACCCGATGCCGCACACCTTCGACCGTCCCGTCGTTCAGGTTGATGTGGGTGACCTCGAGGTCAGGCGCGCCAGGCACCCCCTCCGGGCCGCCCGCCACGGCGAACCCGTGGTTCTGGGAAGTGATCAGCACCCGTCCGGTGACCAGGTCCTTGACCGGGTGGTTTCCCCCGCGGTGGCCATACAGCAACTTCACGGTCCGCCCCCCGAACGCCAGCCCGAGCAGTTGGTGTCCAAGACAAATTCCGAACGTCGGCAGGCCGGTGGCTGTGGCCTGGCGAATGGCCCGAACCGCTTGGCCCAGAGCTGCCGGGTCGCCGGGGCCGTTGGACAGAAAGAGTCCATCCGGTTGCATCCCAAGGAGTTGCGCCGCCGACCAGTCCGCGGGCACCACCGTGACGCGGCAGCCTTTGGCCTCCAGCATCCGCACGATGTTTCGCTTCATCCCGAAGTCCATCGCGACGACCTTCGGCCCGGCCCCACCTCCTCCGGCCTGGTAGACCTCTCGGGTGCCGGCCCTGGAGGCGAGATCCAGGCCCTCCATCACCGGCGACGCGAGCAGTCGCTCCCGCAACTCGGGCGTGGGCTCGTCCCCCTCGGCGATGACCCCCCGCATCGCACCTCGCTCCCGGATGTGGCGGGTCAGTCGGCGGGTGTCCACCCCGGATAGGACCGGACAGCCGGCCTCCGCCAGCCACGACCCGAGATCGCGGGTCGCCCTCCAGCTCGAATGGCTGGCGGACAGCTCCCGCACGACGACCCCCGACACCTGAGGCCGCTCGGACTCCATGTCTGTCGGGTTCACCCCGTAGTTGCCAATCATCGGCGCCGTCATGACGACGATCTGGCCGATGTAGCTCGGGTCGGTAAACGTTTCCTGGTATCCGGTGAGACCGGTGGTGAAGACCACCTCGCCAAAGGCCGGGGGCGCCGGGCGGGCCACGCTCCCTGCGTACCAGGTTCCATCCTCCAGCAAAACGAACGCGGGGTGGTCCGTCATGGAACGACCCCGCGTGAGGAATCCCGACCCCGGATCACGTCAGGGGTTGGCCGGGGGCGGGGGCGTCACCGGGGTCACGCCGGCGGGCGGCTCGGTCTGGAGTGGGGCGGGTGCAACCGGCGCCGGCGTGGTGCGGAGCTGCCGCTGGACGTCCGTCGTGCCCAGGTTGGAGCGGGAGGCCAGGAGCGACAGGATCAGCGACAGGAACAGGAACAGGCCGCCAAGCCACCAGCTGGCCCGGGTGAGCACCGTCACCGCCTGGCGGCCGCCCAGCACCAGGTCGGTGGTACCCCCGCCCAGAGAGGCCAGGCCGCCGCCCTGCCCAGCCTGCAACAGGACCACCGCGGTCAGGAGCAGACCGTCGATGATCAGAAGGGTGAGAATGATCCCGTAGAGCATGACACCGTCCAAAGTTCAGCCTTGGATTCTAGCGGCTCGGTCGTTCGGGGTCAAACGCGCGGTGCGCAGTCGATCGGCGGTGATTGGCGGGTCTGGCCTGCCAGCGCTAGCTTGCGCGCCATGAGCCCCCTCCACGCAACGCCGCTCGTCGGCGTACTCGTCGCCGCCATCGCCACCGCCGGCTCCGCCGCCGCGCAGGTTCGGGATGCCCGCTCCGCGCGGATCGATTCCGTCTTTGCCGCAGTCGACCGGACCTCAACGCCGGGCTGCGCTGCCGGCGTGCTCCAGGATGGCCGGTTCCTTCATCGGCGGGGCTACGGGATGGCGGACCTTGAGCGCCGGGTTCCGATCACCCCTCAGACGGTGTTCTACACCGGGTCGATCTCGAAGCAGTTCACCGCGATGAGCGTGGCGCTGCTGGCCCGGGATCGTCGGCTCGACCTCGACGCCCCGGTCCGAGGGTTGCTGCCCGAGATCCCCGAGGCCGGAGCCGGGATCACGACCCGTCACCTGGTCCACCACCTGAGCGGGCTCCGGGAAAAGTGGGACCTCCTGCTGCTGTCGGGCTTTCGGCCGGCCAACCTGGTGACCCAGGACGACGTCCTGGAGCTGGTGAAGCGCCAGTGGGAGCTCAACTTCGCCCCGGGTGAGGACCATCTCTACAACAACACCGCCTACGACCTGCTCGCCACCCTGGTGCAACGGGTGACGGGAAAGTCGATCCGCGACTTCGCGGCCGAGCGAATCTTCGGCCCGCTCGGCATGTCGCGGAGCCAGTTCGTGGACGACCAGTCCCTTCTGATCCCCGATCGGGCGCTCGGGTACTCCTGGCGGAACGGCGTCCTGACGCAGAGCCCGGCCTACGTTGAGACGGTGGGGAGCGGGAGCGTGTATTCCACGGTAGAGGATCTGGCCCGTTGGGACGAGAGTTTCTATACCGGCGCGCTGGGCGATCCCGAACTGATCCGGCTGGTGCAGACCCCGGGTCGACTCAACGACGGAACCCAGCTGACCTATGCATTCGGCCTGGTCGTCGATCGGTGGCGCGGCCAGCGCCGCGTGCAGCACGGCGGCGCGCTGGCGGGGTTCCGGGCCCAGATCACCCGGTTCCCCGACCTCCATTTCTCGGCCATCGTGCTCTGCAACTACGCCCAGGCCAACCCGGAAGCCTTCGCCAACGCGATCGCTGAGATCTACCTGGGCGATCGCCTGGAGCGGGCCCCGGATCGCCGTGGCTCCACCAACCCGGCGGCGTTCGGCGACCCGGCGCTCGCGGCCCGGATGGAGGGCGTCTACCGATCGGCCCGGACGGGGCTGGCCCTTCGGGTTGTTCGGCGGGATACCGTCGTCCTCCTCGAATGGGGAGGGACCGAGATCCCCCTCAGCAAGGTCGGGCCTGATCGCGCCCGCGGGGTCGGGCCGGCCGAGCCGGTGGAGCTCCGCTTCGTCGGCGCCGAGGGCCAGGCGGCGGCCGGGGTGGAGGCAAGCGGTCTCGGTCCGCGAACGGAGCGGTTCATGCGCGCCGATCCGCCGATCGTTACGGCCGTCGCGCAATCGGAGCTGGCCGGATGGTACCGGAGCGAGGAACTCGGGGTCGCCTGGGTGGTGGCGAGGAGCGACACCGGTCTGGTGGCCCGCCCCCCGACCGGGGCTCCCCTCTTCCTTCGTCCGGTCTACCGCGACGCCTACTCCGCCCCAGGGGCGGGCTTGCTGGTCTTCGAGCGGGATCAGCGAGGACGGGTGCGTGCCCTGCTGCTCTCGCCAGGGCGCAGCCGGAACATCAGGTTTGTCCGGACGGAAGGCCGCTGATCGCGGCGAGTCCACTAACCCGACAGCCGGCGGATCGCGTCGCGGTAGAACAGGGCGCTGGCCTTCACCGTTCGACGCTGCGTTTCGAAGTCCACGTGGACCAGCCCGAACCGGCGGGCCCGCCCGCTGCTCCATTCGAAATTGTCCAGCAGGGACCACACGAAGAAACCGCGGAGATCAACGCCAGCGGCCCGGGCTTCCAGCGCGGCGGCCAGGTGCCGCTCCAGGAACTCGACCCGCGCCGGGTCCTGGAGCACGGCGTCGCCACCGGGCTCCGGGTCGCTGAACGCCGCCCCGTTCTCGGTGACGAAGAGCGGCAGGCGGCCGTACCGGTCGGTCACCCAGCACAGCATGTCGTGCAGGCCTGCGGGATAGACCTCCCAGCCCATCTCGGTGTGAGGGCGCTCGGGCTGGATGACCATGCGCGCCAAGGTGGGCGGGTTGGTCGGGTCAAAGCGCATCACGTTGCGGGTGTAGTAGTTGATGCCAACGAAGTCCACGGGCTGGTGGATCAGGCGGAGGTCGGCCGGAGAAAGATCCCGCCAGGCCGGCCCGAACATCGCCGGGAGCTCTGCCGGCGACCGGCCCAGCAGGATCGGATCGAGGAACTGGCGATTCCGAAAGGCATCTGCCCAGGTGGCCGCTGCCCGATCATCGGCCGCGTCGGAGAACGGCTGCTTGGGCTGGAGGTTGACCACGATCCCGATGTGCTGCCGATGGCGGGCCCGGTAGGCCTCGACCGCGGTGCCGTGAGCCCGCAGGAGGTTGCGGGCGACCACGGGCGCCTCGGCCACGGCCCGGTGGCCCGGGGCGTACACCCCGAGGACATAGCCCTTCTCGGTAACGATCGCGGGCTCGTTCAGCGTGGACCAGTATCGCACCCGATCGCCGAAGTGGCGAAAGGCGAGGTCCGCGAACTCGCCGAACCAGGCCGGGCTGTCCTCGTGCAACCAGCCGCCCTCCGCTTCCAGCGCGGAGGGGAGGTCCCAGTGATAGAGGGTGACGAAGGGCTCGATGCCCGCATCCAGGAGCGCGTCGAGCAGGCCGTCGTAGAAGGCGATCCCCTTCGGGTTGGCGGGCCCCCGACCCCGGGGTAGCAGACGGGGCCAAGCCAGGCTGAAGCGGTAGGCGTTGTGACCCAGCGCGCGGATCAGGGCGACATCCTCCCGGTAGCGCCGGTAGTGATCGCAGGCCGGGTCCCCGGAATCCCCGCCGAGAATGGCCCCGGGACGCCGGGTGAAATCGTGCCAGATGCTGGGCCCGGCCCCATCGGCGAGCGGTGACCCTTCGATCTGATACGCGGAGGTGGCCGCCCCCCAGAGAAACCCCGGGGGGAGCCGAACCGGCTGGTTCACGGGACCTCTCCCGCCATGGATCCGACAGGGCCCCGCGTCATCACCGCCGAACCGCGCGCTGCAACCGCCGCCCTCCCCTCGCCACATCGGGTACGAAGCGCTCCAGGCCGGCGCCAGGGAAACGAACCGTCCGTCCCTGCTCGGCGCTCTGATAGGCGGTCATCAGGACCCGGACCACGTCCAGCCCGTCATCGAAGGTCAACTGCGGCTCCTCCTTGCCGAGGAAGGCTCGCACGAAGTGGCGGTTCTCCGCCTCGTACCCGTAGGCCACCGCTTCGTTGGCGACGACCGGCATCACGCCGGTCTCGGCGTTCTGTTTCTCCACCAGGTCCTCACCGGCCCGTCCGCGGACTTCCCGGCTGAAGAAGAGCTGGAGGCCGCTGTCCAGGGTGTTCCACCGCATCGAGTACTCCGGCCCGAGCAGCTCGGCCGAGAGCCGGAGCCCCGCGCCCACGAAGCTCCAGGAGGTGGTCGCCTCGCCGATCACGGTATACCCGTCCGAGGTGGCGAACTCGATGGCCACGCTGGCGAAGTCCTCCGCCGGCTCGCGAGCGTAGTTCACCGAGGGGCCCATGGCCCGCCGCAGCCGCCGGACGTACTCGGGTCGGGTCCACTTGAGACTTGCGATCCGCGCGGTGACCCGGACCGGACGCACCGTCGAGAGCGGCTCGCCCGGACGGGTGAGCAGCTGGCGCACCACCAACGCACTGTGACACATCATGTCGTTGAGCACGCCCCCGCCCTGGAGCCGCCCGCGCCAGAACCAGGGCATGTGGGGGCCGCTGTGTTCCTCGGCCGCTCGCGCCAGGTAGGGGCGGCCGGTGAGCGCGGCACCCCGGGCCCAGAGGAGGGCCCTGCCGCGCTCCACCTGCGGGGCGAAGCACTGATTCTCGAGGTAACCGTGACGGAGGCCGGCGCGCCGAACCAGGCGGAGGACCTCCCGCGCCTCGCCCACGTTCCGGGCGAGCGGTTTTTCGCAGGCGATCCCGAGCAGCGCGCCCCGGCCCCGCGTCACCGCATCGGCGACCTCCTCGACGTTCTCGATCCGGGCGTGGTTCGGCCCCGAAAGCCAGATGGCGTCGATCCGGGGGTCGGCCACCATCGCGGCGATGGAGGGGTATGGCCGGCAGTCCCCGACGTCGAGGGCGCGGGCGTAGGCGGCCGCCGACGCCGCGTTCCGCCGACTGGGGCTCCACACCCCGAGAATGTCCGCGTCCCGCACGCCCTGCCAGGACAGCATGTGAAATCGGGCGTTGAATCCGCTCCCGATGAACCCGACTCCAAGCCGTGTCTTGGTCATCCGCATCACCCTCGCCACGAGGTCGTCGCCAGCCTCAAGGATACGTGACCGGCGCCCCCGGCCCGAACGGCAAGCCGGCCGCGAGCCAGATCGCGAAGAAGAGCCCCCAGCCCAACAGGAAAACCACCGAGTACGGAAGCATGGTCGCCACCAGCGTCCCGATACCGGCCTTCCGGTCGTACTTCTGGGCGAACGCGATGATCACCGGGAAGTACTGCATCAGCGGGGTGATGATGTTGGTCGCCGAATCGCCCACCCGGTATGCGGCCTGGGTCACCTCAGGCGAGTACCCCATCAGCATCAGCATCGGGACGAAGACCGGCGCCATCACGGCCCACTTGGCCGAGGCGCTCCCGATAAAGAGGTTGATGATCGCGGCCACCACGATGAAGGCGAGCAGCAACGGGATGCCGGAGATGCCCGCTCCCTTGAGGACGCCCGCTCCCTTGATGGCGAGAATCAGCCCCAGATTCGACCAGTTGAAGTACGCAATGAACTGCGCGGCCGCGAAGGCCAGCACGATGTAACTGCCAAGGACGGCGACGCTCTCCGACGACATCCGCGCCACGTCGCGGTCCGATCTGATCGAGCCCGTAATCCGGCCGTACACGATCCCCATGATCAGGAACACCACCATCAGAATCGGCACGATACTGTCGAAGAACGGGCGAAGCTGCACCAGCACCGGCTGGTCTGCCGCCTCGGGGTTGCGCAGGACTCCCGTTGCCGGCACCGTCAGCAGCGCCACCAGAGCGGCCGTGGCGAGGAAGACGAGGCCCGCGGCCCGAAGCCCCTTCCGCTCCTGAGCGGTCAGGCCCTCGAGGGCCGGCTCGCCGGGCGTCCCGCCCTCCGTGGTCCAGGCGCCCAGGCGGGGCTCCACGAAGCGCTCGGTGACCACGGTCCCAAGCAGCGTGATGAGAAACGTGGAGGCGATCAGGAAGTAGTAGTTGGCCGTCGCGTCAACGGTGTACGTGGGGTCGACCAGCTGAGCCGCCGGCGTCGTGAGGCCGGAGAGGAGGGGATCGAGCGCGGTGAGCAGGAGATTGGCGCTGAAGCCCCCAGACACCCCCGCGAACGCCGCGGCCAGGCCGGCAATCGGATGGCGGCCGACCGCGGCGAAAACCATCGCACCCAGCGGCGTGAGCACCACGTAGCCGGCGTCTACCGCCAGGTTGCTCATGATCCCGCCGAACACCAGTACCGCAGTCAGGAGCGATCGCGGCACCGCGGTCACCAGCCGCCGCAGCGCCGCCGCCACCAGACCGCTCCGCTCGGTCACGCCAATGCCGATGATCACGACGATCACCAGGCCGAGCGGCGGAAAGCTGGTGAAGTTGCGCACCATCTCCGTCAGCATCCGCCGCAGGCCGTCCGCCGACAGGAGATTCACCGGAGTCACCGTGGCGCCGGTGCCAGGATGGACCGCGGACACCCCGCCGATATGGGCGAGCCAGGAGACGACCAGGACCAGCGCGGCCAGCAGGGCGAAGAGCGTGATCGGATCTGGCAGCCGATTGCCGACCCGCTCGATGCCATCGAGGGCCCGCATCAGCCAGCGCCGTTGGGTGGTCATCCCGGTTTCCGAGGTAGGCGGAACCGCAAAGATACCCCGGGCCGACGGGGCCGCGAGCCTGGCGCGTCCCCCGAAGGGGACGCTGGACGCCTGGCCGCGCCCGTGTATGGTTCAGCCGTTCCATGCCCATGTCCGTTTCGACGCGAGGCGCCTCCGTGACCGCTGGCGACCGGCGGCCGGGCTCCCGACCCTCCTGCCGGAGCCGGCGGTGAGCCGGCGGGCCCAGGCCCTTGTCCTGGTCACGCTCCTGGCCCTCGTCGTCTGGCTCGGGCTCAGTGCTGCCAACGCGCCCCTCCGCACCCCGGCCGCACCCCGCGGCGTCACCTCGCTGGCCCTCGCGGGCTCCGCCAGCCGAGCCGCCGAGATCATCGCCACCTGGGGCCCCGCGCAGCGGGAAGCGGCCGCGTTCGGCCTGGGACTCGACTTCCTCTTCCTCTTCCTCTACCCCGCGGCCCTGTCGCTCGGGGTCGGACTCGCCGCCGACCGGCTGGTACCGCGCCATCCGCGCCTGATGCTGTGGGGCAAGGCCCTGGCGCTCGCGCTCCCGCTCGCGGCGGTGTTCGACGCGGTCGAGAATGCCGCGGTCTGGCGGATGCTCCAGCTCGGCGCCACCGACGGCCGGGCCCTGGTCGCCGCCGCCAGCGCCACGCTCAAGCTGGCCCTCGTGACCCTCGGTCTGGCCTATCTCGCCTCGGCCGGGCTCCTCGGCCGCCGGGCGCACCGGCGCTGACCCGCCCGGATCGGGCTCGGCCCCCTGATGGCAGGGTGGATTGACATATCAACTTTTGTTGTCATATTACCGGGGTGTCGACTCCCCCAGCCCTGGCCCAGGTCGCCGGCGCGTTCCACGCGCTGTCCGATCCGACGAGGCTCCAGATCGTGCACCTGCTGCGCCACGGCGAACGCTGCGTCTGCGACCTCGCCACGGCCCTGGCCACCGGTCAATCGCGACTCTCGTTTCACCTCCGGACGCTCAAGGATGCCGGCCTGGTCCGCGATCGACGCGAGGGACGCTGGGTCTACTACCGTCTGGCGGACGACGCCGTGCGGCGGCTCAGCGCCCTGCTCGGGGACTGCTGCGTGCCCGACCGCCCATGGCTGCCGTTGCGGTGGCCCCGGTGACTGCCTTGAGCGGTCCGACATATCAACCATTCTTGACATGAGGAACAAGGGAACATGGCCGAGACCGAGCGGGACGTGAGCGCGGCGGTGCGCGCAAAGTATGGCGACATTGCCCGGGCCGTTCGCTCCGGGGGCGATCGGGCGGGTTGCGGGTGCGGCAGCTGCGACGACCCGGTGGGCGAGCTGGTGAGCGGGAATCTGTATGAGGCGACCGAGGTGGCTGCCGTGCCGCAATCGGCCGTTCTGGCCTCGCTCGGCTGCGGGAATCCGGCCGCGCTCGCTCGCCTGGAGCCCGGTGAGGTGGTGCTCGACCTCGGCAGCGGCGGCGGCATCGACGTGCTCCTCTCCGCCAGACGGGTCGGACCGACCGGACGGGCCATCGGACTCGACTTCACCGACGAGATGCTGGAGCTCGCGAGAGAGAACCAGCGGCAGGCGGGGCTGACCAACGTGGAGTTCCTCAGGGGCTCCATCGAAGCCATTCCGCTGCCCGATGCCTCGGTGGACGTCATCATCTCCAATTGTGTGATCAATCTGTCGACCGACAAGCCCCGGGCGCTGGCCGAGGCGTTTCGCGTGCTTCGCCCTGGCGGTCGGCTGGCGGTCTCCGACGTGGTCGCCCGCGCGCCCGTCGCGCCGAGCCTGCGCCGGCAGGTGGAGCTATGGGTCGGGTGCATCGCGGGGGCCCTCGAGGAGCAGGAATACCGGCGCCTGCTGGCGGAGGCCGGTTTCGAAGCGATCGAGATCGAGCCAACCCGGGTCTACACGATCGACGACCCGGCGGAGTTTGCCCGGTCGGCTCGGGTGGAGGAATCGCTCGCGCGCTCGGCCAGCGGCTGCTTCATGGGGGCGTTCGTCCGGGCGCGGAAGCCGACCGCCTGACGGAGCCAGGGCGCTCGGCACGCCCGCGGCCCTTGCCGGGACCGCGGGCGTGCCGTTGATTGCCGCATGCCCTCCGGACCGTCGACCCGCGAGACCCGACGCCCGCGCCCTCGTGGGAGCGGCGTGGTGGTCCGCGAGGTGCTCCGGCGTGACGACCCGATCCTTCGTGACGCGTACCGGCTGCTCTGCGCCGCCTTCGACAAGCACGAGCTGGTCTCGGTGCTCGAATGGCGGGACACGCTCGCGGAGCGGGACGCGAGGGTCTGGATCGACGTCGCCTGGCACCTCCTGGTGGCCGAGCGCCGGGGCCGAATCCTGGGGGTGGCCACCGGGACCTATCTGGGCAACGCCAACATCGGCGTGATCGGCTACCTGGCCGTGCATCCGAACGCTCGCGGCCTCGGGCTGGGCCCGCGCCTTCGCCGGCGCCTTACGACGGCGTTTTGCCGCGACGCGAGGCGGATCAGGGGGCAGGAACTGGCCGGCGTGGTGGGGGAAGTCCGCCACGATAACCCCTGGCTTCGTCACCTGATGCGCCGGTCGGCAGTGATCGCGCTCGATTTCGCCTACGTCCAGCCGGGACTCCGCCGGGGCGAGAAGCCGGTTCCCTTCACGTTCTACTACGAGGGCATCGGCACGCGCCGCCGGCACCTGGCTGGCGCCGAACTCCGTCGCCTGCTCTACACCATCTGGCGCCGGGTCTACCGCATCGCCCGCCCGATGGCGTCGCCCGTGTTCCGGCGAATGATGGACGAGCTGGCTGGACGCCGGATCGTCCGCGCGCTCACGCGGGCGGAGGTCTCGGCCCGGGCCAGGGCACGAAGCAGCGGCGGGGGAACGCCGCTGGCGAGGAAGCGGAGCGCCTAGGAGGCGGGGGTCTCGACCAGCGCGCGCCAGCCGCCGGGATCCAGGCTGGCACCGCCGACCAGGACGCCGTCCAGCTCGGGCCGGGCCAGCAGGCTTGCGACGTTGCCGGCGTTGACGCTCCCCCCGTAGAGGACCTTCGGGGCGTGGTGGCCGAGTTCACGCAACGCCCCCCGAAGGGCCGTGTGGACCTGGGCCGCGTCCGCGGGGGATGCGTTCCGTCCGGTGCCGATCGCCCATACCGGCTCGTAGGCCACGGCGACCTGCTGGAGCGGGCCGACCGCCAGGCCGTCGAGCGCGGCTCGAAGCTGGCGGAGCACCACGGCCTCGGTTCGGGAACCTTCCCGCTCGGCCAGGGTTTCGCCCACACACAACAGCGGCGCCAACCCTGCGTCGAGCGCCGCCCGTACCTTGCGCGCGGTGTCCGCGTCCGACTCGCCGAAGACGTGCCGCCGCTCCGAGTGTCCGACCAGCGAGAGACTGGCCCCGGCCGCGCGGGCCAGCGGGGCCGAGGTGGCTCCGGTGAACGCCCCCTTGGGTTCCCAGTAGATGTCCTGCGCACCGATCCGGGCACCAAGTACGCCGAGGGCGCTCGCGGCCGCCTCGATGCTGACCGCGGTCGGAAAGAACCAGTACTCCCGTCCCGGCATTGGGCGAAAGCCATCCCGGAAGGTGCGAGCGAAGGCCCGAACCTCCTCCGGGGCCAGGTGCATCTTCCAGTTGGCCGCGAACACCAGGGAACGGGCCACCCGGGCTACCCCTTCACGTAGGAGAACTTCTCGGCAACCTTCCCGTCTCGCACCCGGAACACGTCCACGCCACGCACGTGTCCCGGGACGCCGTCCCGCACCCAGCGATAGGTCCAGCACACCACGCAGCGGTCGCCGGCCGCGAAGACGTCCTCGGCCTCGAACACCGCCTGGGGCGACCGGGCGAAGAACTGGACCCAGAAGGCCCGGACCGCGGCCTGGCCGACGATCCGATCGCCATCGGGAGCGGGGCGGGTACTGTCGAAGACGCAATCATCGGTCATGAGGGCCATCACCGCATCGACATCGTGGCGGTTGAACGCCTCGTTGAAGCGGCGGACCACCTCCAGGGTGGTCGATGCCGGATCCGAGCCTGGCTGCCCGGGCGTGCCGGCTTCAGGCATCGTCCAGCGCCGCGACACCAGGCAGCACCCGGCCCTCGAGAAACTCGAGCGCGGCTCCCCCGCCCGTCGACACGTGCGTGACCCGGTCACCGAGGCCGGCCTGCATGATGGCCGCCGCGGAGTCGCCCCCGCCGACGACGGTCACGGCCCCGCGGGCCGTGGCCTCCGCCATCGCCTGGGCGATCGATCGGGTGCCCATGTCGAATGGGGAGATTTCGAAGACGCCCATCGGGCCGTTCCACACGACCGTCCCGGCGTTGCGAATCCGCTCACCGAAGTCGCGGGCGGTCAGGGGATCGATGTCGTACACGGCGAACCCCGGTGGAATCGACTCCCGCGGCACGGTGAGGGTCGTGATCCCCTCCTTGAGGTCGGGGGCGATGACGGCCCCCCTGGGCAGCACGAGGCGCTCCCCCGCCCGATCGAGCAGCGATCGGGCGAGGTCCACCCGGTCCGGCTCCACGAGGGAGTGCCCGGTCTCCAGACCCATTGCCCGGAAGAAGGTGCAGGCCATCGCGCCACCGATCAGAAGGGCGTCCACTTTGGGCAGCAGGGCCTCGATCAGGTCGATCTTGCCCGAGATCTTGGCACCGCCCAGGACGGCCAGAAAGGGCCGTTTCGGGTGATCGAGCGCCTGCCCCAGATAGGTGAGTTCCCGCTCCATCAGGAACCCCGCCACGGCAGGCTTGAGGAGCCGGGCCACCCCCTCGGTGGAGGCGTGGGCCCGGTGAGCCGAGCCGAACGCATCATTGACGTACAGGTCGCCGAGGGCGGCGAGCCGCGCCGCGATCGCCGGGTCATTGGCCTCTTCGCCCGGGTGAAACCGGGTGTTCTCCGTCAGCGCCACCGCGCCCCGTGGCAGGCGGCGGGTGATGGCGGCGGCGCTGTCGGCGTAGGGCTCCTCGATGAAGGTGACCGGGACGCCAAGCAGGGTCTCGAGTGCCCGCGCCACCGGCCGGATCGAGAAGGCCGGGTCCGGGCCACCCCGGGGACGGCCGAAGTGGGAACACAGCACCACCCGGGCTCCTTTTTCCCGGAGGTACGCGATAGTCGGCAGCGACGCCCGGATCCGGGTGTCGTCGGTCACCACCCCATTCTTCACGGGGCAGTTGAAGTCGACCCGCACCAGCACCCGCTGGCCATCGAGCCGGGCCGGGTCCAGCCCCGCGAGCGTCCGCTTCATGCGCCGTGGGTACCGATGTACTGCATCAGGTCGACACACCGGGCCGAATAGCCCATTTCGTTGTCGTACCAGCTCGAGACGTGTACCAGCGTGCCCTCGAGAACCTGGGTGGACAGCAGGTCCACGGTGCTCGACGCCAGGTTACCGATGTAGTCGACGGACACCAGGGGTTCATCGCTCACGGCCAGCACGCCGTGCAGGGGGCCCGACGAAGCCGCGGCCCGGAACGCTGCGTTCACCTCATCCACCGTCGTCGGCCGCTCCACGATGCAGGTCAGATCCACCAGGGAGACATTGGCCGTCGGGACCCGAAGCGCCACGCCGTCGATCTTGCCCTTGACCTCGGGGATCACCAGCGCCGTCGCCTTGGCGGCGCCGGTCGTCGTGGGAATGATGGACAGCGCCGCCGCCCGCGCCCGTCGCAAGTCCTTGTGGGGAAGATCCAGGATCTGCTGGTCGTTGGTGTAGGAGTGCACGGTCGTCATGTAGCCCCGAACGAACCCGAAGGTGTCGCGAACCACCTTGACCACCGGCACCAGACAGTTGGTGGTGCAGCTGGCGTTGGAGATGATGAAGTGCTTCGCGGGGTCGAAGGCGGTATGGTTCACCCCATAGACGATCGTGATGTCCTCCTTCTTCGCCGGCGCCGAGATGATGACCCGCTTCGCCCCCGCCGCGAGGTGGGCGGCCGCCGCCTCGCGGTCCGTGAAGCGACCCGTCGACTCCAGCACCACGTCCACGCCCAGGGATTTCCAGGGGAGGCCGGCCGGCTCCCGCTCCGACAGCACCTTGAGCTCGTGCCCGTTGACGACGATCCCCCCGGGCGAGGGCTCCACCGTCCCGGGGAACCGACCGTGCACCGAGTCGTACTTGAGCAGGTGAGCAAGGGTCTTGGTGTCGGTGAGATCGTTCACCGCGACGAAGTCCAGCTCCGGCGTTCCCTCGACGAACGCCGCCCGCAGCACGTTCCGCCCGATCCGCCCGAAGCCGTTGATCGCCACCCGAATCGCCATGATCGCCTGCTCTCCCGAGAAATGGTCAGCCGGCGCGGGCGAGCGGGGCCAGCGGGAGTTCCGCCCGCGCGAACGTGAGTGCCAGCACCTCGTTGGACCCGGCCGCCTCCAACGCCCGGGCGGCGGCGGCCAGGGTGGCTCCGGTGGTGAAGACGTCGTCCACCAGGACCGCCCGGGCCGGCCCTGGCTGCACCGCCGTGAAGGCGCCCCGGACGTTGGCGGCGCGGCCCTCCGGGGTCAGCCTGGTTTGCGTGGCAGTGTCCCGACTGCGGCGGAGCACTCCCCGCACCGGCACCCCCCAGCGGCGCCCGAGGGCGTTGGCCAGAACAGCGCTCTGATTATAACCCCGCGTCCGCTCCCGCGCGGGTCCGAGCGGGACCGGGACCAGCGTGGCGCCAGCGGTTGACCCGGCAAGGGGACGCATCGCGTCGGCCATTGCATCGGCCAGGCGCAACCAGCCCTCGTATTTGAACAGGTGGATCGCCCGCCGCGCGGACCGGTCGAGCCATACCCCGCTGCGAACCTTGACGAGGACCCGGGGCCACTCGGGGCAGATTCGGCAGGGTACACCGGGCACTGCCGGCTGCCCACACCGGTCGCAGGCCGGAGCGGGCACCCTTTGCCATCGACTCCGGCAGACGCCGCACACCAGGGGATCGGCCGCACCGACCTTCGTCAGGCAGAGCAGGCACTCCCCCGGCAGGAGCCACTGCTCGAGCCCGGCGAGGTCACCCCGCAGGCGGCCCCAGAACGTCGCGAGCGGCGGCACGCATTACCTCGGTTGGCGGGTCGATGCCGGGGAACCAGCACCTCAGGGCGGCGACTCCCTGGCCCAGGAGTACCTCCCGCCCGTCTGCGGCGGCTTGCCCCCGCCCGCGGAGCGCCCGGACCCAGGCCGTCTCTCCGACCCGGTAGACCAGGTCGAGCGCCGCCGCGCCCGGCGGAACCGCCTCCAGCGGAAGCGGGAAGGATGAATCGTGGAGGCCGACCGGGGTGCAGTTGATCACGAGGCCGATCGGCTCCGGGGCGGCGCTGCGCTGCCCGAGGTCAGCGAGGAACGATTCGAAGCGCCTCTGTCGCTCGGCCGACCGGGACCGGACCGCGACCGGGGCGCCCAGGGCCAGGCCGGCCCGCGCTGCCGCGACCGCGCTGCCGCCGGTGCCAATCAGCAGCCACGACCCCGCTGGTGAACCAAGTGCTTCCCAGCCCGCGATGATCCCGGCGCCGTCGGTGTCTGCGACCGCGAGATCCCCACGATGCTGCCAGAAGGTGTTCGCGGCCCGATAGGATTCGCCCGACGCGCCGGTCGCCGCCGACGCGGCGATCCGCTTGTGCGGCACCGTCACGTTGCCGCCACCGCCGGCGGCGGCAAGCCCCCGCATCAGCCCGACCACGTCGCTCGCCCCACACCGGAGCGCCACGTACACTGCGTCGATTCCCAGCGCCCGAAAAGCAGCATTGTGAATGGCCGGTGACAGCGAGTGGGACACCGGGTCGCCGAGCAGGGCGAATACCCGGGTCGAGGCGCTGGGGCTCACCGATCGGGCCTGGCCAGCCGGGCGACTACCTCCGGTACCAGAGCCGCCAGCCGGCGGAACGTCTGACGGTACTCCTCCAGGTCGCCCCCAAACGGGTCCGGAATCTCCGCCTCGACGCCGCTCAGGCCCGCAAAATCGCCGAGGAGGTGGGCCCGGGCGCCACCCCCAAGTTCCCGAACCCGGGCGAGATGGGTGCGGCCCATGGCCAGGATCAGGTCGGACCGCTCGACGTGCTCCCGCGTCAGGAGCGTGGCCCGATGGCCGGAGAGATCGAGCCCATGCTCCAGGCCGACGAGGTAGGAGCCCTCCGATGCCGGAGCACCTTCCCACGCACCGGTGCCCGCCGAGGTGACCTCGACGTCCGTTCGCCCCGCCGCCTCGAGCGCAGCCTTGAGCATCCCGGCCGCCAGCGGACTCCGGCAGGTGTTGCCAGTGCAGACCAGGGTAACGATCACCAGGCCGCTTCCTTACGGTGCCAGCCGGCCCACCGCACGCCGCAGCTCGGCGCGCGGCAGCGCCCCCTCCCGAACCAGGACGGGCGAGGGGCCGGTACAGTCGACCACGGTGGAGGGAGGCACGTTGCCCAGCACGCCGCCGTCGAGCACCAGGAGCTGGCCAGCGTCGACCGCCGAACGGAACAGCTCGACGAGCCTGGCCGCCCCTGGCGCCGGTGGGCCGCCCGGACGGTTGGCCGACGTGGAGGTTACCGGCAGGTCCAGGGCCGCGATGAGGTGCCGCATGCCGGCGTGCGAGGTGTCCCGGACCGCGACGCCGCCCTCGGGTCCGCGAAGTCGATCGGGCACCCTGCCCTCCCCTCCCGGCAGCACCAGGGTCAGAGGCCCGGGCCAGAAGGCGTCTGCGAGCGCCCGAGCCGACGGGCTGAAGTGCAGGCTGAAGCGCTCGGCCATCGCGCGGCCTGCAATCAGCAAAAGAAACGGCTTGCCCTCCGGCCGTCCCTTGAGCGCCGCCAGCGCTTCCACCGGCCCGTCTTCGGGTGCCGACCCCAGGCCATAAACCGTTTCGGTCGGATAGCCGAGGAGGCCCCCCTGGCGCAGATGGGCGCCCACGGGCGACACGGCGGCCGCCACCTCGGCCTCGGTGCGAAAGGCCAGGATCATCGCCCGATACCGGCCAGGGCCTCCGCCAGGCGGAAGTCCTCGGCCGAGGTGATCTTGAGGTTCTGGTCGGTGTCCGGGACCAGCACCACCGGAAGGCCCAGGTGCTCCATCAGCCCGGCATCGTCCGTGACCGTCAACCCAGCCTCCCGACTCCGGCGAAGGGCCTCCGCGAGCAGGCCCCGCGGAAAGGCCTGCGGGGTTTGGGCCCGCCACAACCCGTCGCGGGCCACGGTCCGGCGAATCGTGGGGCGGCCCAGCGCCGGGTCCTCGGCTCCCTCCTTCAACGTGTCGCGGACGGGGACCGCGGCGATGGCCGATCGTCCGGCGCGGGCTTCCTCCAGGACGGCGTCGATCACCCGCCGATCGGGAAAGGGCCTGGCTCCATCGTGGATCACGACGATGGGCAAGTCGGCACCCAGTGCGTCCAGGCCCCGTTCGACCGAGTCCATTCGCTCCGCCCCGCCCTCCGCCAGCCGCACCCGGTCACCACCCCAGCTGGTCAGCCAGTCCGGCGGCCGCCGGGCCGTCTCAGGCGGCAGTACGACCACGACGCGAGCCACCTGGGGATGGTCGAGGAACGGCCGAAGCGCCCGGAGCAGGACGGGAACGCCCGCGACCAGGCGGAACTGCTTCGGCTCCCCCGCGCCCGCCCGGCGTCCCCGACCCGCGGCCACCACCACCGCGCCGACGTCAGGCGGCAAGGGTACGCGCCAGCTGATCGACGTGATCCACCGGCACCGTCGCCATCCCCGCCAGGTCCGCCCCGAGGCGAGCCGAGCCGAAGGCGCGACGAAACCCCAGGCGGCTCGCCTCTGCCAGCCGCCGCTCCAGCCCCGCCACTGGCCGGACTTCGCCTGCCAGCCCCACCTCACCCAGAAAGAGGCCGTCCGCCGGCGTGGGCCGGTTGTGCAGGCTGGACAGCAGCGCTGCGGCGACGGCGAGGTCGGCGCCGGGCTCGGTGAGCCGGACACCGGCACTGACCTGCACGAACACGTCCAGCTGGGCGAAGCTCGCGCCGCCCCGCCGCTCCAGGACGGCCAGCAGCACGGCGAGGCGGCGGGGATCGAGACCGGTCGCCACCCGCTGCGGGGTACCGTAACCGGAGGGGGCCGCAAGGGCCTGGACCTCGACGAGTACCGGGCGGGTCCCCTCCATGAGAGCGGTCACGGCGCTGCCGCTCGCTCCCAGCGACCTGACCGCAAGGAACAGGGCCGAGGGGTTGGGGACGCCTTCCAGCCCCCGCTCCGTCATCGCGAAGACCCCCAGCTCGTCCACCGAGCCGAACCGGTTCTTGGTGGCGCGCAGAAGCCGGTGGTTGAGGGCTGGCTCGCCCTCGAAATACAGGACGGTGTCGACGATGTGCTCGAGGGTCTTGGGACCGGCGAGCGCGCCCCCTTTCGTGACGTGCCCGACGACGACCACGCCGGTACCCGTCTCCTTTGCAAACCGCATCAGGAGCGCTGCCGATTCCCGCACCTGCCCCACGCTGCCCGGCGCGCTGTCCAGGGATTCGGTGTAGACGGTCTGGATCGAGTCGAGCACCAGGACGTCCGCTCGGACGTTGGCGCTGGCCGCAAGGACCGTCTCGAGGCAGGTCTCGCCGATCACCAGCACGCCGCCGGCGTCTTCCACCAGCCGGTCGGCGCGGAGCCGGACCTGCTCGGGCGACTCCTCGCCACTGGCGTAGAGCACCCGCCGCCCCGCCTGCACCAGCCTCGCCGCTGCCTGGAGCAGCAGGGTCGACTTCCCGATCCCGGGCTCACCCCCGACCAGGGCCATCGAGCCCGGCACCAGCCCGCCCCCGAACACCCAGTCGAGTTCCGGGATGCCCAGGGACCACCGCAGCAGCCGATCTGGCGCCACCTCGGAAAGGGTTCGCGGCTCCCCCGCGCTCCGGACCGATCGCCGCCCTCCGAGGGGGCCCGCCGGCGACCGCCGGGCCGGCGCCCGCTCCTCGGCCACGGCATTCCAGGCGCCGCAGGCCTCGCAGCGACCGGCCCACTTGGGATGCTGGTGGCCGCATTCGGCGCAGCGATAGATGGAGCGTTCCCGCGCCATGGTCAGTAGCCGGGCTCCTCCCGGGCGGAGAAGTTGTCGAACCGGGTGTACTCGCTGGTGAAGCGCAGGCGAATGTTCCCGGTGGGGCCGTTGCGGTTCTTCGCCAGCATGATCTCCGCCTGGCCCCGCACCGACTCGTCGTCGCGGTCGTAGTAGTCCGCGCGATGGATGAAGATCACCACGTCGGCATCCTGTTCGATGGCGCCGGAGTCGCGGAGGTCGGAGAGCTGGGGCTTCTTGTCCCCGCCCCGCTGCTCCGAGGCCCGGGAGAGCTGCGAGAGCGCCACCACCGGCACCTTGAGCTCCCGGGCCAGCGCCTTGAGCGAACGCGAGATGTCGGACACTTCCTGCACCCGGTTCTCGGCGTACTCCGGACTCCGCATCAGCTGGAGGTAGTCGACCACGATCATGCCGAGATCGTGCTCGGTCTTGAGCCGGCGCGCCTTGGACCGCATTTCCAGCAGCGTGATCGCCGGCGTGTCATCGATCCAGATCGGGCACTGCTGCAGCACGCCGGCCGCCCTGGCCAGGTTGGTGAAGTCGCGGTCCCGGAGGGTGCCCCGCCGAACCGCCTGGCTGTTCACCCTCGCCTCGGCACAGAGCATTCGCTGGACGAGGGAGTCCTTGGACATCTCCAGCGAAAAGATCGCCACGCCGTGCCCCTCCACCGCCGCCTGCGTGGCGACGTTGAGGCAGAGCGCGGTCTTCCCCATGGACGGCCGCGCCGCCACGATCACCAGCTCCGACGGCTGGAAGCCGGAGGTGAGCTCATCCAAATCTGCGAAGCCGCTGGGAACCCCGGTAACCCTTTTGCCGCTCTTCTGGAGCACTTCGATGCGCTCCATCGTCGGCCAGAGCATCTCCTTGATCCGGGTGAAGCCGTCGGCCCGGCGCTCCTGCGAGATCTTGAAGATCCGGGACTCCGCGACGTCCAGCAGCTCGCCGGCCGGGAGGCGACCGTCGTAGGCCTCGGTGATGGTCTGGGTCGATGCCTCGATCAGCCGTCGAAGCATGGCCTTCTCGCGCACCAGCCGGGCGTGGTGTTCCAGATTCGCGGCGGTGGCCACGGCGTCGGCCAGCTCGGCCAGGTAGTCCAGGCCACCGGCAAGCTCGAGTTCGTTGCGCCGGGTCAGCTCCTCGCGAAGCGTGACCGGGTCGATGACCGACCGTTGCTCCACCAGGGCAACCATGGCCCGGAACAGCCGTCGATGTCCCTCCCGGTAGAACATCGAGTAGTCGAGCAGCTCGGCGGCCCGCAGGGCGGCATCCTGGTCGAGCAGCATCGCGCCCAGGACGGCCTGCTCGGCCTCCTGGCTCCAGGGCGCGCCCCGAAGCGTCTGCTCAACGGTCAACAAGCTGTCGGGCGACACGGACGTCATCCCAGGTGGGCTTCTTCCAGTTGGGGTTCCGCAGCAGGGCCGCAGGGTGATAGGTCACGATCAACGGCACACCCCGATAGGAATGTACCTTGCCTCGCAGATCGGACAACGACCGGCGGACGCCGAGGAGGGCCTCGGCGGCGGTCGCCCCGAGCGCGAGGATGACCTTCGGCCGGATCAGATCGAGCTGGGCCTCGAGATAGGGCAGGCAGGCAGCGCACTCGTCCGGCAGCGGCTTGCGGTTCTGCGGCGGCCGGCACTTGACGACGTTGCAGATGAACACCTCCGCGCGCTCCAACTCGATCGCCCGGAGGATCCCGGTCAGCAGCTCGCCGGCCCGCCCCACGAACGGCCTGCCGGTTTCGTCCTCGGTTTGGCCGGGCCCCTCACCCACCAGCACCAGCCGGGCGCCGGGATTGCCCTCCCCCGGGACCGGGTTTCGCCGGCCCTCGGCAAGGAAACACTTCCGACAGGAGGCGATCTCGGCCGCCACCGCGTCGAGACTTGGCCAGCCCGGGGCGGCCGGAGCGAGGAGATCGGCGGCCGGGGCCGGGACGATGATTCCCGGTCCCGGGATCGGCGGGGCTCCGCTCCGCCAGTCAGCCCGTGCCGGCCGCGATCCACGAACCGGGCGGGTAGGGGCCGGATCCGGGGACAGCTCCGCGTCCAGCCGCTCGGCGCCCAGCACCACGTCGGGGCCTCCCAGCTCGATCTGCTGGCGCAGGTATCGTCTCACCCGGTCATCCAAGCCGGGCCTCCACGGCATCCAGGACTGCTTCCGCCACCTTGGCCTTGCTGGCAAGGGGGAGATCCTGCCGCCCCCCGTCGCGGTCCAGGATCGTCACCCGATTGGTGTCCACCTCGAAGCCGGCGCCCGGCTCGAGGGCGTCGTTCGCCACGATCAGATCGAGATCCTTGCCGACCAGCTTCGCGGCCGCACGAGCCGCCAGGTCACCGGTCTCGAGGGCAAATCCCACCATGACCGCCCCGGGTCGGCGCACGGTTCGGGTGGCCCGCAGCACATCGGCCGTGGGCACGAGATCGAGGGTCAGCGGGCCGGTCTCCCGCGGCTGCTTGGTGGCGCTCGGGGCGGCGGGCCGGTAGTCGGCCGGAGCAGCCGCCATCACCAGGACGTCGCCGTCGGGCAGAGCCGACGTCAGGGCGGCCACCAGCTCGGCCGTGCTCTCGATCCGGATGACCGTCACGCCGACCGGGTCCGGTTCGGCCGATGGGCCGGTGATCAACGTGACCCTGGCCCCGCGCCGCCAGGCGGCCTCCGCAATCCGGAATCCCATCTTGCCGCTGGAGCGATTGGTGATCACCCGGACCGGGTCGAGGGCCTCCCGGGTGGGGCCCGCAGTGACCACCACGTGACGGCCGGCGAGCGGCGGCCTGGTCCCGAGCAGCCTGGCCGCGTGGGCCAGGATGACCTCGGGCTCGCTCATCCGGCCCGGCCGGTCGGACGGGCCTTCGGCGAGCGCTCCCGTGTCCGGCCCGACGATTGCCACGCCCTGGCGCCGAAGCCGATCGAGATTCTCCTGCATCGCCGGCGCCGCGAACATCGCGTCGTTCATCGCCGGCGCGATCAGGAGCGGACGGGTCCGGGCCAGAAGGAGCGCGGTGAGCAGGTCGTCGGCCAGCCCCCGGGCGACGCGCGCGATCGCATGGGCGGTAGCCGGCGCGACGATCAGGAGATCGGCCTCCTGGCCCAGCCGAACGTGGGTGAGGGCGCGACCCGGCTCCCACAGCGAGCGGAGCACGGGACGACCTGACAGGGCCTCGAAGGTCACCGGCCGCACGAAGCGGGCAGCGCCCCGGGTCAGCACCACGTCGACCCTGGCACCGCCCTCGGTCAGCCGGCGGACGAGATGGCAGCTCTTGTAGCAGGCAATCCCGCCCGACACGCCAACCACGACGTGCCGGCCGGCCCACACGTCAGACCTCGGAGCGGCGGCGCCGCATCTCCCGGAAGTTGAGCTGCCCGTTGACCAGCTTGCGGAGCGCGAGCGTCGTGAGCTTCCGGTACTGGTGCTCCTGCTCGAGCAGCACCTGCTTTTCCTTCGGCAGCTCGTTGACCATCCGCGCGAAGCGGGCGGCGACCAGGATGCTCCGGTACTTGGTGCCGGCGCTCCGCGCGGCCTCGGCGGGGGTGAAGATCTCCATGGCAGTCCTCCGGTAAAGGCGTCAGGCGGTCGGGGAGGCCGTGCGGGCCGCTTCCGACAGCTCCTGTCGAATGCTCGTGACGACCGCACGCAGGTTGGCGAGCCGGCTGGCCCGTCGCGCCTCGACATCGAGGATCGCAGCCACCTGGGCCACCGCTTCCACCAGGTCGTCGTTGACAACCACGTAATCGTACTCGGGCGCCAGTTCCAGCTCCCGCCCCGCGATCTCGAGCCGTCGCCCGAGCTCCGCACCGGTTTCGGTGCCCCGCGACTTCAGGCGCCGGACCAGCTCCCCGGCCGCCGGCGGCAGGACGAAGACCCGAACGGCCGTGGGATAGGTGCGCCGCAACTGCTCCGCACCCTGGACCTCGATGTCCAGCACCACATGCTGCCCCCGACCGAGTCCCTTCTCGACCTCGCTCCGCAGCGTGCCGTACAGACTGCCACCGTATTCGGCCCATTCCAGGAAGTCGCCCGCGGCCACCCGCCTCTCGAACTCCTCGCGGGTGAGAAAATGGTAGTCGCGGCCATCATCCTCGCCCGCGCGGGCCGGGCGCGTCGTGGCGGAGACCGAATACGTCACGTCCTCCCTGGCGGCCAGCAGGTGCCGGGCGATCGTGGATTTCCCACCGCCTGACGGCGACGACAGCACCAGAAGGAAGGGGGCTACTCTAAGTTCTCGAGCTGTTCCCGGAATCGCTCCAGCTCCCCTTTCATGTCGACCACGAGGTGCTGCATGGCAGCGTCGTTGGCCTTGGCACCGATCGTATTGATCTCCCGCCCGAGCTCCTGCGCCAGAAAGCCCAGCTGCTTGCCCATCGCGCGGTCGCTGGCGAGCGCCGCGAGGCAGGCATCCAGATGCGCTTCGAGGCGCACCAACTCCTCGGCAATGTCGAGGCGGTCGGCAAGCAGCGCGATCTCCTGGGCCACCCGCGACTCCTCCACGGCCTGGCCGGCGAGGATCTCGCCGACCCGGCCGCGCAACCGCTCCCGCTCCCGGACCAGCCGCAACGGGGCGAGTGCGGCCACCTCGCTCCGGGCCCGCCGGATCCGCTCCAGTCGGCTCCGCAACTCGGCGCCAAGCACCTGCCCCTCGCGGGTGCGCATCGCGCGGCACTCACCGGCCGCCCGGGCGATGACTGCCTCGAGGGGCCCCCACTCGATCGGGGCGGCCTCCGGCTCGACGGTCGTGAACACGTCAGGCTGACGAGCTACGAGATCGAGTGTGATCTCGCCGTTGAGGCCCACGGCCGTCTGCAGCTCCCGCAGCCGGGCCATCGCCTCCCGGGCCCGCTCCACGTCAAGGCGAATCACGGGGGCCATCCGGGCCGCCTGCGGCTCTACCCACCGGAGGCTGAGGGTCAGATGCCCCCGCTCGAAGTCCTGCCGAAGGCGGTCCCTGATCTCCGGCTCCAGCCCGGCGAACTCCGCCGGCATCTTGAGCGAGATGTTCAGGTACCGGTGGTTGACCGAGCGAAGCTCCACCCGGACCATGCCCCCGGGGAGCCGCCCTTCGGCGGCCCCGAACCCCGTCATGCTGCGCGCCAGCGTCTACCTCCCGGGGTAACCAGATAGCCCCGTAAGATAGTCGGCTCGCGTTAGTTGGAGAATTCCCACCGGACCCCGAAGGTACTGGCGTACACCGGCAACGGGAGGCCAGGAACGTACCCGAGCCGGGAGGTGGTGAGGTTGATGCGGTCGTAGTAGGCGGTGAAGGTCCCGATCTGAAACTGGATCAGTCCCCGGAAGAAGGTGGCACCCCGAAGCACAACCGGCTCGCCCGTCGGGTCGCGACCCAGGATACCGGTGCCCCAGCTTTCCATCGTTCCCTGTACCTTGAGCGCGAAAATGCCGCTCCGGAACGTCGGAAGAAACCGGCTCTGGATCGAGGCATTCAGGACACTGTGCGTTGGGGGCTGCCCCTCCGGTCCGGCCCCGCCTACCGCGTCGCTATACCAGCCGTCGAGAACCAGCCACTGTCGCGGTGCCACCCGGCCCGAGAACGTGACCCATCGCGCCGGTTGAGCGGGGGCCAACCCCGGGAGACGCCGATACAGGGGAAACCCCTGCGGTGAGGAGGCCGCCGTGTGCCAGTAGCCTACCTCGAACCCTGCCCGGGGGCGTTCCCAGGCCAGCGTCGCAGCCCAGTCACGAAGGTCCCCGCCGCGGTCGGCCGGATCGGAAGGCATCGTGATCTCCGACCCGAAGCGGGCGATCGCGGAGGCCTGGACCTGAAGGGGCAGGGTCACGCCGGCACGAGCCAACATCCAGCTGCTGGCTCGGCCCCCCAGGTGGCGCCGGTATACCGCCTCCACCGCCCCGCTCAGCGTCCTGGAGGGCGAGGCGCCCACCCGGGCCCGGGCCTCGACGGGTGTCCATCGCGACCGGTACCAGAGCCCGCCATCCAGAGCAACCGCCGGGCTCCGCCAGGAAGCCAGTGCGGCGACCTGCGAGACCGACTGGTCAACCAGCCGGACGTGCTGATGTTGGTTGGCGGGGAGCGGGAGCGACAGCGCGGTCGAATCCTCCTGCCACGAGGAGTAGGCGGCCGCCAGCGAGGCCCGGCCCCCAAGGCCGCCGCGGCTGCCGCCGTAGGTCACCGAGGCCTGGACGTCGGTCCGCCGCCCGTCGAGCCCGGCCGACAGCGTGTCGCCGGTCCCCGGGCCAGCGAAAACGTCCTCCCGGTCGGGACCGGCCCTGAACACCTGGAGATTCGCCGCGAAGCGGGGCCCGGGCACATAGCTGAGCTGGATCCATCCCTGGGTGCTCCGGAAGGAGCCCTGCTGGCCGGTACCGAGCGGGACCGCCAGGTGCTCGCCGGCCAGAACGTAGCCGAAGCCGTTGCCCAGACGCCGCTCCAGGAGGCCCTGGTAGCGGGCGATGTCGAAATCGCCGCTGGCCACGGACACCCGGGTCCGGGGAGGGAGCCGGTCGTGCCGCCTGGTATACAGGTGAACCCGGAGCTGGCCAGGCAGGCGCTCCACTTCGACTCGATCGAGGAAGCTGAGCGGAAAGAGCGACGGGTCGACCGAGATGCTGTCCGGCCCGAGTGCCAGATAGGGAATGCCGTCCAGCAGGTATTCGACCGAGGTCGCCCCCCGTCCCTGGTACGATGGCATCTCGGGGCGGCCGATCCAGCCCCCCCGCCACAGGTACACCCCGGGCACCTTGGTGAGGAGATCGCCGACGGTGGCCGCCCCATGCCATTCGATGGTATCCCGGTCGAAGACCCGGCGGCTGGTCGCGGGCAGCAGGTCCGGCCGATTGAGCCTGGGAAGGGTGAGGACCCGCTGCCGCCCTTCCTCGCGAGTCCGGAGGAAGAGCGCGGAGTAGTCGGTGGTGTCCCGGCTGAGGGTGTCGACCGCAACGGTGTCGGGCGGCTGGGCACTGGCGGCCCATCCGCCCGCCATGGAGAGGAAGAGCGCCAGGCCGGCCGCTCGCACCCGTCGGCTCATTCGACCGGCCGGACCACCGTGTAATTCCCGGTGTTCGGCGCCACGTCCGTGATCGGCCGGCCCGGAACGCCTACCACCAGGCCCATTCGGAACTGGCCGTCGTCCGACCCCAGCTCCCGACGCGGGATTTCGATCGTGACCGTCGGCCCGCCGAATCGGGCCGACACCAGAGCGAACCGGCGCCCGGCCGGCTCGACCAGCGCCACCTTACCCGACCGGGGATCCCTCAGGTCGAGATAGAACTCGACACCGAGGCCCGGAACGCTTCCCACCGCCGTGCCAGCCCCCGGAATTCCGGTGGTACTCGACTGGTCAAGGTCGAAATCGACGAACCCGTCGAGACTGTTCGATGCTCCGGCCGACCAGGGTGCGACGGGGCCGGCGAACTCCAAGGTGAGCACGATGCGGTCCTGCTCGACTCGTCCCCGCACCGCCACGACATCGATGGCGGCGGGGGCCTCGTCCGGCAGGCCGGGCCCCGGGGGGAGGGTATCTCCCTGGGGATCGGAGAAGGCGAAGTCAAACGGGGCGAACGGGGTGCCCGGTCCGGTGGGGCCTCCGCCACATCCCGCGGCCACGGTTACGAGGCCCAGCCAGACCAGGCGCAGGGGCCGAAGGGAACCAGCCCTCACCCCGCGGCGCGCACCAGGAGGAACTCCGAGAACAGCCGGACCCCGGTCCCGGTGGGACCGCGCACCACGGTCGGTCCCTCGCGGTCGACGTAGGCGGTACCGGCGATGTCGATGTGGGCCCAGGGAAAGCCCTCCACGAACTCCCGCAGAAACCAGGCTGCCGTGATACTCCCGGCCGGGCGGCCCCCGGAGTTCTTCACGTCCGCGATGTCGGACTTGATCAGCTCCCGGTACTCGTCCCACAACGGCAGCTCCCAGACTCGCTCGTCGGACCGTTCCCCCGCGGTGATCACCTCCCGGACCAGGACCGGGTCGGTCCCCATGATCCCGGACGCCACGGCGCCGAGGCAGATGGTGATGGCTCCCGTCAGCGTGGCGATGTCCAGAACGCAGGCGGGCTCGAACCGTCGGGCATAGGACAGCGCATCGGCCAGGAGCAGCCGCCCTTCGGCATCGGTGTTGACCACCTCGATGGTCTTGCCCAGGTGGCTCCGGACCACGTCCGACGGCCGGTAGGCCCTCCCGCCGGGCATGTTCTCGGCTGCCGGGATCAGGCCCACGACGTCGATCGCGGGCCGAGCCTGCCCGAGCATCTCGAAGACGCCAAGGACGGCCGCCGCCCCGGACATGTCGTACTTCATTTCCTCCATGCTCTGCGCCGGCTTGATCGAAATCCCGCCGGTGTCGAAGGTGACTCCCTTCCCGACCAGGACCACCGGTTTCCCCGTTCCCCCACGGTACTCCAGTACGATGAACCGGGGCGGCTCGGCCGAGCCGCGACCCACCGCGAGCAGGGCACCCATTCCCTCCTGCTCAAGCGTTGCCGGATCGAGCACGGTGAGCTGAAAGCCATGGCGGGCGGCGAGCGTGGAGGCCTCAGCGGCGAGGTGGGCCGGAGTGCAGAGATTCGGCGGCAGCATCTGGAGCCGCCGGGCGAGTCGATGCCCAGCCCCGATTGCCGCTCCAATCCGGTGGCCCTCTCGGGCCTCGGCCAGCTCCGCCCCGTCCACCAGGATCTCGACCAGCGTCGGGGTCGGTCGCGGGTCGTCGGGAGGCCTCTTGAAGTCGGGAAAGTGCCAGGTTCCCTGGGCCAGTCCCTCGGCGGCCACCTGACAGGCGTCGCGGACCCCCACGCCTGGCCGGGCCTCCGGGGGGCACCAGAAGCCAGCCGTTTCGACGCCGATCGTTCGGGCGCGCTTGCCGCCCACGGCTGCGCCCCTCCGAAGGGCGGTCCGGTCGATCTTGTCGGCCTTGCCCAACCCGACAAGGAGGACCCGGGTGAGCTGACCGGGACCATGGCAGAGGAGCGTCTCGTCGCGCTTCCCCAGGAAATCGCCGGCGGAGTACGCCCTGGCCAGCGCCCCCTGCAGGGCCGCGTCGAGCCGCGCGAGCGAGGGCGGCAGACCAGCCTGGGGAACGAGGACGATCAGGAGAGGGCCGGTGTGGTCTTCGGGAGCGCGCTGGACCAGCGAGGTCTCGAAGGTCATGGAGATGCCGGGCAGGGGTGAAGGTGGGAAGTCGTACGCCGGATCGGAACGGAATGCTAACGGCGGCCCCAACAAAAGAGAACGGCCCGGGGCCCCTCCGCCCCGGCCCGCGGCCCGGATCCTATCGGACCCTTAACGGCCCCTTCAAGCGCGCTTCACCCCGAGGAGGCAAAGTTCGCTGCACGCCAGACAATGGCTGACCCCGCCTATCGGCTCCGACGGCGGGTTTTCCGACCCGCCGCCGGTCCGACCCTCGGACCGGAGGACGCGGATGTACATCCCCACCATGCACCCCTGGGCGGAGGGCGAGACCCTCCATGATCACCTCGGGCGTCGCGGCGTCTCGCGTCGCGAGTTCCTGGAGTTCTGCGGCAGTCTTGCCGTGGTGCTCGGGTTCGGACGCGAAGCCGGAGGCCGGGTGGCGCAGGCCCTGGAGGCGGCCCGGCGCCCCAGTGTTGTCTGGATTCAACTCCAGGAGTGCACCGGGTGCGTGGAGAGCGTCCTCCGGACCGGGGAGCCGACGATCGGGAACCTGGTGCTCGACCTGATCTCGCTCGACTTCTCCCACACTCTGATGGCCGCCGCCGGTCACCAGGTGGAGGAGACGCTCCAGCAGGTGATGAAGGCCAACGCGGGCAAGTATCTGCTGGTGGTGACGGGCTCGGTCCCCCTCGCCGACGGCGGGGTCTATCTCACGATTGCCGGCCGCACCGCCAAGGCGGTCCTCGAGGAGGCGGCGGAAGGCGCCGCGGCGATCGTGGCGGTCGGGGCCTGCGCGCATTGGGGAAGCGTGCAGGCCGCCCGGCCCAATCCAACCGGCGCGGTGGGCGTCGCGCAGGTGATCCGGAACAAGCCGGTGATCAACATCGC
Organism: uncultured Gemmatimonas sp.; assembly: GCA_964521535.1. Lineage (GTDB taxonomy): Bacteria > Gemmatimonadota > Gemmatimonadetes > Gemmatimonadales > GWC2-71-9 > SHZU01. The sequence continues at coordinate 31,204 of CAZFSA010000015.1, forward strand.
CGGGTGTCCGCCGATCGCCGACGTCGTGACCGCCACCCTGGTGCACTTTCTGACCTTCGGCTCGATGCCCCGGACTGATGGAGATGGGCGCCCGCTGTTCGCCTACGGCGCGCGGATCCACGACCAGTGCCCCCGGCGGGCCAACTTCGACGCCGGGCAATACGTCCGGAGTTTTGACGACGAAGCCGCACGGCGGGGCTGGTGCCTGTACCAGGTCGGCTGCAAGGGTCCCGCGACCTTCTCACCCTGTCCGATCTTCCAGTGGAACTCGGGCACCAGCTGGCCGATCGGCGCGGGCCACCCCTGCATCGGATGCACGGAGCGAAACTTCTGGGATACGATGACGCCCTTCTACGGGCGCCTGCCCGACGTCGGGGGGTTCGGCGTCGAACGACGCGTGGACCTGATCGGCGCCGCCCTGGCGGTTGGTGCCACGGCCGGCGTCGCCGCCCATGCAATCGCCACCGGCGTGCATGCAGCCCGGCAGCGGCGTTCGCTGGCGGTGGTCGAGTCGCCACCGCCGAAGGAGCCGCCCGCGCCGCCGTCGACCACCGGGAAGGAGTGAGGCACCATGGCACCCACGAGGATCGTCGTCGACCCGATTACCCGGATCGAGGGCCACCTGCGGATCGAGGCCCAGGCGGATGGCGGGCGGATCCAGAATGCCTGGGCCTGCTCCACCCAGTTCCGGGGGATCGAGACCATCATGCAGGGCCGGGACCCCCGGGATGCCTGGGCGTTCACGCAGCGGATCTGCGGGGTCTGCACCGTGGTGCACGCCGTCGCGTCCTGCCGGGCGGTGGAGGACGCGCTCGACATCAGGGTCCCGGTGCTTGCCAACCTGATCCGGAACCTGGTGCACGGGATGCAGTACGTGCAGGACCACGTGATCCACTTCTATCACCTCCACGCCCTGGACTGGGTCGACGTGGTCAGCGCGCTCGGCGCCGACCCCGCGGGCACGGCCCGGATCGCCCGGCAGATTTCCCCCTGGCCCAACAACTCGGAGACCTATTTCAAGGGTGTGCAGGACCGGCTCAAGAAGTTCGTGGCCGGCGGCCAGCTCGGCATTTTCGCCAATGGGTACTGGGGCCACCCCGCCTACAAGCTCCCGCCCGAGGTGAACCTTCTGGCGGTGGCGCACTACCTCGAGGCCCTCGACTGGCAGCGTGACATCATCCGCCTGCACACCATCTTCGGCGGCAAGAACCCGCACCCCAATTTCCTGGTGGGGGGCATGGCCTGCGCCATCAACCTGGACGACACCGCCACGATCAACGCGGCGCGGCTGGTAGACGTGCAGGCCATGCTGCGGCGGGCGGAGGAATTTGTCGAGCAGGTCTACTGGCCCGATCTGGTAGCGATCGCGGGCTTCTACAAGGACTGGGGGGCGATCGGCGGCGGGGTGCCCAACTTCCTGGCGTGCGGTGAGTTCCCCGAGGCCGACGTCCGGGACTATGACAAGCTCTACTTCCCGCGCGGAATCATCCTCAACAAGGACCTGTCCCGGGTGGTCCCGTATGACCACGAGAAGGTCAAGGAATACGTCACCAGTGCCTGGTACCAGTACGCCGCCGGGGCCGACGCCGGGCTGCACCCCTGGGAGGGCGAGACGACGCCCCGATACACCGGGCCGACGCCTCCCTTCGAGTATCTGCAGGGGCTCGACAAGTACACCTGGATGAAGGCGCCCCGCTACGAGGACCAGCCAATGCAGGTGGGACCGCTGGCCCGGATGCTGGTGGCCTATGCGGCGGGTCACGCCGACGTCCGGCCCCTGGTGCAGGAGGTGCTGGGGCGCCTCAAGGTGGGGCCCGAGGCCCTGTTCTCGACGCTGGGCCGCACGGCCGCCCGCGGGATGGAGACCGTCCTCGTGGCCCGACGGATGCACACCTGGTTCGACGAGCTGGTGGCCCGGATCCGGAATGGCGACACCCGGACCTTCGATCGGACACGCTGGGAACCGTCTTCCTGGCCCGCTCGGGCCCAGGGCTATGGCTACCTCGATGCGCCGCGCGGCGCCCTCGGGCACTGGGTGCAGATCGAGAACGGACGGATCAGCCGCTACCAGTGCGTGGTGCCGAGCACCTGGAACTGCTCGGGCCGGGATGCGCGGGGACAGATGGGGCCATACGAGGCCTCCCTGGTGGACAACCACCCCCTCGTGCGACCGGACCAGCCCCTGGAGATCCTGCGCACCATCCACTCCTTCGATCCCTGCATGGCCTGCGGGGTGCACGTGCTGGATGCTGCGGGCCAGCCGATCGTGGAGGTGAGGGTGCGATGACCTCCACGCGTCCCGCCGGTCCCCACCGGCACCGCCCGCCGATCTCGAAAGGCCCGTTCGACTACGTCCGGGAGACCCCGCCACCCAGCGGGGAATACGAGTGGGTGTACCTCTGGGGGCAACCCCTCAGGCTCATGCACTGGATCGCCGCGCTTTGCATCGTGGTGCTGGCGGCCACCGGGCTCTATATCGGGCGTCCCTATTTCATGACTACCGGGGAGGCCAGCGATCACTTCATGATGGGTTGGGTCCGGTTCACCCATTTCACGGCCGCCGCGGTCCTGGTCATGACCGCCATCGTGCGCAGCTACTGGCTGCTGATGGGCAACCGCTTCGAGCGATTCGGCGCCCTGTTCCCGGTCCGGCCCCGGGACTGGGCCAACCTCTGGCGGGTGCTGAAGGCCCATGTGCTGATCCGACCGGAACACGCGCCGAAGTATCTCGGACACAACCCGCTGCAGCAGCTGGCCTACACCACGATCTACGCCGTGGCCGCGATCACCGTACTCACGGGTTTCGCGATGTACGGACAGTCCAATCCCAACGGATTCTTCTACGCCACGTTCCACTGGGTCAACGTGCTGCTGGGCGGGGCCCCGATCACCCGGTTCGTCCACCACGTCGCCACCTGGGTCTTTCTGATCTTCATTCCGATTCACGTCTACCTGGCAATCCGGGCCGACCACATCGAGCGCACCGGCACGATCTCGTCGATCGTCAGCGGAGGCCGGTTTGTCGACGTCAACGAGACGTATGTCGATGCCGACCGGTGACCGCCGCCCGGTGGTGATCGGGCTCGGCAACCCGCTCATGGGCGATGACGGAGCGGGACTCGCGGCGCTGGCCGCCCTGCGCGGCGAGGGCCGGGTCGAGGCGGAACTCGTGGATGGGGGGACCTGGGGCATGAACCTCCTGCCGGTGCTCGAGTCCGCGGACCGCGTCCTGCTCCTCGACGCGATCGATCAGGGGACCCGACCAGGCACCGTGATCGAGCTCGACGGGCCGGAGATCCCGCGCTTCCTGGGCGTGAAGCTGTCGCCGCACCAGATCGACCTCCGGGAGGTGCTGGCGCTGGCCGAACTGCGGGGCGCCCTCCCCCGGCAGCTGGCAGCCATCGGGATCCAGCCAGCCCGGATCGAGCTGGGAACCTCGCTCAGCACCCCGGTGGCCGCCGCGATCCCGGAGGTCCTGGCCCGGGTCGGGGCCCGTCTCGCGAGCTGGCAGAACGACGCGGTCCCGGAGGCCCCGTGCACGAGATGAGCCTGGCCCTCGAGGTCTGCCGGATCGCCGAGGCGCACCTTCCGGCGCCGGGCCGGAGCCGGGTGCTTGCCGTCGGCGTGGAGCTGGGGCGGGACGCGGGCGTGGAACCGGGGAGCTTCCGATTCTGTCTCGAGGCCCTCCTCGCCGAACCGCCGTTCGAGGGCGCCCGCGCCGAGATCGTCCCCAGCCCGGGCGAGGAGCTGCGGCTGCTCTGGGTGGAGGTCGATGATGGCGATCCGGACCATTGAGGTCCGCGAGCGGGTGATGGCCCGCAACGACGAGCTGGCCGCCGGCGTCCGCCGACGGCTGGCAGACGCCGGGGTGGTGGCCATCAACCTGGTCTCCTCGCCCGGCTCCGGCAAGACGCTGCTCCTGGAACGGACCCTGGCGGCTCTCGGCGAGGAGCTGGGCATCGCCGTCGTCACGGGCGACGTCCAGACCCGGAATGACGCCGAACGCCTGGCGCGTCACACCACCCGGCTGGTGCAGGCCGTGGTGACCGGCGGCGCCTGCCACCTTGATGCGAGCCAGGTGGCGGAGGCAGTGTCGGCGATCGATCTGCACCGGACCCGCCTCCTCTTCATCGAGAACGTGGGCAACCTGGTGTGTCCCGCGGCCTGGGACCTCGGCGAGGCCATGAAGATCGCGGTGTTCTCGGTCACCGAGGGCGAGGACAAGCCGCTGAAGTATCCACGGATGTTCCAGGTGTCCCGGTGCGTGGTGCTGAACAAGGTCGACCTGCTTCCGCATGTCGACTTCGATCCCGATCTCGCGATCGCCAACGCCCGCGCCGTCAACCCCGCGCTCCGGTTCTTCCTCACCTCGGCGCGTTCCGGAGAGGGGCTGGAGGCCTGGCTGGAGTTCCTGCGCCGCCAGGTGGCAAGGCCCGTGTCGCCATGATCGTCGCGGGGCCGCGCTCGGCGTGCCGGGTAACCGTCACTGGCCTGGTACAGGGCGTGGGATTCCGCCCGTTCGTCCACCGCCTGGCTCTCCGCCACCAGCTCGGAGGCTGGGTCCGCAACGGATCGGGCGACGTCCAGATCGAGATCGAAGGGATTCCCGTCGAAGTGGAGGCCTTCGTTCGGGAGGTGGCCGGGGAAGCTCCCCCGTTGGCCCGGATCGAACGCGTCGAGGTGAACACGCACCCGCCGCGCGGCCTGACTGCCTTCGCGGTGCTCGACAGTGTCGATGAGCCCGGACAGCGACAACCGGTCTCCCCGGACGTGGCCACCTGCCCCGCCTGCGAACGAGAGCTGTTCGACCCCGCTGATCGGCGGCACCGGTACCCGTTCATCACCTGCACCGACTGCGGACCGCGCTTCACCGTCATCGAGGCGATGCCGTACGACCGGGAGCGCACCAGCATGGCCGCGTTCCAGCAGTGCGCGGCCTGCCTGGAAGAGTACCGCACCCCGGGCGACCGGCGATATCACTCGGAGTCGAACAGCTGCCCGGCCTGTGGACCGCGACTGGCCTTCCGGGCCGCCTCGCTGGAGATCGATGGCAACGAAGCGGCCCTCGCCGCCGCAGTCGAACTGCTCGGCGAGGGCCGGATCCTGGCGCTCCGCGGACTCGGCGGCTTCCACCTCGCGGTCGATGCCACGTCGCCGGAAGCGGTCCGGCGCCTCCGGGAACGAAAGCACCGCGACGCCAAGCCGTTCGCGGTGATGGTCCGCGAGCTTGCCGACGTCCGCGAACTCGCGATCGTCTCGCCGGCCGAAGCCGACCTGCTGGTCTCCGCCGAAAGACCGGTGGTACTGCTGGCCCGGCGCCCGGACGCCCGGCTGGCAGCGCAAGTGGCCCCCGGGCTTGCCTGGATCGGGGTCATGCTGCCCGCCACGCCGCTCCACCACCTCCTGCTGGCCGGCATTGGCAAGCCACTGGTCATGACCAGCGGCAACCTGAGCGAGGAACCGATCGCGACCGGCAATGCCGAGGCCCGGGAACGGCTGGCGGCGATCGCCGATGGGTTCCTGCTCCACGATCGCGAGATTGTGGCACGGTATGACGACTCGGTCGTCCGGGTCGTGCAGGAGGCACCGGTACTGATTCGCCGGGCCCGGGGCTACGCGCCGATGCCCCTCCGCCTGCCGGTCGCGGCCCCGGTGCCGCTGCTGGCGGTCGGGCCGCACCTCAAGAACACCTTCACCCTGGCCCATGGAGACCGGGCGTACGTGAGCCAGCACATCGGCGACCTAGAGAATCTGGAAACCCTGGCCCACTTCCAGGAGGGGCTGCGACGGTGCCGGCGGCTCTTCCGAATCGAGCCTCGCGCCGTGGCCCGCGACCGCCACCCCGGATACCTCTCCACCCGGGTCGCCCGGGATCTCGGGCTGCCGGAGATCGCCGTCCAGCACCACCACGCCCATATCGCGGCCGTGCTGGCCGAGCACGGCGACGCCGGTCCGGCCATCGGGGTCGCCTTCGACGGAACGGGGCTGGGCGACGATGAAACCATCTGGGGAGCCGAGTTCCTCGTGGCCGGGCTGTGGGACTATGTGCGCGTGGGAACGTTCCGGCCAGCCCCCCTCCCGGGCGGCGACCTTGCCGCGCGGTCGCCCTGGCGGGCGGCGCTCGGCTATCAGAGCCTGGAACCGGATCTCGCCCCCCTCCTGGCGACGGCGTTCGAGGGGATCCCCGAGACCCAGCGCGCACTTGCGGAGCGGCAGATCGCCCGGCGGGTGAACGCTCCCCTGGCGAGCTCCATGGGGCGGCTCTTCGACGCGGCAGCGGCCCTCCTCGGTGTACGCCGGGAGGCATCGTACGAGGGACAGGCAGCGATGGAGCTGGAGAGTCTGGCCGCCCGCCGACCCGCGGCCGAGTACCCCGCCCCGATCGCCGAGCGAGGCGGACTGCTCATCGCGGATCCCACCTCAACCCTGGCCGCCCTGGGCTGGCGTCTGCAGCGGGGGGCCGCAGTCGCCGATCTGGCGGCCGACTTCCACGCCAGTATCGCCCGAAGCACCGAGGAGATGGTGCACCAGCTGGCGGAGCGAACCGGTCTGCGCACGGTGGCGCTGGCGGGGGGCACCTTCCAGAACGCCCGCCTGCTGGAGTCCGTGCGCACCCGGCTCGAAGGACTCGACCTCCGGGTGCTGGTGCCGCGGCTGCTCGGCCCCAACGATGGAGCGATCAGCTACGGTCAGGCGGCGGTGGCCGCCGCCCGGCTCGCGACCGGACCCTCGCCTTGAACCGACCCCGAGCCCACGGGGGCCGGTCCCTGGCCTCTGACAAGATCGGCCGGAGCGGCGCTACGGATAGAGGCGGTGAATCTGGCGCGGAAAGGCGATCGCTTCGCGGATGTGGGTAAGCCCGCAGATCCAGGCGACCGTCCGTTCCACCCCCAGGCCAAACCCCGAGTGGACAAAGGTTCCGTACTTCCGGAGGTCGAGATACCACCGGTAGGCGTCGGGGTCGAGGCCCTGGGCCTGGATTCGCTCCAGAAGACGTCCGTAGTCGTCCTCGCGCTGGGACCCACCGATGATCTCGCCGTATCCCTCGGGCGCCAGGCAGTCGTTTCCAAGCACGGTGCGCGGGTCGGCCGGGTTCTCCTTCATGTAGAAGGCCTTGACGGCCTTCGGGTAGTTCATGACGAACACGGGACGATCGTACTGCCTGGCCAGAAGGGTCTCGTCGTCCGCGCCGAGGTCGCTGCCCCACTGGAGATCCGAGCCGAGCTGACCGAGGCGGGCCACTGCGTCGGTGTAGCTGATCCGGGGAAAGGGCGGCACCACCCGCTCCAGAGGCGCCAGGTCGCGCCCGAGGTCGCCGAGCTCCGGACGACACCGATCAAGGGCCCGCGCCACGATGTAGCTGACGAAGTCCTCCTGGAGGCGCATGTTCTCCTCGGAGTCGGCGAACGCCACTTCCGGCTCGACCATCCAGAACTCGGTCAGGTGGCGGCGAGTCTTGGATTTCTCGGCGCGGAACGTGGGCCCGAAGCAGTAGACCCGCCCGAGCGCGGCACAGGCCGCCTCGACGTAGAGCTGTCCCGTTTGCGCCAGGTAGGCGTGACCGAGGTCGAAGTACTCCGTTGCGAAGAGATTGCCCGCCTCCTCCCCGATGCTGCCGGTGAGGATCGGGGTGCTCACGTGGTAGAATCCGCGAGCGTCAAAGAAGTCGTGAATCGCCTTGAACACGTGATGGCGGACCTTGGCGATGGCGACCTGCCGGCGGCTGCGAAGCCAGAGATGCCGGTGCTCCAACAGGAAGCTGGTGCCGTGCTCCTTCGGCGTAATCGGGAAGTCGACGCTGGGCCCCAGCACCTCCAGGCCGGTCACGCCGAGCTCAACCCCGCCCGGCGCCCTCGGGTCGGCCCGAACCAGGCCGCTGACCGCGACCGACGTCTCCTGAGTAAGGGCGGTGGCAGCCATCCAGGTGTCGTCCGGCACGTCGCGCCGGGAGACGACACACTGGAGATATCCGGAACCGTCGCGGATCACGATGAACGCGACCTTCCCGCTGGATCGGCTGGTGGCGACCCACCCGGCCACCCGGACCGGCTGGTCCACCAACCGGGCCAACTCGGCAATCTGCTGGCGTTCCATGAGCTTCCAGACTTGGCGGCGGGACTAACCTACCGGGTTGTGGAACGCAGGGTCAATCAGTGCCACCGAATCCCTTCCGGGGGCCACGGCTGCGTGTGCTGTTCGACTGGGCACTGGTCGTCCCCATGGGTCGTCAGGCAACGCGCAGGACTGTATAAGTCTCAGACACTGACGTGATTTTTCGTCTTGCGTCTCGATGGCAACCGTCCAATAATTGTTGCCCGACTGGAGGCCTGCCCCCGGCGGCCGCCCGGTCGCAGGTGACCGCCACCCCACGGCTCCCGAGAGGTTCGTCCGATGCGCCAGATGCAGGCCAGACTGAAGACCGAGCACACCCTCCGGTATCCCCGCTTGAGCCCCCAGGTCTGGTACGAGGTCTCCCCCATCTTTCCAGGGGTGACGACCCGGCGGGTCGACATTTTTGGCCGGCGGATCACCCGAATCAGAACTGCGCGGGACTTCGAGACCGTGCAGGCAGCGCACTTCGAGTTCCGGGAGCGGCCGGTAGAGGAACAGACCCTGTCCGCCTGACCGGGGAGTTCCGCGGCCTCGCTGGCAGCGTCGCAAGAGGCGGGAGCGATGGTCAGTCGCGGCGGGGCCTTCGGGGAAGGAAGGCGCTGGTGCGACGAACGTAGTCCCGATACTGCGGCTTGGTTTCCGTAAGGTTCCTTTCGAGCAGCGCCACCCCGGAGACCCGGAGCAGCAGAGTCGTCATCAGCACCGGCGAGACGACGGTCCACCAGGCGCCAGCCGCCGCCGAGAAGCACCAGAGCCCCCACCACACGCAGGCATCGCCGAAGTAGTTCGGGTGGCGGGTGTAGCGCCAGACGCCGCGATCCAGAACCAGCCCGCGGTTGGCGGGGTTGGCGCGGAAGCGGGCCAACTGGGCGTCTCCGGCGGCCTCGAAGTAGAACCCAACCCCCCAGAGAAGAATCCCGACGACGGCGATCGGATGAAGGCGGGCGGCCGGCACCCGAGCGGCCGGCAGCAGGGCCAGGGAGACGATCCACATGATCATGGCCTGGAGCAGGAAGACGGTGACCAGGCTGGTCCAGGCCCAGCGCGGACCGCCGCGCGCTCGCATCTCCCGGTAACGGTAGTCCTCACCATGGCCCCAGTTCCGCCAGGTGATGTACCCCGACAATCGGAGCCCCCAGATGGAGGTGAGGCCCACCACCAGTAGCGCGGGCCCGGCCTGGCCCGCTGCATGGCCGGTCAGGTAGTACCAGGCGGCCAGCAGGACGAATCCCAGCCCCCAGAAGCGGTCGACCAGGCTGGCATCGCGCAAGGGTACGCTCGCCGCCCATACGCTCGCCATCAGGGCGAGCGCCAGGACGAGGCCACTGGCAGCAGCCTCCCAACTCGAGAGCGGCACCGACATTGGACCGATCTTGTCAATAATCCACACAAATCGCGGCCATGACGTGGTTTGAGGCCGTCAACGGCTACTTCTCCAAACGGTTTGGCACTGTCCCCGATCACCCGACTCGAAACAGCACTTCGGCCTTCGGATACCGAACCAGGGCTCGTTCCCGCAGGGCGCGGTGGCGATGACATTCCAAGGCAGGATCCTCGCGCAGCACCTCTCCAGCCAGCTCCCGTGCCTGGCCGAGCAGGTCGGCATCCTCTGGAAACCTGGCTACCCTGATGTCGGCGTCGCCGGATTGCCTCGAGCCTAGCAGGTCCCCCTGCCGCCGATCCTCCAGGTCCAGCTCGGCGATCCGGAACCCGTCGGTGGTCGCCGCGAAGGCCGCCAGCCGGGGGCTGGGGTGAGGAGCCAGGAGCACGCAGTGGCTCTCCCCCGCCCCACGGCCGACCCGGCCTCGCAACTGGTGCAGCTGAGCCAGGCCGAACCGGTCGGGGTGCTCGATCACCATCACGGTGGCGTTGGGCACGTCGATTCCCACCTCGACCACCGTGGTGGCGACCAGCACGTGGATCTCCCCGGCCCGGAACCGGCGCATCACCGCATCGCGGTCCGCCGGCTTGAGCCGCCCATGCACCAATCCCACCTGGAGCTCCGGCCACCGGGCCGCGAGCGCGTCAGCCGTCGTCCGGGCCGCGAGCAGGTCGGCCTTCTCGGTGTCGTCGATCACCGGCAGCACAAGATACGCCTGCCGACCCTCCTCACAGCGGGCCCGGACGAAGTCCAGCACCCGGTCGCGCTCCCGAACCGGGCGGACGACGGTACGGAGGCGGCCCCGCCCGGGGGGCCTCTGCCGCAACTGGCTGATGTCGAGATCGCCGTAGCGGGTGAGTGCGAGCGACCGCGGGATCGGGGTGGCCGACAGCAGCAGCACGTCCGGAACCTCGCCCTTGCCGATCAGGGCAGCGCGCTGCTCCACGCCAAACCGGTGTTGTTCGTCGATCACGACCAGGCCGAGGCGCGCAAACTGAACGGTTTCCTGGATCAGGGCGTGCGTTCCGACCACGAGCGGGAGCGCCCCGCTCGCGAGGACGCGGCGGACCTGCCGTTTCTCCCCCGCCGTCAGCCGTCCAACCAGCAGCCCCGGCTCCAGCTCCAGCGCCCGGAGCAGATCGCGGAGCGATGCATGGTGCTGCTCCGCCAGCAGCTCCGTCGGAGCCATGAGGGCCGCCTGGAACCCGTTCTCGACGGCCAGGAGCATCGCGAACAGGGCCACCACGGTCTTGCCGGTTCCCACGTCGCCCATCAGGAGCCGGTGCATCCGTTCCGCGGCAGTCATGTCGCCGATGATCTCGCGAATCGCCCGCCGCTGGTCCCCGGTGAGCTCCCAGGGAAGCGTGGCCTTCAGGCGCGAGGTGAGCTGGCGCCGATTCTGGAAGGCAACTCCGGTCCGGCCACGCTTCGCGACGTGCCGTGCCCGACCCAGCATGAGCTGCAGGTCCAGCAGCTCGTCCAGCGCCAGGCGGCGACGACCCTGCTCCGCCTCCGCCAGTGCCCGCGGACGGTGAACGGCCATGAGGGCGGTCGGCAGATCCGGGAGTTGGAACCGGGAACGGAGCTGGGCTGGGAGAATCTCGGGCGAGAGCTTCACCAGGGCATCGAGGTGGCGGTGTACCAGGCCGCGGATCACCTTGTGGCTCAGGCCCTGGGTGGCCGGGTAGACGGGGAGCACCTGCCCCTCGAAACCGCCATTGCCGACGTCGTCCCCGGCCTCGGCCAGCACGATAAGCTCGCGGGGTGCCATCTGCCGGCCGTGGTAGAATCGGACCGGCCCCGCGACCAGAAGGGTCTGGCCCACGTGGACCGTCCGATCGAGGAAGGCCTGGCCGGGCCAGACGCACTCGATCGCGCCGCTGGCATCGCGGAGCACCGCATGGAAGATCCGGAGGCCCCGGCGGGTCGGGAGCACCCCCTTCGCCACCACCCGGCCCACCGCTGCGGCGTCCGACCCCACCACAAGCCGAGCCACCGGCGTCACGGTCGACGCATCGATGTAGCGGTGCGGCAGGTGCCAGAGCAGGTCGTGGGCGGTCCGCACTCCGAGGCGAGCGAACGCCTCAGCCCGTTGTTCCCCGATGCCCTTCAGGAACTGGACGGGCGTGTCGAGGCGGAGCGACGGCATCCGGGACTCAGTCGTCGTCAGCTACCAGTTCGGCCGCGAATCGGTGGGGATCGAACGGCTCGAGGTCTCCCAGGCCTTCCCCCCGGCCCAGAAACCGGATCGGAACCTCGAGCTCTCGTCGAAGCGCTACCACGGCCCCGCCGCGAGCCGTCCCGTCCAGCTTGGTAATGACGAGGCCGGTCGGCGGGATGGCCCGGGCAAACAGGCGTGCCTGCTGCACCGCATTCTGGCCCACGGTCCCATCCAGAACCAGGAAGCACTCGTGCGGCGCGCCTGGCACCTTGCGACCGACCACTCGCCCCACCTTGCGGAGTTCCTCCATCAGACCCTCCTGGGTATGGAGGCGCCCGGCGGTGTCGACGATCACCAGGGAGGCCTGCCTGGCGATGGCCGCTTCGATTCCGTCATAGGCCACCGCTGCGGGGTCGCCTCCCGGGGCACCCGCGACGACCGGCACCTGGAGGCGGTCGGCCCATTGGCGAAGCTGCTCGATCGCTCCCGCCCGGTAGGTATCCGCCGCGACCACCAGCACGGTCTCGCTGGCCCGGGTGTACCAGTGGGCCAGCTTGGCCACGGTGGTGGTCTTCCCCGACCCGTTGACGCCCATCACCACCAGCACCGTGGGCCCGCTCTCAGGCCGGGCCAGACGAGTCGGGTCGGCCGGCCCGGCCAGCAGCGCGGCCAGCCGCTCGCTGATGGCCGCCCTCAGCTCATCCGCCGAGCGGATGGCGCCTTTGCGAACCTCCTGCTCCACGAGGTCCACGAGGTCAGCGGTGGCGGCGATGCCCAGGTCCGCCTCCAACAGCGTCCGTTCCATCGCCTCGATGTCGGCGGCCCGGAATCCCCGAACCAGGGCGCCCACGTCGGAGAGGGCCAGCCGCTTCAGGCGGCCCCAGAGCCCGAGTTTCCTGGACTCGGTTACACGGTCGGCCATGACGGGAAAGGTAAACCGGTCCTAGCGGAGCCCGGCCCGCCGGCGCCACCACCATTCACCCGACAGCGCGGCGACGACGATTGCGAAGAGCCAGGGTCCTTCGCGCAGCGGCCGCCGGTCCGGCTGCGGGTCGACCCGGGGCTCCCGGGCCTCGAGGACCACCGGCCGACGCAGGTACTCGTCGCTGTACGATTCGACGGCGATCAGGCCTGCACCACCACCGGCGAGCCGGTAGCGGTACTGCCCTGGCGGCAGGCGGAGCTCGGCTCGTCCCTGACCGTCGAACCGCAGCGTGTCATGCAGCCGCCCGCCAGGACCGACGACCTCGATCGGCACCGCCAGCGAGTCAGGACGGGTGCGCCTGAAGATCACTGGGCGGCCCCGCTGCGCAACCGGGTGGATCGGGCGCGCGACACCCGTGGCCGAGTCGGTGGCGCCCAGCAGCCAGCTGGTGGTCGCCGCGACCCATGCCCGATAGGCCTGCTCGCTGGCGCCGCCTCGAAAGGCCCATCGCCACATCCCACCCGCGCCAACGAACACCTCGCGGCGCCCGGCCGAATCGCGCCCGATGACGGCCGGTCGCTCCGCCCCGCGCCGGCTCGCCTGCGCCGTCAGCGCCGTCCAGTCGCCGGGAGCCGGAGTGAGCGCAGCCAAGCCGACCGCCGGGGGAAAGCTGTCCACCGGAAGTGCCACGAAGGCCCCGGCCATCGGGGACGTGAGGCTGGCAGACAGGTACCAGTCCCCGGCCACCGGAGCCGCGGCGGCGGACGTTGCCAGCCAGTGCCATCGCCCTCGAACCGGGACTCGTCGGATGGGTTCGGGGGGGTCCCCGAATAACACCAGCACGTCTGCCCGCCGCGCCGCCTGCTCCACCTCGGCCTGCGAGATTCGGCCGAGGTCTCCGGCGCGCCGCCACTCGCCGGCCCCGAGCCCAAGGTACCCCTGTACCGGGAGCTGAGCGACGTCGTGGAGGGTCCGGAGCGCGAACCGGCTTTCCCAATCGGGCGGCGACGCCACCACCACGATCCCCGGGGTCGGCGTGACGGTGACCACGGCGAGCCGGAGGTCGTTCCCGGGTTCGGCATCGGCGGCATCGCGAAGCCCGACCTCCACGTGGTATTCGCCCGGCGCCACACCGGCCAGCACCGTCTCGAACGTCCCGGTCCCCGAACCCTCCCGGAGCGCGACCGACCCGGCAAGCCACCGCCGGTCACCGGCCCTCACGTCCACCTGAACCGCATCCCGACCACTGGCACCTGCGCCGATGACCTCGACCTCGATCCGGAGGGTGTCGCCCACCGCCACGCGCTGGCTCATGGTCACCCGGGCCAGCGCCAGGTCCGCCGCGCTGGCCCGGGGGGTCAGGCGCACCCCGGTCCGCGCGAGGATGTCCGGTGGCACGGCATCCCGGTCTTCCACCTCGCCGTCGGTAACCAGCCAGACCGGACGCCCCGTGGCCACGGCGGCGACGAGATCCGGGGCGATCCGGGACCGCCCCGCGACCGGAGTGGAGTCCGACGGGTCCAGCTCGCCGACCACCCGCACCTCGCCGAGCGACTCGGCCAGCGCCCGGGCAGCAGCCCAGTCGGCGCCGGAGGCCGCCATACTGAGCGACGCGTCAAGGAGGGCGATTGGGCGGGGTGCGAGCCCGGGAGGTCGGTCGCAGCTGGCATTGATCAACAGCAGACCCAGAGCCGAACCAGCGACCGCACGGAGGGCCCCAGGCAACCAGGCCCGCCGACCGAGACCCTCGAGGCCGGAATAGGTCAGCCAGCCAAGAACCAGCGCCAGGACGACGACAAGGGCAGCCAACAAGGGGACGCCTGGTGGCGGGAGCGAAGGCGGGCGCGGCCCTGTCGCCGGCCGCTAGTCCGCTCCGTCGGCGACGATGGCTGGAGCCGAAGGGGTCCGGAGCAACCCGAGCAACCGGTCTCGCTCGGCCCGGAATGCCTCCAGCATCCCGACCGGAAGGGGATCTCCGGCGGCGGTGTTGACGCGACGAGGGTCCACCGCGACCCCTTGGTGCCGAAACTCGTAGTGCAGGTGGGGTCCGCTGGCCAGGCCGCTGGCGCCGACGTATCCGATCACGTCACCCTGCAGCACTCGTGAACCGACCTGCATCCCCCGCCCAAACCCGTTCAGGTGGGCGTACCGGGTGGTGATGCCGTTGCGGTGCCGAACCTCGACCATCCGACCATACCCGCCCGACCATCCGAGGAACACGATCTGGCCGTCCCCGGCAGCGCGAACCGGCGTGCCGGGATCAGCGGCGTAGTCCAGACCCTGGTGGCGTCGCCAGGTCCCGAGCACGGGATGCAGCCGGGACCGGCTGAAGCCGGAAGAGATCCGGCGGAATTCGAGCGGGGCGCGAAGGAAGGCCCGCCGAAGAGACTCACCGGCGCCATCGTAGAACTCCTCGCGACCGTCGGGACCCCGGAACCGGAAGGCCTCGAGCCGCCGGCCACCGACCTCCAGCTCCACCGCCTGGATCCGCCCGATGCGCACATCGCCAAGATCCGAGACCTGCCGTTCGAACACCACGGCGAACCCGTCGTCCGGCTGCAGGTCGGTGGTGAAGTCCACCTGCCAGGCGAAGACATCGGCCAGGTCCCAGGCGAGACGGACCCGTTCGGCCTGCGAGAGCGGCTCCTCGGCGCGGGCCACGCCCATGGCGTCGTACAGCGAGCTCGCGATCCGGCCCTCGAGCCGGATCAGGCGGGAGTCCCAGCGGATCGGCCGGCGTTCCGCCACCCAGGCCCGGTCGGCCCGCACCGCCCGGACCTCCTCGTTGGGGGAGGTCCGAAGCGTCACTGCATGGGCCGCCGTGGCCTCGGGCTCGCGCTCGAAGCGGAAAACCTGACCCGCCTGCATGCGCCGGGCATCGACGCCCATGATCTGGACCAGCGTGAGGAGGTCCAGGCCACCGATGCCGTGGCGGGCAAACAGGTCGCCAAGCACCTCCCCGGGGCGAAGCGTATCGGCTGCTGTCTGGATCAATGGCGCCAGTGGGGCTTCCGGCACCGGCGGGCTGGGCAATCGGGCCCAAGGCCAGCGGTCGGAGAGCGCCAGGGCACCGGCCCCGGCCAGCACCACCGTCGCCAGTCCCACCGCCACGAATCGCCGCATCAGTCCGCGCCCCGTCGAATCCCGGTCCAAGATGCCCTGCCGGCTACCCAGCTGCCAAGAGGCTGGCTCCCGCGGTGCACAACCCGGGCCCTCAGTCCATCTGGCGTCGGATGAAGGTCGGAATCTCCATGTCGGAGAG
>CAZFSA010000016.1:0-46251 GCA_964521535.1 uncultured Gemmatimonas sp.
CCCGCCCGAGGCGGTGCTGGGCTGGCTCCCGTTGGGCTCCGGCAACGACCTGGCTCATGCGGCCGGCGTTCCCCGGGGTGCAGTCGCGGCGGCCCGGATGCTCGCCGCCGCGACGGCCCGGCCGATCGACGTCGGCTTCCTCCGATGCCGCGACGCCGCCGGGACGGTCCTGACCTGCCCGTTCGGCAACTCGGCGACCTTCGGGCTGAGCGCGGCGGTGCTGGACCTCGTGGCCAGGCACGGCAAGCCGCTCGGCGGACCGTTGAGCTATGCCCTGGCCGCGGTGGCCGTCCTGCTCCGGAAGCCACCGGTGGAGTTCACCCTGTCCCCGGATGGCAGCCCGGCGGCCCCTGGTCGATATCTTCTCGTCTCCTGCACCAGCGGACCCACCTTCGGCGCCGGGATGCGCATCGCGCCAGGCGCCCGAATCGACGACGGGGTCCTCGATCTGGTCACGGTCGCCGCGATGCCCCGCGCGCACGCGCTCGCGCTTTTGCCACGGGTCTACCGGGGAACCCACCTCCGGCACTCGGCGGTCGCCCGCCGGCCGCTGCATCACCTGGCCATCGCCGCAACCGATCCGGGCCCGGTCTCCTTCGATCTCGACGGCGAACTCCACCGCGGTTACCCGCCGTTCGACCTCACGGTTCGTCCCGACGCCCTGCGCGCCCTGCTTCGCGCCTAGGACGGTCGGATGCGCGAGCGGCGTCGGTCGGTGGTCCCGGCCGCCGGACCCGACTCGCTAGATTCCGCCCTGTGACCCGACCACGCCTGCCGGCCGCCGCGGTAGTCAGCGCCGCGCTGGGACTCGGAGTCTTCGCGGCACCGGGCCTTGCCCAGGAGTTTCGCGCCCGGGTCAGCGACCTCACGGGCAACCCGGCAGTGGGCTCGCTGGTGTCCCTGCTGGGCCCGGACAGCGCCCCCCGGGCGTGGGGCATCGTGGACGCCCAGGGTCGGGCGCGTCTGGCCGCGCCACCCGGGAGCTACGCCGTCCTGGTTCAGCAGCCCGGGCGCGTCGATACGGTGGTGGCCCGCGTTGCCATCGCGGCCGGCTTGATCGACAGCATCGCCACGCGGGTCGCCGGACGGCGCGTTGGCGTTCCGTCCCTTCTCGAGGCCCGCCCCGAGCGGTGCGACCGCCCCGGGCTTCCCGCCTCCCTCGCCGGACTCTGGGACGAGATTGTCAAGACCCTCCGAATTGTCGTCCTCACCGAAGAGCAGCACCGGGCCGATCTGAGCCTCCAGGCGTTCGCGCGCACCCTCTCATCGTCGCTCTCTCCCGAGCGAGAGTCGCTCAACACACTGCTCGCGGCGGCCAACCGCCCGGCCGGAGCCGGGCTGCCCGGGCCCTGGACCGATGGGTATCTCCGTCGCCAGGCCGACTCGCTCGACTGGTCCGCACCCGATCCCACGGTCTTCCTCGATCCCGGGTTCCCCGGGGCACATTGCTTCGGGCTGGTGAACGGCACCGGAGCCCGTCTGGGCACGATCGGCCTGGAGTTCGCCCCCACCGCAACGGGTGACAGGCCGACCGGGATCGAGGGCACGATGTGGGTGGACCTGGCGAGACGCGAGCTCCGGGTGATCGAGTACCGGTTCACCGGCCTGCCCCGGGAGTGGCGGCCGGATCGCGCGGGCGGGGCGATCGAGGTCCACCGCATGGAGCCCGGGTTCTGGATCACGCGGTTCTGGTATCAGCGGATGCCAGTGGTCGCCACTCGTCAGGGGCGCCAGCGACTGATCGGCTTCCGGGAGCTCGGTGCCGAGGTGGTGGCGCTGCTTCCTACGATCGACACCACCGACCGGGTGGCGGCGGCGCAGGCGATCGCGGAGCGGGCGGCGGAGACCCGGGCCCGCGTGGCGCGACTGGAGGGGGTGGTGGTGGATACGCTGGGCTACCCGGTCGAGGCCGCCGAGGTGGACGTGATGGGGACGGAGCACCGCAGCACCACCGACCGGGAGGGCAGGTTCGCGATCGACGGCATCCCCCCGGGGCAGCAGCTGATTCGCGCCCGGAAGCTGGGATATCGGGTCCAGTATTTCGGCATCCGACTCCAGGCGGGACAGGTGGCCGAGGGAAGGATCGGGCTGGTGCGGGAGCCCCAGGTCCTGGGCGAGATCGTGGTCACCGGCCGCTACGGCAAGCCCGCCCGGTATGCCAATACCGCGAAGTACGACGATTTCTACCGCCGCCGTGCCACCGCGAGCGGCCGGTTCCTGACCCGGGAGGACATCGACAAGTCGGCGGCGGGACGGATCTCCGAGCTGCTCCGGGCGATTCCGGGTGTGCGGGTGTCCTTCGCGACGCCCGGGATGGCGGAGGAGGTATCGTTCCTCAACTGCGCCCCATCGAGCGTGAGCGTCTGGATCGACGGGCAGCGGCTCACGGGACTGGTGGGCGAGATCCTGCCGTTGATCGCCCCGCTCGATATCGAAGCGCTGGAGGTGTACCAGCGGCAGAGCATCATTCCACCACAGTTCCGGGACAATGCCTGCGCCGCGATCGTGATGTGGACCAGGTAGGCGGATCAGCGAGCCCCCTTGACAAGCAGTTGTGCCACGGACCTCTTATCCAGCCCCCACCCAGGTCAACCCGGAATGTCAACGACGTTGCGCGCCCTCGCCGCGCTTGCCGCCTGGCCGGTTCCCGTTCCCGCCCAGGTACCGGCTCATCCGCTGGCCGGGCTCACCGGAGCCGAGCACTGGATCGCCCGGGAGGTGCTGGAGGCCGCGGGGCGATTCGACAGCACCACGAGGGTGGCGTACGTCGGCCTCCATGAGCCCCCGAAAGCCGAGGTTCTGGCCTGGCGTCCGGGGCTTCCAATTCGCCGCGAGGCCCGAGTCCACCTGGTGACCGCCGATCGCGGCTGGGACGCCGTGGTGGACCTGGCCGGCCGGCGTCTGGTCCGGATCGACCCGGTGCCGGGCGTCCAGTGGATGCACACGATGGACGAGGTCGGAGAGGTGAATCGGCTCCTCCTGTCCCACCCCGAGTTCCTCGCCGGGCTTCGCCGCCGGGGCGTCACCGATCCCTCCCTGCTGACCTGCTTTCCGATCGCCACGGCGTACATGGGGCTGCCGGAGGAGCGCGGGCGCCGGCTGGTACGGGCCGAGTGCTGGAATACCCGCGGCGCGGTCACCGGCTACGGCCTGCCGCTCACCGACCTGGTCGCGGTCGTGGACCTCACCGCCCACCAGGTCGTGCGGGTGCTCGACAGCGGGCCGGTGGCCTACGGCGACGATCGCGGCGACTGGGACACCGAGACCGTGGGGCCGGCGCGAGGTCGGCTCAAGCCGCTGATCCCGAGCCAGCCGGAGGGGCCGTCGTTCACGCTGAGCGGCGAGGAGGTCCGCTGGGACCAGTGGTCGTTCCGGGTCCGCACCGACATGCGGCGGGGGCTGGTGCTCTCCCTCGTGCGATTCACCGATCAGGGCCGGGAGCGGTCGGTGATGTACCAGGGCTCGCTCTCGGAGTTGTTCGTGCCCTACATGGCGCCGGAAGAACGCTGGAACTACACCGCGTACTTCGACCTGGGCACCTTCCCCGGCATCTTCGAGGGAGTGAACGGCTCGCTCGAGCCGGGCATCGACTGCCCTGCCAACGCCGCCATGCTGGACGGGATGGTTGCCGGCTGGAAGGGCGAGCCCCGCCGGAAGCCCCGGGTCGCCTGCCTCTACGAGCGCGCGGGGGGCGACCCGGTCTGGCGCCACGGCCTTCAGTTCGGCGTGGCCGACGGCCGCCCGAGGCGCGAGTTGGTGCTCCGGATGGTCACCCACGCGGGCAACTACGACTACCTGTTCGACTGGGTGTTCGGGCAGGACGGTGCCATCCGGGTCGAGGTGGGCGCCACCGGGATCATGCAGGTGAAGGCTGCCAACCCGATTGACGGCGGGCGGCGCGACGATCGCTATGGCCGGTACGTGTCACCCAACCGGGTCGCCATCAACCACAGTCACTTCGCCTCGTTCCGGATCGACCTCGATGTCGACGGACCCGCCAACAGCCTGGTGGTCGATCGGATCCGGACCGAGAAGCTGCCCGCCGGCAACCCCCGCCGGAGCGTCTGGCGGGCCGAGACCAGCGTGGCGCGGACGGAACGCGAGGGTCAGTTGATGAGCACGATGCAGGAACCCCAGGTCTGGCGGTTCGTGAATCCGGCGGTAAAGGGGGTGGCTGGCGATCCTGTCGCGTATCAGATCTCGGTGGATCATGGGGCAATGTCGCTGTTGACGCCCGAGGACTGGATGATGAAGCGGGCCGGGTTCATCGGGCACATGCTCTGGGTCACCCCCTACCAACCGGACGAGTTGTTCGCGGCCGGAGCCTACCCGACGCTCTCCACCGGCGGTGAGGGATTGCCGGCCTGGACCTCGGCCAATCGAGGAATCGAGAATACCGACGTGGTGGCCTGGGTGACGGTGGGCTTCCACCATGTGCCGCGGGTCGAGGACTGGCCAGTGATGCCGGTAGCATGGCACCGGTTCGAGATCCGCCCGAACGGGTTCTTCGCCAGGAATCCGACGTTGACCTTGCCGACGCCCTGACCGCAGCCGGGCCGGAGGTCCGCCGGCCCGGCCAGGAGGACCGCGGTGACCGAAACCTCAGCGCCCCGGACGGCTCGTCATCGAAAGGTCTTCGGGGCCGGGCTCTCCTCTCTGCCACGGCCCCTGTGGGGCGATCTGGTGGTCCTGGTCGGCGTCGGCGCGATGATCTACGCCGGCGCTGCCCTGGCCCGGCAGGCCCCGCTGGTCCTTGGCGGGCGGCCGATCTCGCTGGATCCCGCGGTGCTGCCGGTGTACGCCGTACTCTCCCTCGGCCGGATGGGAGCGGCCTACGTCCTGTCGGTCACCTTCTCGCTCTGGTACGGCTCCCGCGCCGCCCGGAGCCGGCGCGCCGAGCGATTCCTGATGCCGCTGCTCGACGTGCTCCAGAGCGTGCCGATCCTCTCCTTCCTGCCGGTGGTCCTGCTGGCGCTCGCCGCGGTGCTGCCCCAGGCCCTGGCTGCCGAGCTGGCCGCGATCACGCTGATTTTCACCAGCCAGGTCTGGAACCTCACGTTTGCCTGGTACCAGTCCCTCACCACCATTCCGACCGAGTTGCGCGAGGCCAGCCGGATCTTCGGCCTCGGACGGCGAGGGCGGCTGATCACCCTGGAACTGCCCTTCGGCGCGATTCCGCTTCTGTGGAACAGCATGATGAGCTGGGCTGGCGGCTGGTTCTTCCTGATGGCGGCGGAGATCTTCACGGTTGGCGAGCGCGACTTCCGCCTGCCGGGGCTGGGAGCCTACCTGCACGAGGCGGCGGCCCAGGGCAACGTCACCGCGATCGCATGGGGCGTGGCCACCCTGGTGGTCCTGATCACCGCACTCGACCAGCTCCTCTGGCGGCCACTGCTGGTCTGGGCGGACCGGTTCAAGCTGGAGACGGTGGAGGGCGAGCAGCGACCGACTTCGTGGTTCTATGACGCGCTCCGGCAGTCCCGGCTCGCCTACTGGACGCGGGAGCGGGCCCGGGCCTGGCGGGAGCGCCACCCCGAACGGCCCGAAGCGACCCCAACGTTCGAGGATCCGGACGCCGAGGACGGACGCGGCCCCGCGCGGCCGCTTCGTTGGGCTCTGGCGGGCGTCGCCGGCCTGGCCGTGGCCTATGGGGCGGTTCGCGCCGCCGGGATGCTAGCGGAGGTCTCCCTGACGCAATGGGGCCAGATTGCGCTCGCCACCGGGCTCACGGCCCTCCGGGTCGCGGCGGCGCTGGCGGTGGCCCTGCTCTGGACCATACCGGCGGGGGTCGTGATCGGCAGCAGCCGGCGGGTGGCCCGCTGGCTGCAACCGGTGGTCCAGGTCGCGGCGGCCGTGCCGGCCACGGCGCTCTTCCCCGTGGTGCTCCTGCTGATGCTCCAGCTTCCCGGCGGCCTCAACGTGGCAGCCGTCGTGCTCATGCTGATGGGAACCCAGTGGTATCTGCTCTTCAACGCCATCGCCGGGACCAGCGCGATCCCGCAGGACCTGCGATACGCCAGCGCGATGCTCCGCCTCTCGCGCGCCGAGCGGTGGCGGACTCTGGTGTTGCCGGCGCTCTTCCCCTACCTGGTGACCGGTGCGATCACAGCGACCGGCGGGGCCTGGAACGCGAGCATCGTGGCGGAGTACACCACCTTCGGCGGACGGGTGCTTCAGACCCGGGGCCTGGGCGCCCTGATCTCGGACGCCACCGCCGTGGGTGACTTCCCGCTGCTGCTGGCCACGACGCTCGCGATGGTTACGGTGGTCGTGGCCACCAACCGCCTGGTCTGGAGGCCGCTCTACGCGATGGCACGGGATCGATTCCGGATGGAGGCCTGATGGCAACCCAGCTGATGGAGCTTCGTCGCATCACCCGGACGTTCGAAACCCGGGGTCAGGCCTTCACGGCCGTGGAGAACGTGAGCCTGACGCTGGCCGAGGGCGAGTTCGTGGCCCTGCTCGGACCGTCGGGATGCGGGAAGAGCACGCTGGTCCGGATCATCGCGGGCCTCACGCCGCCCACCACCGGCGACGTCTTCTACCGAGGGGTCCCGCTGGTAGGGGTCAACTCCCACGCCAGTATCGTCTTCCAGACGTTCGCGCTCTTCCCCTGGCTCACGGTGCAGCAGAACGTGGAGGTGGCCCTCAAGGCGCGCGGCATCCCTCGCAGCCTCCGGGTACCTCGCGCCGTGGACCTCCTCGACCGGGTGGGGCTCGACGGCTTCGAGTCGGCCTACCCGCGGGAGCTGTCCGGCGGGATGCGGCAGAAGGTCGGCTTCGCGCGGGCAATGGCAGTGGAGCCCGAGCTGCTGTGCCTGGACGAGCCGTTCTCGGCGCTCGACGTCCTGAGCGCGGCAGCACTCCGCAAGGAGTTGCTGGACCTGTGGATCGGCGGGCGGATCCCCACCAAGGCCATCCTGCTCGTGACTCACAATATCGAGGAAGCGGTCCTGATGGCCGATCGGATCGTGGTGATGGAGAAGGGCCCCGGCCGGATCGTTGCCGAGGTGCCCGTCGCGATTCCGCAGCCGCGAAACCGCAAGGGGGTCGCGTTTCAGCAGCTGGTGGATCAGGTCTACGCCCTGCTTGCAGGCCAGACCGAGCCCGAGGAGAGCGAGCTTGGCCCCGGCGCGGCCGGCCCGACCCGGCCGCTTCCTCACGTGGCCGCCGGCCAGCTCACTGGTTTTCTGGAGCACCTGGCCCAGCTTCCGGAGCACCGTGCGGACCTGTACCGCCTCGCGGACGAGTTGCACATGGACTCCGATCGGGTCCTGCAGCTCGCCGAGGCTGCCGAGGTCCTGGGCTTCGGGACCCTGGCCCACGGGGACATCACGCTGACCCCGCTCGGGGCGACGTTCGCCGAAACCGGGATCCAGACCCGCAAGGAGATCTTCGCCGCACGGGTCCGTCGGGTGCCTCTGCTCCGGTGGCTGCTCGGCCTGCTGGCCGCGGCCGACGAGCACGTGCTGGAGCGCGACGTGGTGGAGTCGGCCCTGGGGCTCGAGTTTCCGCCCGAAGAAGCGACCCGACAGATCGAGACCGCCATCGGGTGGGGCCGGTACGCGGAGCTGCTGGCCTACGACGCGGGAAGCGGCACGATCCACGCCGAGCCAGGCGCCGGGGTGGCCGGGAACGGCTGAGCGGTCCCCACTATCTCTCGCCTGGCGCGGACCACTATCTTCACCGGTGGTGAGAATCCTCCTCCTGCTCGCCGCAGGTCTACCGCTGGCCGGGTCGGCCGGCGCCCAGACCTCCGGGGCCGCGCCTGCCCGACCGTCGAGCGCCGACTCGGCCTTCATGACCGACATGATCGGCCACCATGCCCAGGCCATCACCATGGCCAACCTGGCGCCCGGTCGGGTGGCGCACGATCAGGTCCGGATCCTGGCCGACCGGATCATCGTCTCCCAGCGGGACGAGATCGCCGCGATGGAGACCTGGCTCCGGAGCCACGGCCTCCCGGTCCCCGACTCGACCCACCGGCATCACGGCCCCGGCTCGATGATGCCCGGCATGCTCTCGCCCGCCCAGATGCGGGAACTCGAGGCGGCGCGCGGGCCCGAATTCGACCGGCTCTTCGTGACCCTCATGATCCAGCATCATCAGGGCGCGCTGGTGATGGTGGACCAGCTGCTGAAGGCGCCTGGCGCCCATGACACCTTTGTCTACCGTTTCGCGTCGGATGTCCATGCCGACCAGAGCGCCGAGATCGAGCGCATGGCCCGGCTGCTGATCACCTTGCCTGTTGCAGGGAGAAACCCGTGAAGCGTCCCGCATTCGTCGTCCTGCTCGCGAGTGGCCTTCTGCCGGCCGCGCTCCTGGCCCAGACCCATCCCAATGTTCCGCCCGGCGCGCCCGCGCCCGATCCGCGGGTGGGACTCAAGGCCGGCATCAACGACCCCGGGGTCGCCGCGTGGAACATGCGGCTGGTGTCGAATACGCCGACCGCGGCGCCGTTCGCGGTCGCCCCCGGCGACTTCGCCTACATGAACTCCGATCTGGCGTTCAAGGGCCCCTACGTGTTTCAGGGCAACTTCCAGGGCCTTCAGGCGTGGGAGGCGACCGATCCGAAGAAGGTGAAGCAGGTCTTCGAGCTGGTCTGCCCCGGGGCCCAGAACGACGTGTCGGTCCATGGGAACCTGCTCTTCGTGTCGGTGGAGGACCTGGGAGGGCGGATCGACTGCGGGACCCAGGGGAATCAGGGCCGGGTGAGCAAAGACCGGATCGTCGGGATCCGGATCTTCGACATCTCCGACATCGCCAGGCCGAAGCAGATCGCCGCGGTACAGACCTGCCGCGGGTCGCACACCCATACGCTGGTGACCGATCCGCGTGACCCCGCCAACGTCTACATCTACGTCTCCGGCTCCGCGCCGGTGCGGCCCGAGGCGGAGCTGCCGGGCTGCGTCGCGTCACCCACCGACCCCAATACCGCGCTCTTCCGGATCGAGGTCATCCGGGTGCCGCTGGCCGATCCGGCGAAGGCCGCCATCGTGAGCTCGCCCCGGATCTTCGAGGACCTCACGAGCCCGGAGCGGCACCCCGAGGCCCCGGAGGACGTGGCTGCGGCGGCCAGGGTGGCCGCGGAAGCCCGGGCCCGGGGCCAGTTCACCGCCACCATGTTCGGCAGCGAGGTCGTGCTGCCGCCCGGCTTCGTCCGGCCGATGCTCGACAGCATCGTGCGGGCCCGGGGAGGCACCGGTACGCCCACCGCCGCCGACAGCGCAGCCCTCCGGGGCGCGCTCCAGGGCGTCGTGGACCGGATGGTGGCAGGCCCGCCCGGCATGGCGGGTCGGGGGCCGTCGCAGTGTCACGACATCACGGTGTACCCGGCCATCGGCCGGGCGGGCGGGGCCTGCGGGGGCTACGGGTTGCTGCTCGACATTACCGACCCGGTCAACCCCCGCCGCCTGGCAGCCGTCGCCGACATCAACATGGGCGCCTGGCACTCGGCCACGTTCAACAACGACGGCACCAAGATCCTGTTCACCGATGAATGGGGCGGGGGCTCGAGCCCGCGCTGCCGCGCCACCGACCCGAGGGAATGGGGCGCCAACGCCATCTTCACGCTCGAGCGGGACACGATGCACTTCCAGAGCTACTACAAGCTCCCGGCCCCCCAAACCCAGTTCGAGAACTGCGTGGCGCACAACGGCTCGCTGATTCCGGTGCCGGGCCGGGACATCATGGTGCAGGGGTGGTACCAGGGCGGGATCTCGGTGCTCGATTTCACCGACCCCCGGAAGGTGATAGAGATCGCCTACTTCGACCGGGGCCCGATGGATTCCACGAAGATGCTCTTCGCCGGGTCGTGGTCGGTGTACTGGTACAACGGGTTGATGTACAGCTCGGAGATCGCCCGGGGGCTGGACATCTTCGACCTCCTGCCGAGCCAGTACCTGAGCGCGAACGAGATTGCTGCGGCGAAGCAGGTGCGGTTCGATGAGTTCAACGCGCAGAACCAGCCTCGCATCGAGTGGCCGGCGACCTTCGAGGTGGCGCGGGCGTACGTGGACCAGCTGGAGCGGTCCAACGGGCTTCCGGCCCCGCGGATCGCGGCCGTGCGCCAGGCGCTCGGGGCGGCGGAGCGGCAGTCCGGCTCCGCCAGGCGGACCGGGCTCACCCGGCTGGCGACTGAGCTTGAACGGGATGCCACGGGATCGTCAGACCAGGCCCGGGTCCGCGCACTCGCCGGGGTGACCCGGGGGATCGCCGAGGCGCGTTAGGACGAGGTGAGGCTGGACGGCGAACGCCGGGGGGTCGGCCGTCGTTGTCGCAGTTGACAGGCCACCGGGATGGCTGGTCGGACCTGGCTGGTCAGGCCCGGATGGAGCGCGCGGGCCCCGAGACCGAAGCCGGCGCCGGTGTCCTACCCTGGGAAACGCCGTCTGAGCAGCGCACCCAGCCGGCTCTCCAGTCGCCCGGTGCTGGTGCACATCACCGGATCGTTCCGGCCCCCGGCAACGTCCACCGCATAGGCAGTCAGGAGTGGCATGACTGCCATCGCCTGCTCGCCCGCCGGCCGCAGGAACGCCACGAACGTGAGGTGCACGGCGTAGCTGTCGGCATTGGGACCGGTCGAGCCCGACCCGCAGCTCAGGTAGCTGGAAAGCGGCTGCTTCCCGAGTCGCCGGAACACCCGTGCCCGCTGGTGCCCGATCTCGCCGGCCGCCTGGTCCTCGAACCCGATCGGAACCGCCAGCTCCGCCAAGGCCTCCTTGAGGGCAGCCCAGGCCTCGTCCCGCCCGGTCGCCAGCACCACCGCGGCGTCTGCAGCCTCCGGCCGTTCCTGCATCCGGTTCAGCACATCGGTCGGAATGAACCGCGAGTTGATGCTCCCGAACACGGTGGAGGGAGGCGTCTGGGCCGTGGCCCGGCCCACCCCACCGGCCAGCGCCAGCGCGGTCATCGCGGCGACCACGCCAGGGCTCGGATTCCTGCTCATCTGACCCTCCTCATCTGACGGGGCTGCCGGCAGGCGGCGCTACGACAGGGCCCGGTCCAGGACGTCCAGGGCGAAATCCACGTCGGCGGCGGTGATGCACATCGGCGGCTTGATCCGGAGAACATTGGCGTCAAGGCCGCCTCGCCCCACCAGGAGACCCATTTCCTTCGCCGCCTCCATCACGTCCGCGGTGATCTCTCTGGCCGGCTCCTTCGAACCCCGGTCCTTCACCAGTTCCACGCCCAGCATCAGCCCCATCCCACGGACGTCGCCGACCACCGGGTGACTGGCGCCGAGCTTCTTCAGGCCGGTCTTGAGCCGGTGGCCGACCACCCGGGCGTTCTCCTGCAACCCCTCCTCGTCGATCACCTCCAGCACCCCCAGGGCCGCGGCGGCCGCCACCGGATTCCCGGCGAAGGTGTTGAGGTGCAGCCGGGAGGTGAGCGCCTGCGCGATCTCCGCCCGGGTGGTGACCGCCGCGATCGTGGTCCCGTTGCCGAGGCCCTTGGCCATGGTGACGATGTCGGGGGTGACGCCCCAATTCTGGAAGCCCCAGTAGTGGGTTCCGGTCCGGCCGAACCCCGTCTGGACCTCGTCGGCGACGCAGACGCCGCCGTGCTCCCGGGCCGCCGCGTACGCCAAACCCAGGTAATTGGGCGCCCCGTGCGTCACCCCGCCGACTCCCTGGATCGGCTCGGCGATGAAGGCCGCGATCCTTCCGGGGGTCGAGAACCGGATCAGGTCCCGCATCTCGGCCACGCTCTGTTCGGCGATCTCCTCGGGCGTGCCGGCAAAGGGGCTCCGATAGGGATCGGGACAGAAGGTATGGTGCACCCCCATGCTCTGCGGCACCGGATGTTTCCAGGTGTGATGCGAGGTGAGACCCGCCGCGGCAGGCGAGCCGCCGTGATAGGCGTTCCGGACCGCGATCACGTCGTAGTTCCCCGTGTACAGCCGGGCCATCGTGATGGCGAGATCGTTCGCCTCGCTCCCACTGTTCACGAAGTAGGTCACATCGAGGCCCGGCGGCATTTTCGAGGCCAGGCGCTTCGCGAGCAGCGGCAGGTTGGGATGCAGGTAGACCGTGGTGGTGTGCTGGAGGGTCGTCACCTGATCCGTGATCCGCCGCACGATCCGGGGGTGGCAGTGCCCGCAGCTCACCGTGACGATCCCGGCGAAGAAGTCGAGGTACCGTTTGCCGGTCTCGTCCCAGACGTACTGGAGATGGCCCTCCACGATCATCAGCGGATCGCGGTAGAGCATGAACAGCGAGGGGTGACAGTACTGCCGCCGCATCGCCAGCACCTCGGCCTTCGTCGGACCGGTGTAGGGCCGCGGCCTGTGGGTGGTGGAGGGAAGCACCGGGGTCACGGCGGTCGAGGTCATGACATGGCCTGAGGCGGAAGGTGACAGATCGGAAGATACATCGGGTCACGGGCAGCAGCACCGGGCCTTCCGGCCCGGCCTGCCGCCGCCGGGGCGTGGCGATCGGGCACGCGCCGCCAGGTCATGACATCCAGTTGGTGCCGGCCTCGCGATTCCATTTCACCGTGGTCTTTCGGGTCCGGGTCCAGAACTCGATCGACCCCCGGCCGGTGATGTCACCCACCCCGAACCTGGACTCGTTCCATCCGCCAAAGGAGAACGGCTCCCGGGGTACCGGCACCCCGACGTTCACCCCCACCATGCCGGCGTGGACCTTGGTGGCCACGTAGCGCGCCATCCCGCCGTGCTCGGTGTAGACCGAGGCCGCGTTGCCGTAGGGCGAAGCGTTCTCCACCGCCAGCGCCTCGTCCACGTCACGGGTCCGGACGATGGCGAGCACCGGCCCGAACACCTCTTCCCGCGCGATCCGCATGTCCGGCCGCACTTGGTCGAGGATGGTGGGGCCCAGGTAGAACCCACCTTCGCGTCCCGGCACCGTCACGCCGCGTCCGTCCAGCAGGAGGGTCGCGCCAGCGGCCACGGCCTCGGCGATGTAGCTCTCGATCCGGGTCCTGGCCTCGGCGCTGATCACCGGACCCAGCGTCCGGCCGGGGACCAGGGCCTTCGCCACCTCGACCATCCGGCGAACGATGTGGTCCACGTCGCTCACCGCCACCATCACCGAGGCCGCCATGCAGCGCTGGCCGGCGCAGCCCGACATCGAGGCCACGATGTTGGTGGCGGCGAGTTCCTGGTCGGCGTCGGGCAGGACGATCAGGTGGTTCTTGGCGCCGCCCAAAGCGAGGCAGCGCTTCAGGTTCGCGGTGGCGCGGCGATAGACCGCCTTCGCGGTGCGGGTGGAGCCCACGAAACTCACCGCCTGAATCTCGGGATGATCGCAGATGGCCTCGACCGCCTCGCGGCCGCCGTGGGCCACGTTGAATACCCCGTCCGGGAGTCCGGCCGCCCGGAGCAGTTCCCCGATTCGCACGGCGGAGAGAGGCACCAGCTCGGACGGCTTGAGCACCATCGCGTTCCCCAGCGCCAGAGCGTTCGGGATCGTCCAGTGAGGCACCATGCTGGGGAAGTTGAAGGGCGTGATCGAGGCGACGACGCCCAGCGGCCAGTGGTCCAGCCGGCAGTCCACGCCCCGGCTCACTTCCAGGATCTCCCCGGGCGCGGTCTGCGGCAGCGCGCACGCGAACTCCACCACCTCGATCGCCTTCTCGATCTCGGCCCGCGCCTCGCTCTCGATCTTGCCGTTCTCCTCCGTCACCAGCGCAGCCAGCTCGGGCAGGTGGCGCTCGAGCAGGGTCTTGTAGCGGTAGAAGACCTGGACCCGCTCCTTGATCGGGGTGGCGGCCCAGCCGGGCCAGGCCCGCTTCGCGGCCTGCACCGCGGCGTCCACCTCGGCAGCGCCGCCGAGCGGCACGCGGGAGATCACCTCCCCCACGCCCGGGTCGACGACATCGAGAAAGGCGTCGCCTCCAGCCACGGCCTGGCCGCCGATGAAATGGGAGGCAGTCGGGTATCGCATTTCAGGGCACCGGGGCGGGCGCGCTGGCCCGCGGATAGCGTTGGAGGATGCCTGGCTCCCGCATCAGCCGCTCGATGGCGTCGATGTCGGTGGGCGCGAAGGCCGAGAGGTTCTCGACCCCGGTTTCGGTCACCAGCAGCATGTCCTCCAACCGGATGTAGATCTGCTCCTCGGGCACCCGGAGGGCGGGCTCGATGGTGAACACCATCCCCGGCTCGAGGCGCTCCACGGAGCCCCCCACGTCATGCGTCGCCATGCCGACCCAGTGCCCCAGCATCCCGCCGGCCGAGGCCGATCGCTGGTAGTCGGCGACGAAGGTCTGGGCGGCCCGCTGGTATTCCGGTTTCGAGAACCGCGACGACGCCAGCACCCGGGCCATGGTGGCGGCGGCCTGCTGCTTGATGTCCCGGAGCGGAATCCCGGGCCGGATCGCCTCGATAATGGCGCGGTAGCAGGCAAGATAGAACCCGTACAGCTCCCGCTGCCACGGGGCGAACCGGCCGTTCACCGGCCACATCCGGGTCACGTCGCTGTTGTAGTAGCCGACGTTGGGGGCGTAGTCCATGAGGACGAAATCGCCATCCTCCATGGTCCGCTTGTTGGCGTGGTAGTGCGGATACCAGGCGTTCCGGGCGCTCCCGATCAGGCTGTAGTAGCTGTCCTCGCGGGCCCCGTTGCGGTGGTAGATGAAGCGGGCCAGCGCGTCCAGCTCCGACTCGATCACGCCTGGCTCGGTGGAACGCATCGCCTCCATCAGGGCGAGCCCCGAAAGCAGCGACGACTTCCGGATCAGCGCGATCTCCCGCGGGCTCTTGACCAGCCGGAGGCTGTCCAGCACCGGGCTCAGGTCGCGGATCTCGAGGCGCGGCAGTCGATTCCGGAGCAGGGAGATGAAATGACCCTCGCGCGAGGGTCGCCCGTCCCAGGGATCGGAGGCCCGGTCGGCGTTCACCCGGAGCGCGAGGTCCCGACTCATCACCGCGCCTTCGGCCGGGGCATGGGGCGTGTAGAGCGGCATGGGGGCCCGGTTCACCATCCGGGCCAGGTGCTCGGTCAGGTACTCGGTCCCGAACACCGCGTGCACGCCGGTGAGTCCGATCACCTCATCGGCGTCCTCCGCCGACAGCATCCGGCCCTCGCTCCGTTCCCGGGCGGGATTGCGGCGCGGAAGGTACAACGTCGTCCGACCGCTGCCGCCTTCGATCAGGAGATAGAGGTGCGGCACCTCCACCCCGGAGAGGTAGTAGACCTCGTTGGTTTGCCGGAAACGAACATAGCGTCGGGCGACGGCGCACCCTGGAGCAGGGCGACCGTCCCCGGCCCGATCCGTTCGGCCAGCGCCTGCCGCCGGGCCGCGAACTCCTCGGGTGGAAAGTCCTGGGTGAAAATCGGAAAGCCGTCCTGCGCGGCGAGCCGGCCGGCGAGGGCGAGGAGCAATAGTGGCAGCGAGCGAGGGGACGGCATCGGCAGGGTTCTCCGGACAGCGATCAGGAATGGGCCGAATCTAACCCGCGCCGCGGGCGCCCGCCGGATCGGTGGCTGGCGCGCCGCTCCCTGCCGGGCGTCGAGGATGCTGTCCGGGTCAGATCCCCAGATGTGCCCGCCGCCGTTCCGCCTCCCGGCCAATGGCCCGGCGCTCGGCCGGGGAGAGGGTGGCCTCGCTTCGCAAGGCGAACTGCATTCGCCCATGCCGGGCCAGCGCCGAACGATGTCGCCGAAGGAAGTCCCAGTAGAACACCGTGAAGGGGCACGCGTCGGGCCCGGTCCGCCGGGTTGGATCGTAGCGGCAACCGCGACAGTAGTTGCTCATCCGCTGGAGGTAGCGGCCGCTCGCCGCATACGGCTTGGTGCCCACCACCCCGCGGGTCTCGCCGGGGAGGGCATCGGCATGCATCACCATGCCAAGGGTGTTGGGCAGTGTCACCCATTCCACCGCGTCGACATACATCCCGAGGTACCAGTCGGACAGCGCCTTGGGGTGCACGCCCGCGATCAGGGCGAAGTTGCCCGTCACCATCAGCCGCTGAATGTGGTGGCCATACCCGTACTCCAGCACCTGGCCGATCGCCTCCCGGAGGCAGCGCATCTCGGTCTCGCCGGTCCAGTACAGCGCCGGGAGCCGCCCGGTCTGGCCCAGGGAGTTCCGTTCGCCATACCCGGGGCCCTCGGTCCAGTAGACGCCCCGGATGAACTCGCGCCACCCGATGATCTGCCTGACGAACGCCTCAACCGAGGGAAGATCGGCAGCCCCGCTTCGATAGGCATCGACCGCCGCGGCAACGCATTCCGGCGGATCCAGAAGGCCCAGGTTAAGCGCCGGCGAGAGGAGCGAATGGTGAAGAAACGGCTCACCGGTCCACATCGCATCCTGATGCCGACCGAACCCCGGTAACCGGTGGGCCACGAAGTCCTGGAGGGCGCGAACGGCATCAGCGCGGGACACCGGCCAGGCAAAGGATCCCAGACGTCCGGGCGCGCCCGGGAACCGGCGGGAGACCAGTCTCATCACCTCGCGAGTCACGGCATCCGGGGCGAACCGAAGCGGCGGAGCGACGTGAGGGGCACGTCGCCCGAAGGAGGCCCGGTTCATCCGGTCGTAGTTCCATTGCCCGCCTTCGGGCCGGCCTCGGGGTCCATCAGCAGGCCCAGCCGGCGGCGCTCCGACCGGTAGAAGTGCTCCATCACCCACGGCGGACGACGGCGGGACGCCCAGCGCGCGAACGCCATGGGCGTCGTGAGAAACTGGCGGCTGGGGAGGACCTCCACGGGAAGGCTGAAGCGCTCCGGCCATTCCCGCACCATGCGGGCGACCCGGTGCTCCCCGGGCTCGATGACCTGGATCCGGCTCGGAGCCAGGTCCTGCACGGCCCGGGTCAGTTCGCCAGCGAAGGTGCCGGTGTTTGCAGGTTCGTCCAGCGGCACGTAGCGGATCGCCAGGCCACGCCTCGCCAGGCCTTCGGCGTAATGCCGCATGGCGGAGAGGAAAACCACCGTTCGCTGGAGCGAACTGGGAACCTGGGTGGCCTCCTCGACCACCTCCATCATCGGCACGGCGTCGCGATCCCGGTCGAACCGGGCCAGGGCCGGGGAGCGATCGTCGAGCTGATCCCCCAAGACCACCACGAGGTTTCGCACGGAACCCGGCAGCGGCCCGAGGAGCCGGGGCGGAATGCCGCTCACGTCGGAGCAGTTCGGGTCACCTTGAGCGCCCGCCGCCCGATCGCGGCCAGGAGGCCGGCGAAGACGTACTGGTGCACGGGCCAGAGGGCATACCAATAGAGGCGACCCAGCAACCCCGCAGGATCGAACTCGGCGGTTTGCCGGATGGAGGAACCGCCGGCCCTGTCCGGCGTGACCTCGAACTGCAGCCACGCGCGGCCGGGAACCCGCATTTCGGCGGCCAGACGAAGCAACCGATCAGGCTCCACGGCCTCGACTCGCCACCAGTCCACGGTGTCACCCGGCTTCACGGAGTCAGGATCGCGTCGGCCCCGGCGCCGACCTGCACCACCGGCGAGCAGGTCGAGCCACCCTCGGACCGCCCAGAGCCCACCCGCGTGATACCAGCCCCGGGCGCCACCCAATTGGCGGATTGGCGCGAAGGCAGCTGCAGGGGGTGCGCCGACTGTCAGGGATCGCGAATCGACCAGTCGGGACCCGATCGCCGCCCCACCCCATGGGGGCCTGGTCGAGGACAGGGCGTCGCTCCACCGAGTGGCGGCAAACTCGCGGTCCTCGTTGGCGCGGGCGCGGGCCACGGCTTCGCGCATCCCCCGGGGACGAACCGGGAAGTCCCGGAGCGCCGACCGATGGAGTGGACGAGGTAGTAGGCCGTCGAGACCCCCTCCAGAGCCGGCTTCAGCGACTGCGGCTCGAGGAGATCCCCGGCCACGATCTCGGTGTCGGCGCGGACTCGGGGGCGGAGGAAGTCAGGGCGCCGGGCCAGACATCGGGTCCTGTGCCCGAGGGCCTGAAGGGCTTCGACCAGGCCGCCGATGTAGCCGGTCGCTCCGGTAACCAGGATCGGGGCCGCCCGATGACCCCCGTTGCGGGCGGGTGAGGTCCGGGAGCGAAGCCGGGATCCCGGCATGGCCGGGATCCCGCTTGCGGGCCAGGGACCTCGCATGGTTGGGGGGATGGGATGTGGGAAGCGGGTCATGAAGCAAACATGGCCACTCGTTCAGCTTTTGTCAAGCTATTGTCCGGCTTTATATATGGACGATACTTTACTCAGGTTGACCGGTCGCTAACCTGGAGCCAAGTTGGCCGATCACGATTCCCGCCCGGGCGCCCGTGCTTCGACTCACCCTCGCCTCGCTCCACCTCCTGGCCCTCGGCATCGGCCTGGGCGCCGTCTGGGCCCGGGCCCGGGCGCTCATGAAACCGCTCGACCCGGCCGGCTACCGCCGGGTCTTCGCCGCCGACACCTGGTGGGGCGTGGCCGGTGGGCTCTGGATCGTCACCGGACTGTGGCGACTTCTTGCCGGCACCGAAAAGACCACCTCGTTCTACCTTGGCAGCCATCTCTTCTGGGGCAAGATGGGGCTGGTGGCGCTGCTCCTGGCGCTGGAGGTGGCGCCGATGCTGGCCCTGATCCACTGGCGGGTGGAACTGCGGCACGGGCAGGCGCCGGACACCAGCCGAGCCTCTCGCTACGCCCGGATCAGCCTGGTCCAGACGGCACTGGTGGTGCTGATGCTGGCGATGGCGGTCGCCATGACTCGGGGATACGGGTACCGCGGGTGATGGGGACCCGGACGGGGGCGGCGGTGGCCGCCCTGGTGGCGGGGCTGGCCGGTCTGGCCCTGGGCGCGGGGGTCTTCACATTCTCCTATGGGCGGGGCGCGTCCTACCTCACCAACGACCCGGCGGCCTGTGCCAATTGTCACGTGATGCGGCCGCAGTATTCCGCTTGGCTGGCGGGAAGCCATCGGACGGCCGCCACCTGCAACGACTGCCATACCCCGAAAGGCCTGGTCGCGAAGTATGTCACCAAGGCGACCAACGGGTTCTGGCACTCGACCGCGTTCACCAGCGGGATCTTCCACGAGCCGATCCGGATCAAGCCGGGCAACCGGGCCATTGCGGAAGCCCGCTGCCGTGACTGCCACGCCGCCATCACCCACGCAATGGCCGGCCCCGACGATGGCTCGGTCTCGTGCCTGGCCTGCCATCACTCCGTGGGCCACCGGCCCTGACTTCGCACCGGAACCGGTCCATGTCCAGCCCCCGGCATCGCTCGCTCCGCCTGGCCGGAATCGGCCTCGGCGCCGCCCTGGCGGCCTTCGCCGTCCTGGCCCTCCTGGTGAACATCTTCGAGCGCAAGCAGGAGGCGCGCACGCCGTTCTTCCGGGTTGTCGAGCTCAGCGACACCACGGAGGCCCCCGAGGTCTGGGGCCGGAACTTCCCCCACCAGTACGACTCCTACCGGCGGACGGTGGACCAGGAGCGCACCCGGTTTGGCGGGAGCGAGGCCCTGCCCCGGACCCCGACCGCGGCGGACCCCCGGTCGGTGGTGGCGCAGTCGCGGCTGGAGGAGGACCCCCGGCTCCGGATCATGTGGGCCGGCTACCCCTTCGCCATCGACTTTCGGGAGGAGCGGGGGCACGCGTACATGCTGGAGGATCAGACCTACACCGAACGCCAGCAGGTTGGCCAGCCGGGCACCTGCCTTCACTGCCACGCGTCGGTGTATGTCCCCTACCTGCGCCTCGGCGACGGCGACCTGGTTCGGGGATTCGAGCGGATGAATGCGATGCCCTTCCGGGAGGCGCGCGGCCAGGTGCAGCACCCGGTGTCCTGCGTCGACTGCCACGAGCCCGCCACCATGGCGCTCCGCGTCACCCGGCCCGGCTTCCTCGAGGGCATGCGGGCCTGGAAGGCCGCGCAGGGCGTCCGCGACTACGACCCGAATCGCGACGCCAGCCGGCAGGAGATGCGAACCTTCGTCTGCGGGCAGTGCCACGTGGAGTACTACTTCCAGGGGCCGGAGAAGCGACTGGTGTACCCGTGGAGTAGAGGGCTCCGGGTCGATCAGATCTACGCCTACTACGACAGCACCGGCTTTCGCGACTGGGTCCACGCCGAGACCGGAGCGCCGGTGCTGAAGGCGCAGCACCCGGAGTTCGAGATGTGGAACCAGGGCGTACACGCGCGCGCGGGCGTGGCCTGCGCGGATTGCCACATGCCGTACCAGCGGGTGGGCGCCCTCAAGGTGAGCGATCATCACATCCGGAGCCCGCTGCTCAACCTCAACAACGCCTGCCAGACCTGTCATCCGGTGGCGGAGGACGAGCTCAGGGCCCGGGCGGAACGGATTCAGGAGAACACCCACCGGCTCCGGGACCAGGCCATGGACGCGCTGGTGGCCCTGATCGCGGACCTCAAGCGCGCCCGCGAGGCGGGCCGCTCTGACGCGGAGCTGGCCATCGCCAGGGCGCTCCAGCGGCGAGCCCAGTTCTATCTGGACTTCATCGAGGCCGAGAACTCCATGGGGTTCCACGCGCCGCAGGAGGCGGCGCGGGTCCTGGGCGAGGCGATCGACTACGCCCGGCAGGGCCAGGTGGCAGTGCGGGACCCGACCTTCCGGCCGAGACTGCCCGCGCCCTGATGGAGTGACGGGCCCCGACCTCCGGTTGCCCGTCCCGCGGACCCTAACGATCTTCCTCGACCAATGCGTCCGGCCCCGACCCTCGTACCGGTCCCGCCCACGGCGGGGGGCGCTGACTCGGCGGCGATACCTCGGGCTCAGCCAAAGCCTTCATGAACCTCGATCCCTTCATCACGATCGCCGTGCTGATCGCCGCGGTCTACCTCTGGGTGACCGAGAAGCTGCCGATCGAGGCGGTGGCTCT
Source organism: uncultured Gemmatimonas sp. (assembly GCA_964521535.1). Lineage (GTDB taxonomy): Bacteria > Gemmatimonadota > Gemmatimonadetes > Gemmatimonadales > GWC2-71-9 > SHZU01. Next base: position 20,765 of record CAZFSA010000016.1, read on the forward strand.
GCTCGCGATGCTGACCCTCGTGGTCACCCGCGTCCTCACCGTGGAGGAGGGGCTCGGAGGCTTCTCCAACCCGGCCACCGCGGCCATCGCCGCGATGTTCATTCTGAGCGCGGGGCTCTTCCGCACCGGGGCCCTGACCGCGGTGGGGCGGCTGCTCCGGGCGGTGGGACGGCGGAGCCTGTTCCTCCTGGTGGTGTCGCTGATGATCGCCATCGGAGCGATCTCGGCCTTCATCAACAACACCGCGGCCGTCGCCCTGCTCCTCCCCATGGTGATCGCCACGGCCAACGACCTCAAGGCGAGCCCATCCCGGCTGCTGATGCCGCTCTCCTATGCCTCGATGTTCGGGGGGATGTGCACCCTGATCGGCACCTCCACCAACATCCTGGCCAGCTCCATCGGAGAGTCCTACGGCCTGGCCCCGCTCGGGATGTTCGAGTTCACCCGTCTCGGGCTCACCTTCTTCGGGGCCGGGCTCCTGTACATGCTGCTGATCGGGATCTGGCTGCTGCCCCAGCGCCAGGCGCCCGGGGCGGGCGGCCAGCCGGCGCGACGCTCGTACCTGACCGAGATCGTGCTCGATCCCGAATCGGCCTCGGTGGGCAAGACGGTCCCCGCCTCGCCGCTGGTGCAGCGGCTGGAGATCGAGGTCCTCGAAGTGATCCGCGGCGGGCAGCGAATCGTGCCGGTACCGGACGACTTGGTGCTCCAGCCCGAGGACGTACTCCGGATCCGGTGCCCGGCCACCCGGATCCGGGAGCTCCAGGCCCGGCGCGGCATCCGGCTCAAGTCCGACCGGCCGCACCGCGATGGGGATCTCCCGATCGAGAGTCTCCAGCTGGTGGAGGCGATCGTGGCGCCCAACTCCGACCTGGTGGGCACCTCGCTCAAGGCGTACGGGTTCCGGGAGCGATTCGGCGCCACCGCCCTGGCGCTCCTCCACCGCGGGGAACCTCTCCAGGAGCGCCTCGGAACCACCGTCCTTCGGCCCGGAGACGCCCTGCTGGTGGAGGGCCACCCGGACGCCATCGCGCGGCTGGAGCGGCACGAAGCCTTTGTGGTGGTGTCGGACCTGGACCACCCCCGGATCTCGCGCCGACGCCTGGTGATCGCCGTCGGCATCATCGGCGCCGTGATCGTAGTCTCCGCCCTCGACCTGGTGCCGATTGCGATCGCGGCCATCGGGGGAGCCATGGCCCTCGTGGCGACCGGCGGTCTCTCGCCCCGGCAGGCAGTGGGATCCGTGGAATGGCGGGTCATCCTGCTCATCGCCGGCTCGCTGGCACTCGGCACGGCCATGGAGAAGACCGGGGTGGCACGTTACGCCGCGGAGGGCATTGTCGCCGTTCTCGGGCCCCTCGGGCCGGTGGCCCTGGTGGCCGCGTTCTACCTCCTCACCTCGATCCTGACCGAGATGATGAGCAATACCGCCAGCGTGGCGTTGATCGCCCCGATCGCGATCGTCACCGCGCAGTCGGCCCAGCTCAACCCGAGGCCCGTGCTCTTCGCGGTGGCGTTCGCGGCCTCCGCCAGTTTCATGACGCCGGTCGGCTACCAGACCAACACCATGATCTACGGCCCCGGCGGCTACCGCTTCGCCGACTACCTCAAGGTGGGCGCTCCGCTCAATCTCCTCTTCTGGATCATCGCCGTGATCATGATCCCGCGGATCTGGCCCCTCTGAGCCCGCCGTCGGCGTCCGGGGACTGATCGGGACGCGCGGGCCCCTTACCGCCGCCTGGTCTTGCGTCGGGCCGGCGGAGCGGCTTCGGGCGCGAGCTGGAGGGTGATCGAGGCCAGGTCGTTCTCGAACCAGGCGATCAGCCGCCCCATGAACTTCTCGGCCAGATAAAAGAGGTCCTTCCGCTCCCTGGGCGCCACCGTCGCCACCACCGCCCCGCCGGCGGCGGCCACGTCGATATGTCCGCTCGACTGTACGTGCCGGAGCCGGGTCCGGGCCTTGTTGCTCCAGTACCAGGTGGCTGCCTCGTGCAGCACCTTGGCGCGGAGCAGGCGATAGACGTCGGCGTCACTGCGGGGAACCACGAGGATCCGGACCATGATGCGAGACCTCCGGGTTGGGGTCGGTATGCGTCAGCAGCCGTTCACGCTCGCCAGACCGGGCGGGTCAGACAGGTCGGCCCGCCCTCGGCCTTGAGCGAGATCTCCTCGCCACGATAGGTCCGGATCCGGCAGCCGGCCGCCTCGAGCCGACCGCGCGTGAGCGGGTTGCCCTCCAGCATGATGCCATCCCGGGGGCTCACCGCCAGGACGTTCGGCGCCTGGGTGCGATACTCCGCCGGATCCACCTCGACCAGCTGAACCCCCCGCCGGACCAGTTCCTCGTACAGCGACACCGGCATCGGCGGGAGGTGCACCACCGCCAGCCGGTCGTCGAGGAGGCTGATCACCGACTTGAGGTGGAGACAGGCCGCCGGTCCCTGATCGTACGGCAACTCCACCGGGAAGAGACGCACCGCCGGAGCGAGCAGGGCACGAAGCTGATCCACCGCCGCCCGGTTGGTCCGGAAGCCAAGCCCCACCGCCAGCGTCTCCCGGTCGAGCCAGAGGGTGTCGCCGGCCTCGGCCATGGCGTCGCCCTCGAGGCGGCCGAGCACCGGCACCCCGGCGGCCTCGAGCCGGACGGCGAGCGGATCCTCTTCTCCGCGCCTCAGCCGCTTGCCCATCCGGAGCACGATCGCCCCGCGGTCGGTGATCAGCACCGGGTCATAGACGTAGATCGCGTCGGCGAGCCCCGGGAGGTCCGTGTCGTGTCGCAGGATCTCGACTCCGGAGTCGGCGAGCAAGGTCACAAGAGCCGCGTGCTCCTCACGGGCCCGGGCGAGATCGGGGCGGCCGGCATAGTGCCATACCGCCGGCTCCGCCTCGCCGAACCAGCGGTCCGGCGCCCGGACCACCACCCGCCTGAGCGGGGCCCACTCGCTCTGACCGCCGAAGGTCGGCCCAGGCCCGTTCATCCGCGACGCTCGTCGGCAGCGCGTTCCTCCCAGATCTCCCTGGCCCGCCTGAGGTCGTCCAGGACCCGAGCCCGTTCCGCGTCATCGTTCCAGCCCGGGTGCGCCGCCGCCTCGCGGGCCAGGCGTTCGACCCATCGCGCGAAGTAGCGGGCGTCGGCGGCGGACCGGATGGGGGTGCCGCCCACCGTCACGTAGATCGGGCTGGTGGTGGCGTAGGGGTAGACGTCCAGAGTGGGGTGACGCGACCCGGTGGCGTAGGCCCGGAGGACGTACCAGCCGCTCCCATCCACGGGCAGGGTGAACCGGGCGTCCGCGGCCGTCCCGCCCTGCTCCAGTGGGATCGACCGCACCACCTGCCCGTTCCGGACCAGCTCCAGCGAGTCCACCGCCACGATCGACCGGAGCCAGACCGACGCGGCCAGTTCATGCCGGCCGGCGCCCAGGGCCAGGGTCGCCCCGGGCTCAGCTCCGCCTAACGTGAGGCCCAGCAGGGGACCGTTGGTGGCGAAGGTGCGACCCTCCGCCAGGGCCCGGAGCCAGCTCCGGTAATCGAGCCGGGGACCGCTCCGGACATAGACCCGGCTCATCCCCACCGGCCCCCGGAGCGAGGCGAAGTTGGCCATCGCGTCGGTCCCCGCTCCCGCAGGCACCCGGAACCCGGAGTTGAGCAGCCGGTACCAGACCTGGGCGGTGGCGCGGTGGTCGCTGAACCCCACCACCTCCAGGTAGCCCACCCGACCCAGCGCCACGTCCACCGGAAGGGCGCTGGTGAGCGGCGCGGCTCCGGCGGGATCGGGTACCTCCTCGAACGGATGCACGTAGCCCACCGCCCCGCCCTGCCCCCGGGCCAGGTCCGCGATCGCAGTGTTATGGGGGAAGAGGCTCGCGGCCGCGGTATTGACGTATCCGGCGTAGTTGGGCTGGATGAAATGACGGGTCAGCCCGATCAGCGCGGTGTGCCCCCAGTAGCTGGTGTGATACTCCTCGTCGTGCTTGATCAGGGTCGCAGCCGACGAGGCGGGGTCGAGCCGCCCCGAGAAGTGAGCGATGTCGGGGATCCGCGCTTCCTTGTTCACGATCAGGTTCTGCACCACACCGAGATGCTCGGCCTCCGCCTGGACCCGAAGGCGGGCCGGCGTGTTCCGGTAGGCGCCGCCGTAGTTCATGTGCACGTGCAGGTCGCCGCTCCACCAGCCTCGCGTTTCCAGGTTGGCAATCCGCTCCAGCCGGACCCGGTGCATCACGGACACGGCATTGCCCACCGTCACGGTGTCCACTGCCCGGCCGTACTCCAGACCGCGGGTCACCTCCACCACGTACTGGCCGGGAGCAAGGTCCAGATCGGCCCGCCCGACGGCATGGAAGTAGGTGAACTCGTAGCGGCGCTCCCGCCGATCGAACCCGTCGTCGGCGTGGATCCAGACTCCCCGCGGGGCGTAGCCCCGGCCGTCGGGCCCGGTGACCGAGATTCGCGCCGGCAGGGAGCGGCCACCGGCATCCTGCACCACCACCGAGAGCCGGCGCCGGGGGGTGAGCCACTCGAGCCGTCGGGCCTCGATCCGCTCCACCACCCCGCCAGGCACGGTCACCACCCGCAAGGCGACGTTGCCGTCCTCGTTGCTGATGAACGCGATCCGCCGGCCGTCGGGAGACCATCGCGGGGCGGTCGCGTCGAACTCCCCGTAGGTGAGCTGAAACGGGTCGCCGCCCTCGGCGGTCATCAACCAGAGCTGATGCCACTGCCGTCCCAGGTACGAGGCATAGACCACCCGGCGGCCGTCGGGCGCCCAGTCGGGGCGGGCCTTCCAGGTGGTCTCTTCGTACCAGATCGGCCGCGGGCGCGCTCCCGGACGGGCCTCCATGCGCCAGAACCCACCCGTCCCCCAGATCCGTCCGGCGTTCGACACCAGAATCAGCTCTCGCCCGTCCGGGGACCACGTTGGCGAGAGGTAGTGGTCCCATACGCTGTAGTAGTACCGGGGCAGCCGGCTGTCGACGTCCTCCGTCAGGCGGGTGACATTGCGCAGCTCGCCGTCGTTGAAGTCCGCCGTGAAGATGTGCCATCGGCCCTGGTAGGCGGTCGAGACGAAGGCCATCCGGCGCCCATCGGGCGAGAAACGGGGCTCCAGGTTGACCGCTCCGTTGGCGAGCAGCACCCGGCTTCGGCCGGTCCCGAGCTCCAGGAGGCCCAGCTCGACGGCATCGTTGCGGTAGGAGGCATAGGCGACCCAGCGGCCGTCGCGGGACACGTCCGGCTGGTAGTCGTAGCCGGGGCCATCGGTCAGTTGTTCGGCCACCTCGGCGCCGAGCCGCTGGCGCCAGAGGGATCCCTGCATCGAGTAGACCAGCGCGCTCCCGTCGGGCGTCCAGGCAGCACTGCCGGGCCCGGTGGTCAGCTGGGGGACGTACATCTCCCGGTAGTAGTAGGGATGAGGCAGCGCGATCTGGCCCAGGACCGGCTGCCGCTGCGCGGCCACCGGCCCCGCGAAGCCGGCCGCGGCCAGGGTGACCAGGACGGAAACCCGCGCAGCCAACCGGCGCGGACGCCTGCGCCATCCGGTCCTGATCGGTCGGCGGCTCATCGCGCTGGCATCCGCTACGGCGCCCCGGGCGCGAGCTCGGCCAAGCAGTCGCGGATGATCCCGAGCGCCGTGGCGACGTCGGATTCGGTGATCACGAGAGGGGGCGCGAGCCGGAGCGCGCTCCGGCCGGCGCCCAGCAGCAGGAGCCCTCGCCGGAAGGCCCGCTGCACCAGCTCGCGCACCAGCTCGGGATGGGGCTCGCGCGAGGCGCGGTCCTTCACGAACTCGATCCCGATCATGAGGCCCAGCCCCCGGACCTCACCCACGACCCGGTAGTCGCGCGCCAGCGCCCGCACCCCGTCCATCAGGACCGGGGCCACCCGGTTGACGTGCTCCAGGATATCGCCCTCCACCAGGTCCAGGGTGGCCAGCGCGGCGGCGCAGCAGACCGGGTTGCCGCCGAAGGTCGAGCCGTGCGCGCCCGGCTCCCAGGTCGACACCGATTCCCTCGCCACGAACGCACCGATCGGCAGGCCGGAGCCGAGCCCCTTCGCCACCGTGATGATGTCGGGCTCGACCCCGGCGTGCTCGCAGGCGAACATCCGGCCGGTCCTGCCGATGCCGCTCTGAATCTCGTCGACGATCAGCAGGATCCCGTGGCGGTCGCAGAGCGCCCGGAGCGCGGGGAGATAATCGGCCGGCGGCACCACATAGCCGCCCTCCCCCTGGACCGGTTCCACCACCACCGCCGCCACGTCGCCCGGGTCCACCAGGCGGGTGAAAAGGTCGCGCTCGATGGTCGCCACGCAGTGCAATCCGCACGACGGATAGGTCCTGCCGTATTCGCAGCGGTAGCAGGTGGCATACGCGAGGTGCTGCACGCCGGGAATCAGGGGGCCGAATCCGGCCCGCTGCCGCACCTTGCTGGCGGTGAGGCTCAGCGCTCCCATCGTCCGGCCGTGGAACGACCCCGTGAAGGCCAGGAATCCCGTCCGCCGGGTGTGGTACCGCGCCAGCTTGAGCGCGCCCTCCACCGCCTCGGTTCCGGAGTTGGTGAGGAACACCCGCTTGCGCGACGGCCCCGGCGCCAGGCGGGCCAGCCGCTCCGCCAGGCTCGCCATGCCGTCGTAGTAGAAGTCCGAGCCGCAGATATGGAGGAACTTCTCCGCCGCCTCCTGCACGGCCTTGACCACCCGGGGATGGGCATGTCCCGTGGAGGCGACCGCGATCCCGGCCATGAAGTCGAGGAAGCGGTTGCCGTCGACGTCCTCGACCATCGCGCCCCGGGCCCGCTCCACGACGAGCGGGTACTCCTTGATGTAGCACGAGGAAGTCCAGGCCTGGTCGCGCTCCAGGATGGCGCGCGCCCGGGGCCCGGGCGGGTCGACCACGATGCGGGGATACGGAGTCATGGGACCTCGCCGATCACCGTCCGGCTCTGCTCTCGCATGAACTGCTGAACGTAGTAGGGACCACAACCGCCCTTGCCGGTGGAGCCGCTCCCCTTCCAGCCGCAGAACGGCTGCGACCCCGGCCAGGCGCCGGTGGTGGCGCCAGAGCGCTTGTTGACGTAGCAGACCCCGGCCTCGACTTCCTCGAGGAACTGCGCCACCTCGGCCTGATCCCGCGAGAAGAGCCCTGCCGTCAGCCCGTAGTCCGCCAGGTTGGTCTCCGCGATGGCCTCGCTCAGGGAGCCCACTGCGCCCACCGCGAGAAAGGGCACGAAGAACTCCTGGAAGAAGAGCCGGCTCGGGAGCGGCAGCAGGGCGACCGTCGGGGCCACATACCAGCCGTGGTCCAGCGCGCCACCGGCCAGTCGTTCGCCGCCGGTGAGGACCGAACCCGTCTCCCGGGCCTCGCCTGCCACCTCCAGGTAACGCTGCACCGCTCGCTCGTTGATCACCGGCCCCAGGTCCACGTCCCGCTCGGTCGGGTCGCCGATCCGGAGCGCGCGGGTCCGGGCCAGCACCCGATCGAGCAACGGCCCCAGGACGTCGCGATGGACGTAGACCCGTGAGGTGGCGCTGCACTTCTGCCCCTGGAGGCCGAACGCCGATCGTGTCACTCCCTCCGCGGCGGCGTCGAGGTCCGCGCTCGGCATAACAATCGTTGCGTTCTTGCCCCCCAGCTCCATCAGGCAGGGTTTCACGTACCGGGTCGACAGCCCGCGGTAGATCCGCAGTCCCACCTCTCGCGAGCCGGTGAACGCCACCCCGTCCACCAGCGGATGCTGCCAGAGCGGATCGCCGATCTCCTCGGCGTGTCCGGTGAGCAGATTGAAGGTGCCGGGCGGCAGACCCGCGTCCCGGTAGGCCCGATAGAGCTCGAGCCCGGTCCACGGGGTCTCCTCGGCGGGCTTGAACACCACCGCGTTGCCCCCCACCAGCGCGGCCGACGACATCCCGGCGGCGAGAGCCAGCGGGAAGTTGAAGGGCGAGATACAGACGAAGACGCCGTAGGGGCGGAGCAGATCCAGATTCCGTTCGCCCGGGGTGAGGGGCGTCATCGGCCGTTCGAAGCCGTTGGCCTCCTCCATCTGCCGGCAGTAGTAGTCGATCAGGTCGGCCGCCTCTTCGGCATCGCCCATCGCCTCGAACCGGGTCTTGCCGACCTCCAGTCCCATCAGGGCGGCGAGCCGGACCTTGCGTTCCCGGATCAGCTCGGCGGCGCGGCGCAGGACGGCGAGCCGCTCCGGCCAGGGCCGTCGCCCCCACTCCCGCTGGGCTCGCCGCGCCGAACGAACCGCCAGGTCGACGTCCTCGGGGGTCGCGGCGGAGAATCGGCCGAGCAGGAGCCGGGTGTCGATCGGCGACCGGTCTTCCAGGGCGCCCCGGGGAGCCTCGATCGGCTGGTCGTCGATGTAGAACGGGTGCAGGCGGCCCGCCTCGCTCCGGACCCCGTCCCGGGCGCGGTCGAAGGCGGCGTGGAACGCCTCGAGATCCAGGTTCGACGTGGTATAGGTGATCTTGCCGATCGCCGTCATGAGACCGCTCCCGTTCCGCTCGCCTCGGCCGGGCTTCCGGCCACGCGTTCCAGGGCGGCGGCCGAGATCCTGACCAGCTCGTCGATCTCCGCTTCGCCGATCACGAACGGGGGCGCGAGGCACACCAGGTCCCCGTTTGTGCCGTCCGCGTGCCCCACGTTGGGCCAGACGATGAGCCCGAGGTCCTGGGCCTGTTCGGTGAACGCCTCCGCGAACCGCCTGGCGCGGGGGAACGGCTGGCGGGTGGCCTTGTCGGCGACGAACTCGATCCCCGCCAGAAGCCCCCGACCCCGGACATCGCCCACGCCGGGGAGATCGGTCAGGCTGCGGAGCCGCTCGTGGAACACCGGGCCCATCGCCCGGCAGCGCTCCACCAGGCGATGATCCCGGAGATAGCGCACCGCCGCCAGTCCCGCCGCGCACGCCATGGGCGTATGGGAGAAGGTCTGGGCATGCAGCAGCCCTCCGCTTCCCGCCGCGATCGAATCCAGCAGCCGCCGGGGCGCCGCCACGGCCGAGAGAGGGGCGTAGCCGCCACTCAGGCCCTTGCCCAGCACCAGGATGTCGGGCACGGCTCCGTACTGCTCCACCGCCGTCCAGGTCCCGGTGCGGCCCATGCCGCAGAGGACTTCGTCGGCGATCCAGAGTACCTCGTACCTGCTGCAGATCTCCCGAATGGTGCGCCAGAACCCGTCGGGAGGAACGGACGCCCCGGTGGACGATCCGCCCACCGTCTCGCCGATGAAGGCCGCGACAGTGTCCGGCCCTTCCCGCAGCAGGATCTCCTCCAGAAGGGCGCCGCTGCACCGTGGGCAGGCGGCCGTGCCGCCGCACCCGCACCGGTAGGGGTAGGGGGCCGGCATCTGGATGACGGGCGTGAGCCAGTCCCGGAAGATGGTCCGGTAGTGCTCGCGGGCCGAGACCGATAGCGCCAGCATCGTATTCCCGTGATACGCGGGGGTGAGCGCCACGATCCGGTGCTTGGCCGGCCGGCCCTGCTCCACCCAGTACTGGCGCGCGAGCTTGAGGGCGGCCTCGTTGGCGTCGGACCCGCTGTTGAGGAAGTAGAGCTTGTCGAGGTCTCCGGGCAGCAAGGGGGCCAACTCCGCCGCGAGTTCCTCCACCGCCTCGTTGGTGAAGGCGGCCCCGCTCACGTAGGCCACCCGGCGGATCTGCTCGGCCACCGCCTCGGCTACCGCCGGCACGCCGTGGCCCAGATTGGCGACATAGGCCCCGCCCGAGCCATCGAGATACCGGCGGCCGGCCTCGTCGTAGAGGTAGCAACCCTCGCCCCGAACGGCCTTCGGGTAGGTCCGGGTCAGCCGCCGGTAGAAGACAGCGGTGTCGGGATAGCGGTAGGGCATGGGGACTGGTGGTAGGTTAACGTGCCTCGCAGCCCCCAACAAATCGGGACCGCCTCCTGCCGGTCCCTGACACCGGCGCAAATCCGCGCGCGGCGGTCGGATTTCGCCGACCCGCGGCTCGCGTGGCCCGGGGAGCAGCCTTGTCCCGGACCTCGGGCGCGACGATCCTTGGACGCAGGCAGGAACGGTGAGTGGATCGCTGGAGGCGACGCCCGCGGGAGGGTGGGTGATGATCATGACAGCGCTCGTGGTGGCCGGCCTCGGGCTCGGGGACTTCGCCGGGCACGACTCCCCTCGCGCCCAGGCCCCGGCCGACACCCTCGTGGCCCGAGGGAAGGAGGTCTACCGGCAGCAGCGCTGCCGGGTCTGCCACTCGATCGAAGGCGACGGGAATCGCCGCTGGCCGCTCGACGGGGTGGGTAGCCGGCTCGATGACGAGGCCCTGCGGAAGTGGATCGTCGCCCCCCAGGAGATGCAGCCGGGGATCCGGAAACGGGCCTACGACCGACTCCCAGCGACCGACGTCGACGCGCTGGTCGCCTACCTCAAGACCCTCAAGCGCCGGAACGCTTCATGAAATGGTCGTGGAAGCTGGGCGAGTTCCGCGGGATCGGCGTGTATGTGCACGCCACCTTCCTGATCCTGATTGCGATCGTGGTGATGGGGCACTGGTCCCAGAGCCAGGACTGGGGCCGCACCCTCGAGGGCGTGGCCTTCGTGCTCGCCATTTTCGGATGCGTGGTGCTGCACGAGTTCGGGCACGCGCTCACGGCCGCCCGGTACGGAATCCGGACCCGGGACATCACCCTGCTGCCGATCGGCGGCGTGGCCCGCCTGGAGCGAATGCCTCGGGAACCGATTCAGGAGCTCTGGGTGGCGCTGGCTGGCCCGGCCGTGAACGTGGTGATTGCCGCGGTCCTGTTTGTGTGGCTCACGTTGACGAGGAGCCTGACGCCGATGGAGCAGCTCAGCATCGGCGGGGGCCCCTTCCTCGAGCGGTTGCTGGTGGTGAACGTCTTTCTCGTCGCCTTCAACCTGCTGCCCGCCTTTCCGATGGATGGCGGCCGGGTGCTCCGGGCGCTCCTCGCCACCCGGATGGAGTACACCCGGGCCACCCAAATCGCCGCCAGCATCGGGCAGGGCATGGCGCTGCTCTTCGGCCTCATTGGCTTCTTCGTCAACCCCTTCCTGCTGTTCATTGCGCTCTTTGTCTGGATCGGGGCCGCGCAGGAAGCCAGCATGGTGCAGCTCTCGGCCGCGCTGGACGGCATCCCCATGGCCCGGGCGATGCTGACCAACTTCGAGACGCTGCGGCCTGACGACCCGCTGGCGCAGGCCGTGGATTCCATCCTGGCGGGATCGCAGCAGGACTTCCCGGTGGTCGAGGACGGCCGGGTGGTGGGCATCCTGACCCGGAAGGACCTGCTGATGGGGCTGGCTCAGCGGGGCCGCGAGGCGCCGGTACGCGGGGTGATGCAGACGGACTTCCGGACGGTCGAAGCGTCGGAAATGCTGGAGACGGCCCTCCGCCGGATGCAGACCTGCTCCTGCCACACCTTGCCGGTGGTGGACGGGGGGCGACTGGTGGGGCTGGTGACGATGGAGAACCTGGGCGAGTTCGTCGCCATTGAGTCGGCCCTGGCGAGCGCCGCCGCGGCGGCCCCGGGCATGCTGGCGCCAGGGGCGCGTGGTGGCTGGTCGGTTCGTTAGGCCGGCGGCACCACCAGCACGTCGGTCCGGGCCCGCTCCAGCACCGCCTCGGCGACGCTTCCGATCAATCGGGCCGGGAGACCCCCTCGCGAGGTGGTCCCGACCGCAATGAGATCGGCCCCAGGCCCGGCCGTCGCGGCGTCGAGGATGGCCCGGCGGGGATCGGCGGCGCGGACCACGAGCCGCCAGGCCCCCGGCCGATCGATCATCCGGTCCACCACCTCGCGCAGGTGGCGGGTTCGCTCCCGGAGCCGCTGAGCCCGCACGGCGCTCCGTTCGTGCGCGGTGGCCGGGACCATCGAACGCGGCAGGCCGGCCAGGGGATCCTCGATGGCGTTGACGATCACGAAGCGGGAGCGGGCCCGGTCGGACAATTCCAGGGCCATCCTGAGGGCCCGGACCGACACGGGAGACGCGTCGAGCCCCACCACGATCCGCCGGTAGGAACGGGGAGCCGGCCCGGCCACCGCCAGCACCGGTACCCGGGACAGGCGGATCACCCGGCGGGTGGTGGACCCGAGCAGCAGCTCCCGCAGAACGCCCCGCCCCCGGCGCCCCAGCACAATGACATCGGCGTCCCGTCCAGCGGCCCGGACGATGGTCTCGGCCCCGGGGCCGCTCACCAGCTCGGTGGTCACCGCCACGTCTCCTCGGTGCCGGGCGGCCAGGGCCCGGCGAAGGCGGTCCGCGGTTCGATCCAGCTCCTCCCGCGCCAGCACCCGGTATCGGGCATCCGTTCCAGCCAGGCCGCGAGGCAGCACATGCAGCATCCGGACTGACGCCCGGGAGGCCAGCCCGAGATCCGCCACCCGGTCCACCGCCTGATTCGAGCGGCGGGAGAAGTCCACGGCCAACAGTACGTGCCGGGCCCCGTTCCCGACCCGCCCGGCAGCCGCCCTGGGTCCCTTCGCCATGCTCACCTCCACGGCATGCGCCGCCGATCCGGATTGACGAACCACCACCCCCAAGCTCTGCTCCTAGAATAATCCTCCCCTGAACCCCGAGTGACGCGACCTTCACGGGGGACGGCCGAGCGCCCTTCCCCAGACGTCCCTCGGCCGGCATCTTCGGAGCGCCCACCGCCGATGGACCATGCCGAGGACGGTACCGATGCAGCCGCGGAAAGTTCGGGCTCGAGCGCCGGCCGCCCTGGAGCGGATCGTGGTCGCGACGGATTTCTCGCCCGCTGCGACCCGGGTTCTCAGGCGGGTGGCGCTCCTTCCGCTGCACCCGGTTCCCCGCATCGACATCCTCCACGTCCTCCCCGAACGACCGGAGAGCGCGGCCGGACGGCGGAGCGCTGCGGCGCTCCTGGCACGGGCCACGACGGGCCTGGCAGGAGACCTGGCTCGCGCCGGCTACGACGCCCGGGCGGTCGCGGGACACCTGGGACGGGGCCGCCCCTTCGTCGAGATCGTGCAACTGGCCCGGAGAGCGGCCGCCGAGCTGGTCGTGCTGGGACGGCATGGCCGCCGGCCGATCCGGGATCTCTTTCTGGGCTCGACCGCCGAGCGGGTGGCCCAGCACGGCGACACCCCGGTGCTACTGGTGAACCGGCCCCCGCGACGGCGGTATGCCCGGGCACTGGTGGCGCTGGATCTGGACCGGACCTCCAGCCAGGTGGCCGGGTTCGCGCCCCGGGTGCTCGGGCCTGGAGCCACGGCGACCGTGCTGCACGTCTACGAGGTTCCGTACGCGAGCTTCGTGGTCCCGACTGACTCTCCCGAGCCCCGAACCCGGTACCGCGCCGATCTCGAGGCGCGGGCCGCCGGCCTGCTCGAACCCTTCGTCGAGGCGCTCGAAGAGAGCGGGATCCGGGTCCGCCCGCTGCTGCGGTCCGGCGAGCCCAGAGAGACCATTCTTCGGGAAGCCGGCCGCCGGCGGGCGGAGCTGGTGGTGCTCGGCACCCACGCGCGGTCCGGGGTGGTCCGTTCGTTCCTGGGCAGCGTCGCGGGCGACGTCCTGCGCGAGGCGGGAACAGACGTCCTCCTGGTGCGGCCACGGTGGGTGCGACTCTCGCCGCCCTAGCCGCCGAGCGGCCGCGATTCGGCCTCTCTTCATCGCTCCTTCACACCGGTCGCTGTATGTTGCGCTGAGGGCCGCCCTCGGGCGGGTGGGGGTGTACCCGAGGAAGCGGGAGGGCAGGATGATTCGGTCGATCATGGTTCCGCTGGATGGGTCCCGCTTCGCCGAAACGGCGTTGCCGGCGGCCCGGGCACTGGCCCGGAGCGCCCACGCCGACCTTCGCTTGGTGCTGGTCCGCGGGTCGGACGATGAGACCGCGATCGCGCCCGGCTCCGAAGAGCGGTACCTGGAGGACACCCGGAACCGGGTGACTGGCGCCTCTGGCATCCGGGCGGACTACTGCATCCGGGAGGGGCCGGTAGCCGAGTGCCTCCGCCGAGACCTCCGGGAGGCGGACGCCGATCTTGTGGTGATGGCCACGCGGGTCCGCGGGACGCTTCCCCCGCCACAGCCCGGCAGCGTGGCCGAGGCTCTGGCCCGGACCACGCCAACCCCGATGCTGCTGGTGACCCAGCAGACGGCCCAGGACACCGACGAGGTGACGGGCCGAGTAACTCATCCCCGGTCTCTGTTGACCCCGGTGGATCTTGAGCGCGAGCTTGGCACACTGCCCGGGGCATTGGTCGACTTCGCGTGCGTCACCCAGTCCCACGTCACCCTGCTCAACGTGGTGGAGCCCGACGACGCGCCGGCCACCGCTCCGGCATCGCCACGCCCCGCCCGCAAGCCGGAGGACCGGCGCTGGCGGGCCCAGAAGCGTCTCGACCGGCTGGCCGACCAGCTCCGCGCCCGGGGAGTCCGGACGGCGGCGCGAGTGGTTGTCGGTCGTGACGTGGCCAGCGCCATCCTGGAGGAATTGGCCCGCGGGCCGGCCGACCTGGTGGCGATGAGCCCGCGACCAAGAACCGATCCCGGTTCGGCCGAGGGGATCACCCAGGCCGTGCTGCGTGGCGCCACCAAGCCGGTGCTGGTCCTCCCGCCGGGGTGCTACGCGCCAAAGAGCACACCCACCAGCACGTAGCCCAGGGTCGAGAGCAGAGCCACAAAGAGCAGGTTGAGCGCCAGGCCCGCGCGAGCCATCTGCGGGATGGTGAGGTGCCCGCTGCCGTAGACCACCGCGTTGGGTGGCGTGGCAACCGGCAGCATGAAGGCGCAGCTCGCGGCCAGGGCGGCCGGGACCGCGAGCACCAGGGGGCTTTGCCCCATCCCCACGGCCAGCGAGGCCGCGATCGGAACGAACGCGGCCGCAATGGCGGTGTTGCTGGCCAGTTCGGTCAGGAAGATGATCACCAGGCTGACGAGGACCACCACCATCTGGATCGGGAGAGCGTCGAGGCCCGCGAGTCGCTGACCGATCCACTCGGCCAGACCGCTCTGACTGATTGCGGCCGCGAGCGACAGGCCGCCGCCGAAGAGCAGGAGCACATGCCAGGGGAGCCGCGCGGCCCATTCCCAGTCGAGGGCGAACACCCCGCGGCGCGCGTCCACCGGAATCACGAACAGCAGCACTGCGGCGGCGATCGCGATCCCGGCGTCGGAGAGGCCCGGGATCCAGGCGCCGAGGAGCGGCCGTGCGATCCAGGCCGCCGCGGTAACGGCGAACACTGCCGCGACCACCTTCTCGCCCCGGGCCGGCCGCCCCATGGCCTGAAGCTCAGCCCTGATCGGCTCGCGGCCGCCCGCCAGCGCGGGAACATCCACCACCGGGTAGAGCCAGCGGGTGAGCAGCAGCCAGGTGAGGGGCAGGCCCACCGCCACGAGTGGGATCCCGAGCATCATCCAGGCCCCAAACCCGATCTCGATCGAATACCGGTCCGCCACGAACCCGGCCAGGAGCGCGTTTGGCGGACTGCCGATCAGGGTACCCAGCCCGCCGATGCTACAGGAGTAGGTCAGGCCGAGCAGCAGGGCCACGGCGAAGTTCGATGACGCGGCGGGGACCCCATCGGCCGAAGACGCGGTCTGGGCCCGTTCCACCACCGAGAGCGCGATCGGCAGCATCATCACCGCGGTCGCGGTATTGCTCACCCACATGCTGAGAAAGGCCGCTGCCGCCATGAACCCCGCGATGAGGGGGCCGGGGCGGGTCCCGACCTGGAGGATCACCATCAGCGCCAGGCGCCGGTGGAGGCGCCAGCGCTGCATCGCCTGGGCGATCATGAAGCCGCCCAGGAAGAGGAACATCACCGGGTTGGCATAGGGAGCCGCCGCGCCCTCGATGGTGGCGATACCGAGCGCCGGGAAGAGAACCAGCGGGAGGAGCGCGGTGGCGGGGATGGGAATGGCCTCGGTCACCCACCACACCACCATGAACAGCGCCACCGCCGTGGTGCGCCAGGCCACCGGTGCGAGGCCGGCCGGTTCCGGGAACAGCAGCACGGCAGCGAACACCGCGGGTCCGAGCAGCAGCCCCACCCATCGCCAAGGTGCGGCGCCGACCGCCACCTCCGGATCGGGCTGGCTGCCCTCGGCGGTCACTGGAGGGCGAGGCCGAACCGGCCCCGCGCGGAGGGGATGAGCTTCACGGATAACCTCGCGCCAGTGCGCCAACGCGGTCGGCGCTCTCCGGGCCCGGCGCCGATATGGGTAGGCAAGGTGGGGCCCGGGAGGCCACCAGTCAACGCCGGCGCCGGGCTCCGGGCCGCACCTGAGCACGGGGAACTCCCGCCGGCGTCTCTCGTGGGACCTCCACGTAGAGGCCCGAGGGCCGGAAAGGATGCAGACAATGCGAAGGAGTCGGATTGGCGGGACCACGGTCGGGATCATCGCCGCGTTGGGGCTCGCTGCTGGCGCCGCAGTGGGCGTGGCGGCCGCCTGCAATGTCTTCCAGCTGGATTTCGAGATCCCGGACGACCTGAGAGACGGTGACCACGTCCTCGCAAGGACCCGGAGCCCCGCGGGAACCCTGGTCGCGTCGGTCACCGTCCGGAACGGAACCGCCGGCCAGCCCTGGCTGACGCTCAATGGCAAGAAGCTGCGGGTGATCCCGGAATCGAGCGTGCCGGCGGCGGTCCTCCCCTGCCTCAAGGACAGCGGCCGGTCCCCGACGGGGGACGCGTTCGAGCTGGGTGAGGGATGGGGCTCCCCTGGCGGGATGGGCGGAGCACCGGTCGATGCGCGGTGCAAGGTGACGGTCAAATGCGTCGAGGCGGTTGGCGGAGGCGGGTATTGCAGCGCCAAGGCGGTGTGCAACGGTCAGGTGGGGTACGGGTTCTCGACGTACTGATCAGCCAGTCCGGGAGGTACCGCTTGTGCCGGAGTAGCGCCGGCGCAATACTCCGGCATGCGGAGCCCCCGAGAGCTCGCCGAGGAACAGGCGTGGCTCATTGCCGTCTCCCTGATCCTGATCGCGGCGGTGGCGGTCGGGGCGGCGCTGGCGTACATGCGGCCCGCCCTGGTGCCGTTCGTGCTGTCGGTTTTCGTCTACTACCTGGTCTCCCCGCTGGCCGACCTGCTGGAGACCAGGGCCCGATTTCCTCGGTGGGCCTCGACGGTCACCACGCTGCTGGTGGTGGCGGGGCTGATCGCGCTGACGGCGCTCCTGGTGACCACCTCGGTGCGGGGACTCCTGGCCTCCGCCGACGTCTACCAGGAGCGCATGCTCCGCCTGGCCCAGCGGGTCACCGAGATGCTCGACCGGCGGGGCCTGGATCTGGGTCAGGGCGCCCTCCTCAACACCATCCGGGATTTTCCGATCTCCCGGCTGGTCCAGTCGGCCGCCGGGGCCGCGCTCAGCGTGGTGACCAACGGCTTCCTGGTGATGATCTTCGTGATCTTTCTCCTCCTCGGTCGCCGGCCGGGGCGGTTCAAGTCCAAGGTGCTGCGGGAGATCGACGCCGGGATCCGCCGGTTCCTGGCCCTCAAGCTGACCATTTCGGCCGCCACCGGCGCGATCGTGGGCACCATCCTGGCGCTGCTGGGCCTGGAGCTCGCACTGGTGTTCGGGGTCCTCACCTTCCTGCTCAACTTCATCCCCTCGGTCGGGTCGATCGTGGCGACCCTGCTGCCGCTACCGGTGGCACTGGTACAGTTCGACAGCTATTGGCCAGTGGTGGGCGTCTTCGTGCTGCCGACGATCGTGCAGCTGGTGATCGGGAGCGGGCTCGATCCCAAGTTGACGGGACGGGGGCTCGACCTGAGCCCGGTGACGGTCCTGATCGCCCTGGTGTTCTGGGGCCTGATCTGGGGTGTGGTCGGGATGCTGCTCGCCGCACCGATGACGGGGATCCTTCGGATCGTCCTGGCCCAGTTCGCCACCACCCGCCCCATGGGCGAGATCCTGGCGGGCAGGTTCCCCGAGGGAACTACCGGTACCTGGCCGGTGCCCAAGCCGGAATCGCCGGTCAGGGAGCCCGCGTAGGCGCCGCCTCCGCCTGCCCGTTGCGCCCGATCAGGCGCTTCAGGGCCCGCTCGATCCCTACCCAGAGGTCGCCCGGTGGCACGACTGGCCGCTGGCCTGGCGCTCCGCGATGCCGGCTCCGCACGCCGGCCCACGCCACCAGGCCGCCCAGGATCACCGGCCAGGCGGCCGCAACGATCGAGCTGACGCCTGGCAGTGGCGCAGCCCAGCCAACGCTCCAGGGCAGCCACCAGGGTCCGGCCGCAAGCACACCCGCCAGCGCCAGACCCGACCACCATCGGACCGGCACGGCCGCTGCGGCCAACCCCGGCCGAGGCCAGGCGAGGACCAGGGCCCGTCCCATGAGCAGCGTGGTCCCCACCGCGGCGACCGGGAGGATGAACCCCACCAGACCCGACCAGGCTTCGGGCAGCACGTGGGTGGCACGTTTGAGGGCATCCTTCGCCAGAGCCCCCGTGGTCCCCGGTGCACCGGCAAGTGCCAGGGCAGGAAGCAGGAACCCCGCGGCGGCAGCCCAGCGGATCCGGCCGGGGCCCCCTGCGCTCAGAACGGGGAGCCCCAGGAAGAGTGCGCCCTTCGAGAGACCGTGATGCACGGCGTACAGGAGGAGCGCCGGCCCCACCAGTGGCCAGGCCTGGGGCACCAGGATCGCAGTGCCAAGTCCAATGGTGAGCATCCCCATCTGGCTGACACTGGAGTAGGCCAGCACCGCCTTCGGGTCGCGCTGGAGCAGCCCGATCGCCGTGCCGTAAAGCGCTCCCACGACGCCGATCCCGACCAGGGTCAGGCCGACTGCCGGCCCGGAGGCCTCCCCCAGCGGCAGGAACCGAAGCCAACCCAGGAACCCCGCGTTGATCATCGCACCACCCAGCACGGCGGTGCCGGCCGACGGCGCGGCGACGTAGCCGGGCGGCAGCCACCCGTGCAACGGCAGCACCGCCGACTTGATGGCGAACCCGCCGAGGAGCAGGAGGAAGGCCGTACCGCCGGCTGGGGCATGGAAGTAGGCGGCGATGAGGTCTCCGAAGACGGTGCTCCGGGCTACGGGATAGAGCAGCACCGCACCCGCGAAGATCATCACCTCGCCCACCACCACCGCCCCGAGGTAGAAGCGGGCGGCGCGGAGCGCGGGACCCGTACGGTCGTGCGCCACCAGGCCGTAGGCCGCGAAGCCCATCAGGGCGTAGCTGAGCTGAAAGCTGGTGGCGTCGAGTGCCACGGCGAGCCCGAGGCTGCCGCTCATGGTGGCGAGGTAGAACGCCATGAACCGGACCGAGTCGGCACGCCGGGTGTCGACCGCCAGGCCCGCCGCGAGCCAGACCGCCGCGCTCGCGCCCAGCAGGAGTCGGCCGGCAGGATCGAGCCCCACCCGGGCCCCCAGCACGAGCCAGGGCAGGTCGATGAATCCGGGCTCCGCCGCCAGGGCGACCGCGAGCGCCGGGACCGCCGCCCAGGGGGTCAGCCAGAGAACCAGCGTGCGGAGGGGTCGCCAGGCCAGGCCGATCAGCAGGGCGAGCGGCAGCAGGACCGGAGCAATCCAGACCAGATGTCTCACGGTCCGAACTCCACGGTCACCACCCGCCGGGTCCAATCGAGCGGGCTCCCGTTCAGGCCGGCGAACAGTCCGGCGAGCAACGCCACCAGAGCGGTGGCCACCGCCGGGAGCAGCAGCGAGGCCCTGGCATCCACGGCGGGGGCGCCCGGGCTCTCGCCGGGCCAGGGACCGGTCGGTTCGCGGAACCAGGCCCGATGGAGGAGAGGGAGATAGTAGGCCGCATTGAGGAGACTGCTGACCGCGAGGACGAGAACCACCCAGTGGCTGCCGCCGGCCTCTCCTCCGGCGGAGAGGTACCATTTGCTCACAAACCCCGCGACCGGTGGGACTCCCACCATCCCGAAGACGCCAACGGCCAGGGCCGTGGTGGTATGCGGCATCCGCGGTCCGACGCCGTCCAGTTCGCTCACCTGATGGATCCCCAGCGTCTCCGCCAGGTTTCCGGCGCAGAAGAACAGGGTGATCTTCATGAAGGCATGGTGCACCAGGTGCACCAGACCCCCGATCGCCGCCAGGGGCGAGGCCAGCGCCGTCCCGAGCAGGATGAGCGCCATCTGGCTCACGGTGGAGTACGCCAGCCGCTTCTTGAGTTCGTCCTGCGTCAGGGCCCGGATCGACCCGTAGAGAATGGTGATCGCCGCAACCACCGCGAGTGGAGCCAGGACGCCGAGTCGCGAGGCCGCCCCCACACCGTACACGTCATAGACCACCCGGATCAGACCGAACGCTCCGGCCTTGACCACGGCCACGGCGTGCAACAGGGCCGAGACCGGCGCGGGGGCCACCATCGCCTGAGGCAGCCAGCCGTGGAACGGCACCAGGGCCGCCTTGACGCCGAATCCCGCTGCCAGCAGCACGAAGATCCAGCGGAGCACGGCGGGGTCACCGGTCGCGAGCGGCCCGAGGTAGCCGCCCTTCGTGAAGTCCTGTGGGTCGGTGAGTTGCTGGAGCCAGACCATCCCGAGCAGCAGGGCGGCGCCGCCGCCGATGGTGTAGATGAGGTAGGTCCGGCCCGCCCGCACCGCCTTCTCCGTGCCCCGGTGCACCACCAGCGGATAGGTGGATACGGTGAGCATCTCGTAGAAGATCAGGAGGGTGATCAGGTTGCCGGCCAGCGCCACCCCCACCGTGGCGGTGACGCAGAGGCTGAAGAATCCGAAGAACCGGCTCCGGTGGGGCGAGTCCTCGAGATACCCCACGGCGTACACCGTCGTGGCCAGCCAGAGCAGCGACGACAGCGAGACGAACAGGAGCGACAGCGCGTCGGCCCGGAGCACCAGGTCCACGCCACCGGGCAGCAGGGGCATCCGACTTTCGCCGTAGCGGCCCCGGGTCACCGCCCAGAGCATGAGTCCGACGAACACCAGCTTGAGGACCGCGCCCACAAGGTTGAGCACGGTGCGAAGCACGCGGGCGCGATCCGGCAAGGTGAAGATCACGAGGCCCGGTGCGAGCGAGCTCGCCAGGGTCAGCAGGGGGAGCAGGTCCCACGAGATCATCGCAGCGGCTCCGCCGCCGGGCCGAAGGGCGCGCCGGCCTCCAGCAACCCGAGGGGATAGGTGGCCACCAGGCCGAGCAGGAGGGCCAGCGCCGCCAGGGCGAGGCTCGGCAGCTGGCTCGCCAGGGGAACCGGGGACACGGGGCCGGGGGGCGCCTCGGCGACGCACGCGGCCACGATCCGGAACACGTAGCACGCCGCCAGGAGCCCACCCGCCAGGACCGCGCCGGCAACCCACCACTGGCCGGCGGCGATCGCGGCCTGAAGCAGCAGCCACTTGCCCAGGAACCCGCCAGTCGGTGGAAGTCCCATCAGGCTCACCCCCGCGAGCCCGACCGCGAACAGGGTGACCGGCAGCCGTTCACTGACGGCGCCCAGTTCGTCCACCCGGTCGTGTCCCAGCGCCCGGGCGATCGAACCGGCTCCCAGGAACATCGCCGCCTTGGCAGCGGCATGGGACACCGCCAGGTACACCGCAGCGTTCCAGCCGCTGCCCAGCGCGAAACAGAGGAAGAGGTAGCCCACCTGCGCCACCGTGGAGTAGGCGACCAGCATCTTGAGCCGCTCCTGACGGAACGCCTGGACGCTGCCCCAGAGCACGGCCGCCGTGCCCGCCAGGCCAAGGGCCAGTCCGACCGGGGCGGTGGGCAGCGGCTCGAACACCGTCACCCAGAGGCGAAGCACCACATAGAAGGCGGCCTTGACCACCAGCGCCGAGAGCAGCGCCGACACCGGCGGCGGCGCGGAGGCATGGGCCGGCGGAAGCCAGAAATGGAGCGGAAAGAGCGCGGCCTTGAGCGCGAGCCCCACCAGCATCAGCAGCCCGGCGGCACGGGAAACCGCACCGTCGGTCATCCGTGCGGCGAGGTGCACGATGTCCACGGTGCCATCCCCCGCGTAGAGCAGGGCCACCCCCAGCAGGTAGGCCAGGGATCCGGCCAGGGCCCAGAGCAGGTAGCGAAGCGCCGCCGCGCGGGCCGGTCCGCCCGCGGCCGCGATCAGCCCGATGGCCGACAGGGTCAGCAGCTCGAGCGTGACGTACAGGTTGAAGACGTCCCCGGCCAGGAAGAGACCGTTGAGCGCCGCCCAGCAGAGCAGCCACGCGGCCCAGAACGGCCCGGGCGAGCCATCGCCGCCGACCCGGTCGCTTCCTGCGGCCAGTGCGTGGAACGCGGCCGGGAGCCCGACCAGCGCGGCCGTCAGCAGGAACACCGCGGCCAGCCCGTCGAGATAGAGGTCGACCCCGAGCGGCGCGCCCCAGCCGCCGACGGGATAACGCCGTGCGCCCTCCCCGGCCACCGGAGCAGCCACGGCCACCACCGCGCCGAACGTCGCCAGGGCGGCAAGTAGCGCCACCGGGCGCGCGAGGCGCGGCCCCAGGAGAAAGACCAGCACCGCCCCGGCCACGGGCAGGATCACCGGGACGATCGGTGCGAGGCCGGGAGTGGCGCCGGTCATGGGGTCGGTTCGGTGGGCGGTGGGGGGGGGTCGGGGGCGGCCCCCCCCGCTTCCCGGGCCAGCACGGCCAGAAAGAGCGCCACCGCGGTGGCGCTCACGGCCACCACCAGCCCGGTCAGGACCATTGCCTGCGGCACGGGATCCGGCCCGGTGGGCGCCCGCTTGGCAAGAGCGATCAGCACCAGGAAGACCCCGCTGCCCATGAGGTTGAGGGCGAGGATTCGCCGGATCACATGGGTCCGGAGGATGAGGTGAGCGAGGCCGAGGGCGAAGAGCGCAACTCCGGCCAGCGCATAGAGGAGCGGGACCCGGATCACGGGCGCCCCCCGCGGCCCCCCTGATACAGCAGCACGAGGAGATAGCCTACCGACAGAGTGCAGGCAGCTTCGATCGCGAAGATGAGGCCGCCCGCTGCCGTCGCCGGCAGCGCCAGGAACGCAACCCCGCCGGACAGGCGCGGCGCCAACCCCCCGATCAGCACGAATGCTCCCAGACCGAGGACTGCCAGCGCCCGACCCCGCCAGCCCGCGACCAGCGGCCCGTCGCCAACCAGCAGGCGGAGCACGCCGCCCCCGGCCAGCAGGGCCCCGGCCTGGAAGGCGCCGCCCGGAGCGAACGAACCCTGCCAGAGCAGGTATCCGGCGACGAGCACGAGGAGCGGGGTGAGCAGGGCCACCAGCGCGCGGAGGTGCCCTTCCAGGCCCGGCTGCGGCAGCGTCACCCCCCGATGCGCCCAGCACGCCGCGCCCGCAACCAGCAGCACGCCGATCTCGAGGAGGGTATCGTAGCCCCGGAAGTTGATCAGCACGGCGGTGACCGGGTTCGACACTCCGCTCGATGGAAGATTCGCTTCGACCAGCGGTCGGAGCCCGGAACTCTGGGCCGGCAGCGACCACAGCGCGACGCCAAGCCCCGCCACCACGGCGGCGGCCAGGATCCCGACCAGGAGGAGCCCGCCCACCCGCCATCCCGACGGCTGCTGGGGTCGCAGCCGCTCGGGCGCCAGGCGATGCACCGCCTTCAGGAACAACGCCCCGGTGAGCCCCGCTCCGATCGCGGCCTCCGCCAGGGCCAGGTCGGGCGCGCCGAGCCGGGCCCACGTGATGGCCAGCAGGACGCCGAAGATCAGGAAGATGATGATCGAGCGATACAGATCCCGGCCGATCAACGCCTGCCACCCGACCCCGACCAGCGAGGCCGCCAGCAGTACGTCAAAGAGCATGGCTGCCGGCTCACCCTCCATCGCGGCCCTCCCCGGCCTGCCGCGCCGCCCGAGCGATCAGGGTACAGGTGGTCGCGCTCGCCGCCATCACCAGCACCCAGATCAGGACCAGGCGAACCACCATCTGCCACCGGTCCGCCGTGAGCGACAGGCCGATGACCATCAGGGCGAGCCCGATCGTGTCCGCCTTGGCCACCGCGTGGAGCCGCGAGAACACGTCGGGGAATCGGAGCAGCCCCAGCGCCGCGGCCAGGAAGAAGACCGCCCCCCCGGAGATCAGCACCGCCCCGGCCCAGTCGAGCGGCTCCATCAGCGGCGATCTCCAGGCGGCGCGGGCCGGCGCACCAGGGCCACCCCCGACACCGCCGCGAACAGCGCCACCACCAGCGCCACGTCGGCCAGCGCCGGAAGCCCGAGGCCGAAGCCCAGCAGCAGAAGGATCGCCACGCCGGCCGTTGCCCCGAACTGCGCCGCGACCATCCGGTCGAAGGCCGTCGGACCTCGAAGCGCCCGGCCGACGCCCCCCACGAGCAGCACCATCAGGACAAACAGGGCCACGATCTGATCGAACGCGCTCATCGATCGTTCTCCACGAGCGAGACCCCGAGCAGCCGCGCCACCGCGGCCTCGGTGGCCCGGACCTGCTCCTCGACCGGGCCCAGCCGGTCCACGACGTGCAGCGTCACGCGATCTCCCTCGAGTTCCGCGGTCAGCGTCCCCGGACTCAGGCTGAGCATGCTGGTGAGGAGCACAGCCGCGTCTCCGCTCAGCCTGAGCCGGAGGGTCAGGAACCCGGGATCGATCGGGAGGCGCGGATCGAACGCCCGCCGCGCGACGTCCGCTCCCCCGGTGAGCGCCTTCCAGAGGAGGAACGGGAGAAACCGGAGCAACGCCAGCGGCGAGATTCTCCAGACGAGCGATGTCTCGCGCGCCGCGAGCCCGGTGGCGACCGCCACCAGGGGAATTCCCAGCCACCAAGAACCCGGCCGGTCCCCGGCCAGCGCCCACCAGAGCAGGGCGAACGAACCCGGCAACACGAGGCGCTGATGCCACCTTGGTCGCAACCCGGACGCCATGGCTCATTCACCTTTCATCGCGGCTTCACCCGGCGGCTTCCAAAGTAGCAGAGTATACTAGGACGCACCGAGAGGAGTGCGGATCGTGGCGCTATCGCCCCCCGCCGGACGCCGACGTGGACGGGGCCAGCCCGGCCTGCGAAGCGTGCTGGTGGCCACGGATCTCAGCCCGGGCGCCAGCCGGGCGGTTGAACGGGTGCCCCACCTGCCCTTGGCCGAGCGGGCGCGGATCCTGTTGGTGACCGTCGGCCCGGCGGGGCGCGGGGGTGGCCAGGACACTGAATTGTGGGACCGGCTCACCCGCGAAGCGGACGAGTTGGCGCGGCAGGTCCGGTCGGTCGCGCCCGGAGTCCGCGTCGAGCCGATCCTCCTGCACGGGTCGCCGCACGAGCAGCTCGCGGCCTGCGGGGCAACCGCACGGGTCGACCTGATCCTGCTCGGACGGCACGGGCGCCGCCCGCTCGCCGACCTGTTCGGTCTCGGCACCACGGCTGACCGCCTGATCCGGGTCTCCGAGACGCCGGTGGTGGTGGCCCGCAGTCGCGCCCGCGCCCCGTATCGGCGGTTGCTGGTGGCCCTGGACCGGCCTCCCGCAGCGGCCACCCGCCGCGCCATCCGGGCTGCCCGCCGGCTCGCGGACCGCGGCGCCGAATGGACCGCCGTGCACGTGGCGGACGACCTCCATGCCAGCGGCATGCGGGAGCAGCGGGGCCAGGGGGGGGAGGTCGCCGAATGC
>CAZFSA010000017.1:0-1965 GCA_964521535.1 uncultured Gemmatimonas sp.
GGGGGCCCGGAGCTGCGCGCCACCACCACGGTCACGTTGTCGCTGCCGCCCGCGGCGAGCGCCGCCGCGACCAGCCGTTCCGCGCCCGTGCGGGCGTCGGGCGCCTGACCCAGAATCGCGGCGATCTCCGCGTCGGGGACATGCTTGGTGAGACCGTCGGTGCAGAGGAGGAGGACGTCGCCGGGCTCGAGGTCCAGCAGCCCCACCGACGGATTCATGTCGGAGCCTCCAATCGCGCTCGACAACGCGTGCGCCGCCGAGGCCCGCGACGCCTGCTCCGGGGTCCAGGCGCCCACGTCCACCATGTACTCGCCGATGGTCTGGTCCTGGGTGATCTGCCGGAGCCGGCCCCGCCGGAGATAGTAGGCCCGGCTGTCGCCCACGTGGACCAGGTAGGCCCGGGCGCCCACCACCATCATCATCGTGAGCGTGGTGGCCGGCGCCCGCTCACCCCCGCCGGTGGCGGCCCGAAGCCGTTCATGGGCCCGGTGCACACTCTGCTCCAGCTGCTCCAGGAAGCGGTGCTCCTCCGCCACGTCGCCGGCCTGGTAGCATCCCACCGCGTGGCTGACGTACTCCAGGAGCCCGCCCACGGTGCTGCTGCTGGCGAGCTGCCCGCCCGGCCGGCCGCCCACCCCGTCGGCCACCGCCAGCAGCCAGGCGGAGGCGCCGTCGAAGCTGCCGCGGGCCGGCTCGGGGAGACTGGTGTGCACCAGCCGGACGGCCTTCCGCATCGAGGCCACCACGAAGTGGTCTTCGTTGAGCGACCGGGCCCGGCCGATATCGGTCAGGCCGAAGCAGTCGAGCTCCATCGTCATGCCCCGCCTCCCGAGACCATCGCCTCCGCCAGCTGGCGAAACGCCTCTTCCACCCCGGCTCCGGTCTTGGCGCTGGTGCGGATCGGTCGCCAGTCGTGCCCGGCCAACTGCTCGACGTCGGCGGCAGTGAGCGCCCATTCGCCCGCGAGATCGCTCTTGTTGAGCGCCACCACCGACGGCACCGGTCCCGCGGCTTCCGTCGCCAGCCGGCGCAGGTCGAAGATCTGCTCGCAGGTTTCCCGCCGGGTGCCGTCCACCACGTAGAGAATCCCGTGCGCGCCCCGCAGGTAGTTGACGTTGATGTCCTGCTCGGCCTCGCGCCCCGCCAGGTCCCAGAGGATCAGGCTGACCGGCGCGGTTCCCACGTCGACCACCTTCCGATCGATCTTGACGCCCACGGTGCTCTGGTAGCGGGTGGAGAAGATCGAATGGACGAACTGCCGGACCAGGCAGGTCTTCCCGGTGCCGAACATGCCGACCATGCAGACCTTTTTCTGGATCGTCACTGACCCCTCCCGGGCGGAACGAGGGAGACCGAGAAGGTAACGCTGCGGTTCATGGCGGCCTGGTCCACCTCGGGGGTGGCCGGGAGCGGGTTGGCGAGGCCCAGCCCCCGGGCGGCAATCAGGGCTGGCGGGATGCCCCGGGCAGCGAGCGCGCTCCGGACCCCGTCGGCGCGTCGCTGGCTCAAGGTCTGATTGCCGGCCTCGGAACCGGTCTGGTCCGTACGCCCGTCGAGAACGAGCTGGAGAACGTAGCCGGAGCCTGCCAGCGCGGCGATGATCTCCCGGACCCCGGCGGCGGCCTGATTCGCCACCGCCAGCGCCTCAGGGCCGAGCGTGGCGGAGCCGACGGCGAAGAACACCCGGGCGCCTTCGAGATCCCGGAGCCGGGCCGCCGGTTCAGGCGCCAGCATGGGGACCGTGGCCGAGAGATCGAGCGCCGCGACGCCCGGCGGCAGCGCCACGCCCCGGGCCATCGCCCCGAGCCAGTGGACCGGGGCCGGCCCCGACGCGAGCAGGGTGTCGCCCCGGAGGTCGAGTCCCACCGCAGCCGGCGCGCCCAGGGCGATCCGGGCCCGCTCCCGGACCACCGCCGGCTCGCGCGAGAGGTACGCGCTCGCGGCATAGAGTTCTTCCCCTATGAG